>NZ_KV811280.1:61394-134595 GCF_001813025.1 Pseudomonas sp. HMSC066A08
CTTGAGGATGTGCTGGGCCTGCTTGTACAGCTCGGTGCGCTTGCCCTGGTCGGTGGTGCGCTTGGCATCCTTGACCAGCTTGTCGTAGCCGGCGTCGCACCATTTGGAGAAGTTGTTGCCGTCCACCGCGTCGCAGCCGTAGAGGGTGCCGAGCCAGTTGTCCGGGTCGCCGTTGTCGCCGCTCCAGCCGATCAGCATGGCGTCATGCTCGCCGCCCTTGGCGCGCTTGATGTATTCGCCCCATTCGTAGGTGACGATCTTCGCCTTGATACCGATCTTCGCCCAATCGTTCTGCAGCATTTCCGCCATCAGCTTGGCGTTGGGGTTGTAGGGGCGTTGTACCGGCATGGCCCACAGGGTGATCTCGGTGCCTTCGGCGACGCCGGCCTTCTTCAGCAGCTCCCTGGCCTTGGCCGGATCGTAGGGCGCGTCCTTGATGGTCTCGTCGTAGGACCACTGGGTCGGCGGCATGCCGTTGCTGGCCAACTGGCCGGCGCCCTGGTAGACGGCGTCGATGATGGCCTTCTTGTTCACCGCCATGTCCAGCGCCTGGCGTACTTCCAGCTTGTCGAAGGGCTTGTGGGTGACGTTGTAGGCGATGTAGCCGAGGTTGAAGCCGGCCTGCGACGGCAGGTTCAGGTTCGGGTCCTTCTTCAGCGCGTCGAGGTCGGCGGGGCGCGGGTTGAGGGTGATCTGGCACTCGCCGGCCTTGAGCTTCTGCGCGCGCACCGAGGCGTCGGTGTTGATGGCGAAGATCAGGTTGTCGACCTTCACCTCGTCCGGCTTCCAGTAGTCCTTGTTGCCCTTGAAACGGATCTGCGCATCCTTCTGGTAGCGGCTGAACACGAACGGGCCGGTGCCGATCGGCTTCTGGTTGATGTCGCTGGCCTTGCCCTGCTTGAGCAGTTGCGCGGCGTATTCGGCGGACTGGATCGATGGGAAGGGCATCGCCAGGTTCTGGATGAAGGCGGCGTCGACCTCGTTGAGGGTGAACTTCACCCTGTGCTCGTCGAGCTTCTCGACCCTGGCGATGTTCTTGTCCAGGCCCATGTCGGTGAAGTAGGGAAACTCGGTGGGGTAGGCCTTGCGGAACGGATGATCCTTGTCGAGCATGCGTTCGAAGGTGAACAGCACGTCGTCGGCGTTGAATTCGCGGGTCGGCTTGAAGTAGTCGGTGCTGTGGAACTTCACGCCCTTGCGCAGGTGGAAGGTATAGGTCTTGCCGTCGTCGCTGACGTCCCAGCTTTCCGCGAGGCCGGGAAGGACCTTGGTGCCGCCGCGCTCGAACTGGGTCAGGCGGTTGAAGACGGTTTCCGCCGCGGCGTCGAAATCGGTACCGGTGGTGTATTGGGCGGGATCGAAGCCGGCCGGGCTGCCTTCCGAGCAGAAGATCAGGTTGCTGGCGAAGGCCTGGGGAACGGCGGCGACCAGCGCTGCGCCGAGCAGCGAGGGCATGATCGCGGAGCGGATGACGGCGTTTCTACGCATGGAGTGACCTCTGGTTATTTTGATTGTCTGCGAGGGACAGCCTCGTGAGCTGTCTTGCGCGAAGCTATGCAGGGCGTGTGCCGGCCGCAAGCGTCGAGGTCGGTTCAGTGTAGATGTTGTTATCCGATTGAAAGGGAATGTCGCATTTTCGAATTTCCGCAAACGCGACGCAGGCCGCGTTTGCTGCGCGAGAGACAGTGGAAACGCAAGAGGCAGCCCGGAGGCTGCCTCTTGTGGTGCGCGCCGGCCGGATCAGGGCATCTGCACCTCGATCACGCCGTCGGCGTTGACCGTGACCTGGCTGGTTCCTGCCTCGATCTCCGGCGCCTGGGCGCCACCGAAGCTGGCGTCGGCCTTCATCGCCGCCATCCGCATCACCGGGTACGGGCGCGGTGCGCCGGCGCTGTTCACGCTCAGGCTGACCAGCTTGTAGCCCTTGCCGCCGAGCGCCTCGGTGAGCAACTGGGCGCGCTCCTTGAACGCGTCCACGGCGCCTTTCATCAATTGGTCCTCGTTCTTCTTGCGGGTCGCATCGGCGATGCTGAAGTCCATGCCGCCCATCTTCAGCTTGCCCAGCAGGTCGGCGGAAAGCTGGCCGAGGGCGGCGAAGTCGGAGCTTTCCAGGCGCAGCTCGGCGCGCTCGCGCCAGCCGGTGATCTTCTGGCCCTTGTCGTCGTAGACCGGATAGCTGTTGCGACTGCCCAGGCTGATGGTCACGCCCTTGACCTTGCGCGCGTCGGCGACGGCGGCGTTGAGGACGCTGGTGGTCTCGGCGGCGAGCTTGGCCGGATCGCTGCCCTGGTTTTCGCTGTAGAGGGTGACCTGCATCAGGTCGTGGGCCACCTGCTGGCTGACTTCGGCGTGCAGCGAGACCTGGTTGTAGCGCGGCGCTTCCTCGGCGACGGCCGAGAGGCTGGCGGCGCAGAGGGTGACGGCGGCGGCCAGGCGGGAAATCGCAGACATTGGGCAACTCCTTGTACTAAGGCTGAATTCACACTGTAGAGCATCGTTCCGGCAGGCGCGGCAAACACGCCTATACGCCAGTCTTGGACCATGAGACGAAGGCTTTTCCCGGAACGGGTTAGGCGATTTCGGGAAAAACGCGAAATTTACTGATCTGAGCCCTGACAGCGGTCGGCGAAACAGGGCAGGATGGCGATCTGCGAGGTTTCTGAGTCACTTTGCCGCAGAGTTGCCGACAGCGTCTTGGCTATACTCGCGCTTATTCCGGAAGAAAACATGCGCGCACCGGTTTTCCTGCTCTCCGCCAGTCGCCAGAACCTTGGCCGTCTGCTCCTCATCCGTATTCTCGTGCTGGCCGCGCAGGCCGGCTCGGTGGGTTTCGCCTGGCTCTCCGACCTGTTGCCGCTGCCGTGGCTGGCGCTCGGCCTGACCCTTGGCCTGTCCGCCTGCCTGATCCTGTTCACCGCGCTGCGCCTGCGCGCGCCGTGGCCGGTGACCGACCAGGAATACGCGGTACAACTGGCCTGCGACCTGATCATCCACAGCACCTTGCTGTATTACTCGGGCGGCTCGACCAACCCCTTCGTCTCCTATTACCTGGTACCGCTGACCATCGCCGCTGCGACCCTGCCCTGGATCTACTCCATGGTGCTCTCCGGCCTGGCCCTGACCGGCTACACCCTGCTGCTGATCTGGTACCACCCGCTGCACCTGCAGGCGGTTCAGCACGAGGCGATGCTGATCAACCTGCACCTGTTCGGCATGTGGCTGAACTTCGCCCTGTCGGCGGCCTTCATCACCTTCTTCGTGGTGAAGATGTCCGAGGCGCTGCGCTGGCAGGCGCACATGCAGGCCGAGCGGCGCGAGGAAAGCATGCGCGACCAGCAGTTGCTCGCGGTGGCCACCCAGGCGGCCGGTGCCGCGCACGAACTGGGTACGCCGCTGGCGACCATGAGCGTGCTGCTCAACGAGTTGCGCCAGGAGCGCCCGCAGGACCCGACCCTGCAGGAAGACCTGGCATTGCTCCAGGAACAGGTCAAGCAGTGCAAGCACACCCTCCAGCAACTGGTACGGGCGGCCGAGGCCGACCGTCGCCAGGCGATCGAAGAGCAAAGCGCCGCGGAATGGCTGGAATCGGTGCTGCGCCGCTGGCACCTGATGCGTCCGGAGGCCTCCTACCGCTACCAGTGCCTGGGCCTCGGCTCCGCGCCGCGCCTGACCCCGCCGACCGACCTCAGCCAGGCTCTGCTGAACCTGCTGAACAATGCGGCGGACGCCTGTCCCGACGACCTCGACATCCGCCTGGACTGGGACAGCAGCAGTATCTGCCTGAGTATCCGCGACCACGGCGTCGGGGTGCCCCTGGCGATCGCCGAACAGATCGGCAAACCGTTCTTCACCACCAAGGGCAAGGGCTTCGGCCTCGGCCTGTTTCTCAGTCAGGCCAGCGTGACCCGCGCTGGTGGAACGGTGAAGTTGTATAACCACGAAGATGGCGGCACTCTGACCGAACTGCGCTTGCCGCGCAGCTACGGAATGGCTTGAGTGATCCGTCTGAGAGGCCCTGCCTATGTCTGAAGAGCTGCTCTTCGAAGGGGAAGAACATCCCCATCTCCTGCTGGTGGACGACGATCCCACCTTTACCCGGGTCCTGGCGCGGGCCATGAGCCGTCGCGGCCTGCGGGTCAGCACCGCGGGCTCCGCCGAGGAAGGCCTGGCGCTGGCCCAGCAGGATACGCCGGACTATGCCGTGCTCGACCTGAAGATGGAAGGCGACTCCGGCCTGGTGCTGCTGCCGAAGCTGCTGGAGCTGCACGCGGACATGCGGGTGGTGATCCTCACCGGCTATTCCAGCATCGCCACCGCGGTGGAGGCGATCAAGCGCGGCGCCTGCAACTACCTGTGCAAGCCGGCGGATGCCGATGACGTGCTGGCCGCGCTGCTCTCCGAGCACGCCGACCTGGACACCCTGGTGCCGGAAAACCCGATGTCGGTGGATCGCCTGCAATGGGAGCACATCCAGCGCGTGCTCGCCGAGCACGAGGGCAACATCTCCGCCACCGCCCGCGCCCTGGGCATGCATCGACGGACCTTGCAGCGCAAGCTGCAGAAGCGGCCGGTACGGCGCTGAAGCGTAAATGACGCCGGGGGCGCCGCATGGCGCCCCCTGAGCTTTCCGCTTTCCGTCGAATCGCGGTGGATTTCGCACATTCCGCCGGTCGCCGGGGATATCCAGCGGACAGCGCAATCGTTAAGATGCAGCTTTCATGAATCGCACGACCAGGGATTGATCATGCGTATCTTCGGTTCGAGTTCCGGCTGCCTGTCGGTGTTGTTCGGACTGGCCTTCGGGCTGCCTGCACTAGCCGAGCCTTCGGTGGACCTGGATGGTCCGACGGCAGGCTGGCGCTATTCCGGCCTGCTCGAACAGCCCGATGCCCCGCGTGTCGCCTATCCGACTCCGCCCATCGATCGCGGCGGCCAGCGCGGCCGCAGCCTGATCGAAGGACACCTGCGCGAATTGGTCGGCACCGAGCGCGCCCAGCGCCTGGTGGTCAACGGCAATCCTCTCCCTCTCTATACCGACGGCGCCGGGCGCTTCGTCCGCCCCTATGCGTTCGGCCACGGCTCCAACGGCGTCCAGGTCGGCAGCGCCGACGGCAAGATCCTCAAGCGCGTACAGTTCTACGAGGCCAATCGCTCCCAACTGCCGCCGCGCGTGCGCGTGGTGCTGGGTTGGGACGATCCGAAGGCCGAGCTTGACCTGCATATCGTCACCCCCGATGGCCAGCACGCCTACTGGGCGCATCCGCGCTTGAGCAACAGCGGCGGCCTCGATCCGGACGGCGTCGACGGGCCCGGCCCGGAGATGTTCACCATGGGCGCGCCGCTGCACGGCACCTACCTGATCTACGTGAACTACTGGGGCAACCTCAACAACCAGGGCTACAACTTCCAGGCCGGCAGCAACGTACAGGACGTGATCACCGCGCAGGTCAACCTGGTGTTCAACGAAAACAGCGTCGACGAGAAGCACGAGACCTTCGTCGTGCCCCTGCGCACCATCGGCGACCTGGTGCTGGTCAAGACCTTTACCTACTGAAGCATCCCCTCGTACGGATGACACGGGATTAGCGAACCATGAGCGAGAACAACACCCCCAGCCCTGCCAACGGAACCCCTGCGCCCGCCGCTGCGCGCACCCGAAGCGCCCTGTGGCCGGTGCTGGGGATCGTCGCCGCGCTGGCCGCCGGCGGTGTGCTGGCCTGGCAGATGGGCTGGCTGGAGCAGCTCGGCGGAGGGCGCCCGGCCGAAGAGGACCTCGGCCAGCCGATCGGCGCCCAGGCACCCGCGGACGCCGACGCGCCGCGTGCCTACCGCGACCTGCGCAAGCCCGACGCGCTGATCGAGAGCGTGTCGCTGAGCCGCCTGCCGAAGGAAATCCTCGAGGTGCCGTTGCTGCGCGACACCCTGACCGAGGACTTCGTCTTCTATTACGAGAACAATGGCGACCGCCTCGGCCTGACCGGTACGTTGCGGCGGATCATCTACGAGCACGACCTGACCCTGAAGGACAGCCTGGTCGAGGAACTGCTCGACCAACCGGCCCAGGTCGCCCTCTGGCGCGGCGCCGACGGCCGCCTGCGCGACTTCGTGGTGGTGCTCAAGCGCGGCGGCCTGGCGCGGGTGCTCGAGCCGCTGGCCCATATCGCCGCCGACGACCAGCAGTTGCGCAAGGTCGGCGAGCTGGCGGGAACCTCGGTCTATCGCCTGCGCTACGGCAACGACAAGGCGATGCTGTTCCTGTCCAAGGGTGACCGGCTGTTGTTGTTGTCGAACCCACGGATGCTCTTCGACGATGGTGGCGAAAGCGACGACAGCCCGCTGAACGGACCGGCCAGCGAAGACCTGGAGGCACTGCTCGACGGCGACGAGCTGTTCCCCGAGCGCTTCGGCCTGCCGGGCCGCGGTGAGCTGCGCCAGCGCATCACCCTCGATGCAAGCGTCCTGGCCATGGGCTACCAGCGCTTCATCCCGAGCTTCGCCGGGGTGCGCTTCGAGAAGGGCGAGCAGGGCTGGAGCAGCTACCTGGCGCTGAACGAGGTGGAACGCCAGCCGCCGCTGGACTTCGCCCCGGTCTGGCAGGCCATGCCGATGGGCGCCAGCGCCTGCGTGGCGCTGCCGGTCACCCCCGGCCTGTACGGGGTGATGCTGGAGCGCCTGGGGGCCGAGCAGAAGATGGCCCAGGCCTTCTCCGAGCATCTCAGCGGCGCCGCCGGTCTCTGCTGGTACGCCAGTTCGCGGCTGCATTCGCCGCTGTTGGTGGGCCAGTTGAGCGCGCCGGCGAGTGCCGAACTCGACGACGAGCTGGGCAAGCTGTTCGGCCGCGTGATCGGCGCGAAGGAAGCCAAGGTCGAGGGTGGCAGCTTCCCGGTGGACGACCGGGTGGATGGCCAGACCCGCCGCTGGACCCGCCAGGTCAGCTCGAACTTCGGCGCCTATCCGGCCAGCCAGGCGGACAACCCGGACAGCATCAGCGGCCGCGCGTTCTTCCGCATCGGCATGGCGCGCCATGGCCAGACCCTGCTGTTCTCCCTCGACGACCAGTTGCTCGGCAAGGCCCTGGACACCCTCGACAAGCGCTATCCGCCGCTCGCCGAAGTGTTGCCGAAGGATGCGCTGGTGCCAGCCTACCTGGCGCCGCAGCCGCTCTCCGAACTGCTGCAGCGGGAAACCCTCGACAGCCTGCCGCAGGACATGGAGCCGGTATTCCGCAATGCCGCCGACACCTACCTGATGCCGCGCCTGAAAACCCTGGCCGGCAAGGGCAGCTACGCCCTCGGCCTGCCTGCCGGAAGCCAGGCCAACGCGCCGTGGCAATGGCTGCCGCTGGAATGGCGGTCACTGTGAGACGCCTGACTGCCTTCGGCCTGGCGCTGTTCCTGCTGGCCAGTGGCGTTGCCCGCGGCGAGCCCGCGGTAGCGCTCGACCCGCAGCAATCGCAGGTGTTCCGCGCCTGGTTCGTGCGCATCGCCCAGGAACAGTTGCGCCAAGGGCCGAGTCCGCGCTGGCACCAGCAGGACTGCGCCGGCCTGGTGCGCTTCGCCGCCAACGAGGCGCTGAAAGTCCACGATGGCAAGTGGCTGCGCGCCAACGGCCTGTCCAACCGCTACCTGCCCCCGGAGCTGGTGCTCAGTCCCGAGCAACGGCGCCTGGCGCAGAACTGGCAGCAGGGGGGCGGCCAGGTCGGGCCCTACGTGAATGCGATCAAGCTGGTGCAGTTCAACAGCCGGCTGGTCGGTCGCGACCTCAACCAGGCGCGCCCCGGCGACCTGATGTTCTACGACCAGGGCGACGACCAGCACCTGATGATCTGGATGGGTCGCTCCATCGCCTATCACACCGGCAGCAGTACCCCGACCGACAACGGCATGCGCTCGGTCAGCCTGCAACAACTCATGACATGGAAGGACACCCGATGGATCCCCGACGAATCCAATCCCAACTTTATCGGCATCTATCGGCTGGCTTTCCTCTCTCAATGAATCGCGTCCCAGTGAAGACCACAGCAATGAGCAACCTGCGCCGTTTCAGCCGTAGCCTGGCGGTCGCCGCCCTGGTCCTGCTGCCGTTCGCCGCCGTCCAGGCGGAAGACACGGTGGAACCGAGCGGCTACACGCCGATGGCCGGCGAATCCTTCTTCCTGCTCGCCGACAGCAGCTTCGCCACCGACGAGGAAGCGCGGGTCCGTCTCGAAGCGCCCGGCCGCGACTACCGGCGCTACCGCATGGAGCCCTATGGCGGGGTCGACGTGCGCCTGTACCGGATCGAACAGCCGCTGGAGTTCCTCAAGCGGCAGAAGAACCTGCACCGGGTACTGGCCGAGGGGCAGTTCAAGGGCGAAGGTCTGTCGAACACCCTGGCCTATCTCTGGGACAACTGGTATCGCAAGTCGCGCCGGGTGATGCAGCGCGCCTTCTCCTACGAGTCGCGGCAACAGGTCACCGAGGCGGTGCCCGAGCTGAAGATGGGCAACGCCATGACCGCGCCGACGCCCTACGACGCGCAGCCGCAATACGCGCCGATTCCCGGCCTGCCGCTGGTCAGCCAGTTCCGCTATCCGCTGTGGGACGCCAAGCCCATCGAGCCGCCGCAGGACGTCAAGCTGGCCGGTTCCTCCAGCGAGTTCATCAACGTCGTGCCGGGCAATGTCTACATCCCGCTGGGCAAGCTGAAGCCGGGCCTGTACCTGGTCGAGGCGCTGGTCGGCAAGTACCGCGCCACCACCGTGGTGTTCGTCTCCAACAGCGTGGCGGTGAGCAAGGTCGCCGGCGACGAGCTGCTGGTCTGGACCGCACGCAAGCACGAAGGCACCCCGGTGCCCGACACCAAGGTGCTGTGGACCGACGGCCTGGGCGTGATGAGCAGCGGCAACACCGACGCCGACGGCCTGCTGCGGCTCAAGCACGCCAGTCCGGAGCGTTCCTACGTGATCGGCGAGGACCGCGAGGGCGGGGTCTTCGTCTCCGAGAATTTCTATTACGACAGCGAGATCTACGACACCAAGATCTATGCCTTCACCGACCGTCCGCTGTACCGGCCGGGCGACTGGGTCTCGTTGAAGATGGTCGGCCGCGAGTTCAAGGACGCCCGTCAATCCCAGGCCGCCGCCAGCGCGCCGGTGCGCCTGAGCGTGATCGACGCCAGCGGCACGGTATTGCAAAGCCTGGACCTCCGCTTCGACGCGAAGAGCGGCGCCAATGGCCGCTTCCAACTGCCGGAGAACGCCGTCGCCGGCGGCTACGAGTTGCGCTTCGACTACCGCGGGCAGACCTACAGCAGCGCCTTCCGCGTCGCCGAATACATCAAGCCGCACTTCGAAGTCGCCCTTGACCTGGCCAAGCCGGACTTCAAGACCGCCGAGCCGGTGAAGGGCGAGATCGTCCTGCTCTATCCGGACGGCAAGCCGGTGGCCAACGCGCGCCTGCAACTGAGCCTGCGCGCCCAGCAGTTGTCGATGGTGGACAACGAACTGCAGTATCTCGGCCAGTTCCCGGTGGAACTGAGCAGCACCGAACTGACCACCGACGGCAAGGGCCGTGCCGCCATCGAATTGCCGGCGGCCGAGAAACCCAGTCGCTACATGCTGACCATCTTCGCCAGCGACGGCGCCGCCTACCGGGTCAAGACCAGCAAGGAGATCCTCATCGAGCGCGGTGCCGCGCGCTACCGCCTGAGCGCGCCGCAGCGCTTCAGCGCCGCCGGCGAGAAGGTCGGGTTCAGCTATGCCAGCGAACAGCCGACTCCGCTCAAGCCGAGCAGCTACCAGTGGATCCGCCTGGAGGACCGCGCCACCGACAGCGGTCCGGTCGCCGACGGCCGCTTCGCGCTGACCTTCGAGCGCCCCGGTACCTATTCCGTGGAGCTGCGCGACGACAAGGGCCAGCTCCTTGGCGCCACCGGCCACTCGGTGAGCGGCGAGGGCGTGAAGTCGGTGCCGGGCACCGTCGAGGTGGTGTTCGACAAGCCCGAGTACCGCACGGGCGAGGAAGCCTCCGCACTGATCACCTTCCCCGAGCCGGTGGAGGATGCACTGTTGTCCCTGGAGCGCGACAAGGTCGAGGCCACCGCCCTGCTGTCCAAGGGCGCCGACTGGCTGCGCCTGGAAAAGCTCAATCCGACCCAGTACCGCGTGCGGATCCCGGTGCGCGAGGAGTTCTCGCCGAACCTGACCTTCTCGGTGCTCTACACCAAGGGCGGCGACTACAGCTTCCAGAACGCCGGGATCAAGGTCGGCATGCCCCAGGTGGAGATCGACATCGCCACCGACAAGGAGCGCTACGAACCGGGCGAGACGGTGACCGTGACCCTGGCCACGCGCTTCGCCGGCAAACCGGTTTCCAGCCACCTGACCGTCAGCGTGGTGGATGAGATGGTCTATGCCCTGCAGGCGGAGATCGCCCCCGGCATCGACCAGTTCTTCTACCATCCACGGCGCAACAACGTACGCACCAGCGCCAGCCTGGCCTTCATCAGCTACGACGTGGCGTTGCCCGGCAGCACCAGCGTACCCGGACGGGCGAACCGCAGCGAGCGCGGCGTCAAGGTACTGGAGCGGCCACGCCGCGAGGATGTCGACACCGCCGCCTGGCAGCCGGAGCTGGTCACCGACGCCCAGGGCAAGGCCAGCTTCAGCTTCCGCATGCCCGACTCGCTGACCCGCTGGCGGATCACCGCACGGGCCATCGACGACAACGGCCAGGTCGGCCAGAAGAAGCAGTTCCTTCGCTCGGAGAAGCCGCTGTACCTGAAGTGGAGTGGGCCGACCCGCTTCCGCCAGGGTGACCAGCCCGACCTCGGCCTGTTCGTCTTCAACCAGGGCGAACAGCCGGTCAAGGCCGAGCTGCTCAGCGGGCCGCCTGGCAGCCAGCGCAGCCAGACCCTGGAGCTGGCCAAGGGAGTCAACTACATTCCGCTGGCGCAACAGCCGCTCAGCGATGGCGACTGGAGCGCCGAGCTGCGCCAGGACGGGCAGGTCCGCGACCGCCTGGCGGTGCGCTTCAACCTGCTGGCCGACGGCTGGCAGGTGGAGCAGGCGCAGAACCTCAGCCTGGCGGCGGCGAGCAACCCGCTGCAATTGCCGGCGGACGCCCGCGACGTACGCCTGCGCCTGGCCGATGGCCCGGCCGCGGCCTACCTGGGCAATCTCGATGATCTGCTGGAGTATCCCTACGGCGGCGTCGAGCAGACCGCCAGCCAACTGCTGCCGCTGAGCATCGCCTATCCGGCGCTGGCCGGCGGCGAGCCGCGGATTCGCGACCGCCTGCGCCTGATCATGCAGAACAGTCGCCTGCGCCTGGTGCAAATGGCCGGCCCGGACGCCTGGTTCGCCTGGTGGGGCGGCGACGTCGATGGCGACGCTTTCCTCACCGCCTACGCCTACTACGCCGACTGGTACGCCAGCCGCGCACTGGAGATCCAACTGCCCGCCGAACACTGGCAGCGCATCCTCGAGCCCTACGCCAAGCAGGCGACGCAGACCCCGCTGCTGCAGCGAGCGCTGATCCTGGCTTTCGCCCGCGACATGCAGTTGCCGGTGAACACCCTGCTCGGCGGCCTGCTCAACGATCTGTCCAGCGCCGGCGAAGGGCAGGCGCGTGCGGAGCCGCTCGAGGCCGACGACGGCCTGGTGCTGGGCGACCCGGACTCGCCCGTCGGCCTGGCCGCGGCGCGAGTGCTGGCGGTGGACCTTGCACGGCAACTGCGGGTCGCGGTGCCCGCGCCGCTGGCCGCGCAGGCCGAGACGGCGACGCAACGCCTGCGTGAGGCCGGCTGGCCGTTCACCGATGCCTTGCTGGCCTCTCGCTCGGCCGTGGACGGCCAGCAGGCCAGCGCTCTGCTGCAACGCCTGGCGCCGGCGCAATCGACCCTGGAACGCGCCCTGGCCCTGACCTGGCTGCAGGGTGCCTTGGCCCAGGCGCCGCAGGGCAAGCTGCCGCAGCCGCCGAAGGACTGGCAGGCGCAGCGCGGCGCCACCGGCGAAACCTACTGGCAATGGCGCGGCCGCGGCATTCCGAGCTGGGTCGACCTGGACGAGGCGCCGGCCCGCCCGTTGCCGGTTGCGCTCAGCTACCGCAGCGCCCAGGCGCCGAGCGGGCAACTGCCGGTGCAGATCAGCCGTCGTCTGCTGCGCCTGGTACCCGGAGAGGAGGCGTTCGAGTTCAAGGTCGAGGAGGTCGGCGACAAGCCGCTTTCCAGCGACGAACTGTATCTCGACGAAGTGACCCTGAACGTTCCGGAAGACACCGCTCTACGCTACGGCATGCTGGAACTGCCGCTGCCGCCCGGCGCGGATGTCGAGCGCACCACCTGGGGCATCAAGATCAGCGGCCTGGCTGGCGACGAGGCGACCACCCTGGAGCGCGCGCGCAACGAACCGGGCGATCTGTTCTATGGGGTGCCGGTGGACAGCCTGAGTGGCGAGCAGCGTTTCCGTCACCTGGTGCGTTTCTCCCAGAAAGGCAGCTTCAACCTGCCACCGGCCCGCTACCTGCGTCTCTACGCGCCGGAACAGCAGGCCCTGGAAGCCAAGCCGGCGCTGGCCAAGGTCAAGGTCGAGTGATTGCGTTGCGCGCCTGGCTGGTCCTGCTGTGCGCCGTGCCGTTGCTGCTTCGCGCAGCGGAGGCGCCGGTCCAGCTGGCCTGGCGCACGACCCAGGGCTACGAACTGGTGAGCCTGGATCGCCAGCGGGTGCTCGAGCGCCGGCCGTTGCCGGCCGATTTGCAGGCTCCGCTGGGCAGCTTGTGGAAACTGTTCGTCTTCGCCTGGCTGAGCGACACTGGCCAGGCCGAGCCGCCCTATGCCTGCCAGGGGCGCAGCCGCGAGGAGGTCTACTGCTGCGAGAATGGCCAGACGATCGGTCGTGACCGCGCCCTGGTGCGCTCCTGCGGGCTGTATTTCGAGCCGCAGCGCCTCGCCTTGCGGCCGGAGGCCTGGCGCGACTACTGGCAGGCGCGCCAGGCACCGGCCTGGTTGCTCGACCTGGAACGGCTGCAACCGCAGACGCGGGTGCCGGTTAAGGAGCTTCTGGAACAGTTGCAGCAACTGCCGGCCCAGGGCGAGGCGCGGCGGGTACTGCTCGACGTGGCGTTGCAGGCCGACGATGGCCATGCCGTGGCCAGCCTTGGCGGCCGCCTGCGGGTGAAGACCTGGAGCTGGCTCGACGACCATGACCCGCAGGCGCGCCAGGGCGGTTTCGCCGGCTGGCTGGTCGATGGAACGCCGCTCTGGCTCGGCGGCCCGGGAACCAGCAAGGTGATCCTGGACCGCTACGCCGAGGTGCTCGGGCGCTTCCTGCCGAGTCCGTGGCCGGCCGATCCGGGCCGTTGCGTGGAAGTGAACCTGTTCAGCCGCTATCCGCTGCGTTCGGTCAGCGATCCCGCCGGCCACCCGGCCTCCGAAGGCCTGCTGAATGGTCCGCAGCAAGTGCTCTTCGCCAACGGCAATCGCCTGGACATCGCCAGCGCCGGCGACCTCTTCCTGCAACGGGTGGATGGCGTGCCGCGCCTGGTCGCGCGGGTTTCGCGCGAAGAGTACGTGGCGCGGGTGCTGGAGCGCGAAGCCTCGGCGCAGCCGAAGGAAGCCGCTCGCGCGCTGGCGGTGACCATTCGCACCTATCTGTTGCAAAACGCCGCGCCGCGCGGCGAGTGCCTGGCCATCGATGACAGCAGCCAGCGCCAGCGCGTGGCGCCGCGCCCGGCCAGCGCGCCGACGCGGCGGATCGCCGCCTGGAGCGCCGACCTGGTGCTGGCCGGGGCGACCGTCAACTATCACTCCGACCAGCCAGGCCCGGCGCGCCTGTCCTGGAAGCACGCGGTGGAGCAAGCCGGGCAGGGACTGGGCTACGACAGCATCCTCGCCCAGGCTTTCCCGCGCAGCAGCCTGAGCCGCTGGGACAACCCGGTGGCCGCCTGCCAGCCGTTGCCGGCTGCCGAAGACTGGCTGCGCAAGCAGCGCCGGCAGTGGCGCGAGCGCCTCGACCGCGAGCCCGGCTACGAGGAGATTCCGAGTTTTTCCGTGTGCCGCCTGGCTTCCGGGCGGCCCTATGTCGATCGCGAGCGCGAACGCATCTTCGTCCGCGGCCTGTATTCCCTACAGGAACGCCTGGACCTTACCCACGAATACCTGCACCTGGCCTTCCGCGCCCATCCCAGCGGCCAGGACGAAAACTATGTCGAAAGCCTGGCCCGGCGCCTGCTACTGGAATGACTCCATGAACCGAATGTCCCTTGCCGCCCTGCTCAGTTGCCTTCCCCTCGTCGCCTGGGCGGACAACCCCGTGAAACTGGATACGCCGGTCTCCGGCTGGCGCGCCGGCGACGGTTCCGCCGCCAATTACCGGCAGGTGGTGAACTACCCGGCGTCCTCGGTCAACGTCGCCGCCGACCAGGCGACCACCGCGCGCATTCGCGGCGCGATCGAGGCCCAACCCAAGGATCGTCCGGCGACGCTGGTGGTGAACGGTGTGAGCATGCCGCTGAAGGTGGATGCCGATGGCAGCTTCGATCGCCCGTTCGCCTTCCCGTCCGGCAGCAACAGCGTCGAGGTGCGCAACGCCGCCGGGCAGTCGCGACGGGTCCAGTTCTATCACGGTGGCGGCGGCGGGGAAGTGCCGGCCAAGCTGCGCGTGCTGCTGTCCTGGGACAGCGACAACACCGACCTCGATCTGCACCTGGTGACCCCGGACGGCGACCATGTCTGGTACGGCAACCGTTCGCTGGCCAACGGCGCGACCCTGGATGTCGACGTCACCACCGGCTACGGACCGGAAATCATCGCCACGCCGACGCCGCAGAAGGGGCCCTACCTGGTCTACGTCAACTACTTCGGCGGTGGCTACGGCAGCAGCGAGGATGGCGCCGAACAGGCCGCCCAGGACCTGACCACGGCGCGCATCACCCTGGTCACCGAAGAGGGCACGCCGAACGAGAAACAGGAAACCTTCCTGGTGCCGATGCGCAAGCCTGGCGAGCTGACGCTGGTGAAGCGCTTCAGTTATCCGTAGGCGCCTGCGCTCGGTCCCGTAGGGCGGATAACGCCCCTGGCGTTATTCGCCGTCGCTCAGGCATCGGCGTTACCAACCGCGTGGCATGACGGCGGCGCTCATGCCGCTGCGAATGGCTCCTGGGCTCAGGCGGGCTGTTCGTCCTGCCAGGTATCGATCGCTTCCTGCGCCGCACGGAACGCATCGATCGCCGCCGGCACCCCGGCATAGACCGCGCAGTGCAGCAGCGCTTCGCGGATTTCCTCCACCGTGCAGCCGTTGTTCAGCGCGCCGCGCACGTGCCCCTTGAGCTCCTGCGGGCATTTCAGGGCGGTCAGGGCGGCCAGGGTGATCAGGCTGCGGGTCTTGCGCGGCAGCGTATCGCGGGCCCAGACCGAGCCCCAGGCATGTTCGTTGACGAAGTCCTGCAACGGCTGGGTGAAGGCGGTGGCGTTGCCCATGGCGCGCTCGACGAAGGCGTCGCCCATGACTTCACGTCGGATCTCCAGGCCGGTCTTGCCTTGTTCGCTCATCGGAAGGTTCCTGTCGTGGGTAGAAGGTGGCTCAATCCAGCGACTCTATCCGAACCGGCGCCACGCCGCTGCGGATCATACCCAGGCCTTCGGCGGCCTTGCGCGATACATCGATGATCCGTCCGCGGCGGAACGGCCCGCGATCGTTGATCCGCACCACTACGCTGCGGCGGTTGTCGAGGTTGGTTACCCGCACGCGGGTACCGAACGGCAACGTGCGGTGGGCAGCGGTCATTGCGTTGGGGTTGTAGCGCTCGCCGCTGGCGGTACGCAGGCCTGCGTGGCGGCTGCCGTAGTAGGAGGCTTCGCCGGTATCCGCGGAACCGCTGCCGGCGAGGCTGGAGCAGCCGGCGAGGAACAGGGGCAGGACGGCGAGGGCGAGGCGCGCGGCGGCGGATGGGGTGGGCATGGACAACAGGCTCCTGGCGGACAAGAAGACGCCGGGCGAACCCGGCGTCTGGCTTTGACTCACGCTTCGAGCTTTTTCTTCAGCAACTCGTTCACCTGCTGCGGGTTGGCCTTGCCTTTCGAGGCCTTCATCGCCTGGCCGACGAAGAAGCCGAACATCTTGCCGCGCTTGGCCTCGTCGGCGGCGCGGTACTGCTCGACCTGCTCGGTGTTGGCCGCCAGCACCTCGTCGAGCATCTTCTCGATGGCGCCACTGTCGGTGACCTGCTTCAGGCCCTTGGCCTCGATGATCTGGTCGGCGGAACCCTCGCCGTTGGCCATGGCTTCGAAGACCATCTTGGCGATCTTGCCGGAGATGGTGTTGTCCTTGATGCGCAGGATCATGCCGCCCAGTTGCTCGGCGGACACCGGAGACTGCTCGATCTCCAGGCCGTCCTTGTTGAGCAGGCTGCCCAGCTCGACCATCACCCAGTTGGCCGCGAGCTTGGCGTCGCCGCAGATGCCCTGGACCTTCTCGAAGTAGTCGGCCATCTCGCGGCTGGCGGACAGCACGCTGGCATCGTAGGCGGACAGGCCGTACTGGCTCTCGAAGCGTTCGCGCTTCTGCACCGGCAGTTCCGGCAGTTGCTCGCGCAGCTTCGCCAGGTACTCGGGCTCGATGACCACCGGCAGCAGGTCGGGGCAGGGGAAGTAACGGTAGTCGTTGGCTTCTTCCTTGCCGCGCATGGAGCGGGTCTCGTCCTTGTTCGGGTCGTACAGGCGGGTTTCCTGGACCACCTTGCCGCCGTCCTCGATCAGCTCGATCTGGCGCTGGATCTCATGGTTGATCGCCTTCTCGATGAAGCGGAAGGAGTTGACGTTCTTGATCTCGGCGCGGGTGCCGAATTCGGCCTGGCCCTTCGGTCGCACCGAGACGTTGCAGTCGCAGCGCAGCGAGCCCTCGGCCATGTTGCCGTCGCAGATGCCCAGGTAGCGCACCAGGGCGTGGATCGCCTTGACGTAGGCCACGGCTTCCTTGGCGCTGCGGATGTCCGGCTCGGAAACGATCTCCAGCAGCGGCGTGCCGGCGCGGTTCAGGTCGATGCCGCTCATGCCCTGGAAGTCTTCGTGCAGGCTCTTGCCGGCGTCCTCCTCCAGGTGCGCGCGGGTGATGCCGATGCGCTTGGTGGTGCCGTCTTCCAGGGTGATGTCGAGATGGCCCTTGCCGACGATGGGGTGGTCCATCTGGCTGGTCTGGTAGCCCTTCGGCAGGTCGGGGTAGAAGTAGTTCTTGCGGGCGAACACGTTCTGCCGGTCGATCCGTGCGTCGATCGCCAGGCCGAACAGGCAGGCCATGCGTACGGCCTCCTCGTTGAGCACCGGCAGGGTGCCCGGCATGGCCAGGTCGACCAGGCTGGCTTGGGTATTCGGCGCGGCGCCGAAGGCGGTCGAGCTGCCGGAGAAGATCTTCGATTGGGTGGCGAGCTGTGCGTGGATTTCCAGCCCGATCACGGTTTCCCATTGCATGTGGTGTTCCTCAATCCTTCTGTGCCTGCGCAGTCCCGCTGCCGACCCTGCGGGTCGCCCTCTCCGCGCCGGGAGAGGGGAGGGGACTGCGTGGCGTTGCCATGGCTTAGAAGCCGGCCGGGGTGCGGGTGTGCCAGTCGCTGACCTGCTGGTACTGGTGCGCGACGTTGAGCAGGCGGCCTTCCTGGAAGTAGGGCGCGAGCAACTGGACACCCACCGGCAGGCCGTCGACGAAGCCGGCGGGCATGGACAGCCCCGGCAGGCCGGCGAGGTTGGCGGTGATGGTGTAGATGTCTTCCAGGTACTGGGAAACCGGGTCGTCGTTCTTCTCGCCGATCTTCCAGGCCGGGTTCGGCGTGGTCGGGCCGAGGATCACGTCCACTTCGGCAAAGGCGCTGACGAAGTCGTTCTTGATCAGCCGGCGAATCTTCTGAGCCTGCAGGTAATAGGCATCGTAGTAGCCGGCCGAGAGTGCGTAGGTGCCGACCATGATGCGGTTCTTCACTTCGCTGCCGAAGCCTTCCGCGCGCGAGCGCTTGTACAGGTCTTCCAGGTTCTGCGGGGCGTCGCAACGATAGCCATAGCGCACGCCGTCGAAGCGCGACAGGTTGGAGGACGCCTCGGCCGGCGCGATCACGTAGTAGGCCGGGATGGCGTGCTGCATGTTCGGCAGGGAAATGTCCTTCACCGTGGCGCCGAGCGTCTTCAGCTCCTCGACCACGGCCAGCACCGCGTCGGCGATGCGGCTGTCGAGGCCGGCGCCGAAGTATTCCCGCGGCAGGCCGATGCGCAGGCCGCTCAGCGGCTTCTGCAGGGCGGCCAGGTAGTCGTCCACCGGCTGTTCGACGCTGGTCGAGTCCTTCGGATCGAATCCGGCCATCACCCCCAGCATCAGCGCGCAGTCCTCGGCGGTGCGCGCCAGCGGGCCGCCCTGGTCGAGGCTGGAGGCGTAGGCGATCATGCCCCAGCGGGAAACCCGGCCGTAGGTTGGCTTGATCCCGGTGAGGTTGGTCAGCGCCGCCGGCTGGCGGATCGAGCCGCCGGTATCGGTGCCGGTGGCGGCCGGCAGCAGGCGCGCGGCGACTGCCGCGGCGGAACCGCCGGAGGAGCCGCCCGGCACGCGGTCGAGGCTCCAGGGGTTCTTCACCGCGCCGTAGTGGCTGGACTGGTTCGACGAGCCCATGGCGAATTCGTCCATGTTCAGCTTGCCGAGGGTAACGGTGCCGGCGGCGGCGAGCTTCTCGACCACGGTGGCGTCGTAGGGCGAGACGAAGTTGTCGAGCATCTTCGAACCGCAGCTGGTGCGTACGCCCTGGGTGCAGAACAGGTCCTTGTGGGCGATCGGCGCGCCGAGCAGGGCGCCGTGCTCGCCGTTGGCGCGCCGTTCGTCGGCTGCCTTGGCCTGGGCGATGGCCAGGTCGTCGGTGATGCTGATGAAACTGTTGAGCTGGGGATCCAGCTGCCGGATGCGACCGAGCAGGGTGCGGGTCAGCTCTTCGGCGGAAAATTGCTTGTCGGCGAGGGCGCGGGCGATCTCGGCGAGGGTCAATTGATGCAGCATGTGTCCGCGTCCTTATTACTCGATGACTTTCGGAACCAGGTACAGACCTTCTTCCACGGCGGGGGCGATGGCCTGGTAGGCGTCGCGGTGATCGGTCTCGGTGACCGCGTCCGGGCGCAGGCGCTGGGTGGCTTCCAGCGGGTGGGCGAGCGGTTCGACACCGCTGGTGTCGACCGCCTGCATCTGGTCGATCAGGCCGAGGATGTTGTTCAGGGTCTCGGTGGTGCGCGGAAGATCGGCCTCGCTCAGGCCCAGGCGGGCGAGATGGGCGATTTTTTCCACGTCGGAGCGTTCAAGCGCCATCGGGAGTCTCCAGCAAAAGCGGCCTTGGAAGGGCGGCGGGGCGCCATGCGTTATATAAGGCAGGGAACGGATGCCGCGGTCGGCGGTCTAATTCCGCCTGGACGGGCCTCGTGGGGCCGGGAAAAGCCTGCAATTTAGCATATTGCCCGCCTTGCCCAAAATCCCCGTCGTTGTTAGAGTTTGCCGCACTTTTTTACCCGCGTATTTTTCACCCACGCTTCGCCTAGGGTTTCTTTCCCATGTTCAAAAAATTGCGTGGCATGTTTTCCAGCGATCTGTCGATCGACCTGGGTACTGCCAATACCCTTATTTATGTGCGCGAGCGCGGCATCGTCCTGAACGAACCGTCCGTGGTCGCCATTCGCAGCCATGGCAGCCAGAAGAGCGTCGTCGCCGTGGGCACCGAGGCCAAGCGCATGCTCGGCCGTACCCCGGGCAACATCGCCGCCATCCGTCCGATGAAAGACGGCGTGATCGCGGATTTCAGCGTCTGCGAGAAGATGCTGCAGTACTTCATCAACAAGGTTCACGAGAACAGCTTCCTGCAGCCCAGCCCGCGCGTGCTGATCTGCGTACCGTGCAAGTCCACCCAGGTCGAGCGCCGGGCCATCCGCGAATCCGCCCTGGGCGCCGGTGCCCGCGAGGTGTTCCTGATCGAAGAGCCGATGGCTGCCGCCATCGGCGCCGGCCTGCCGGTCGAAGAGGCCCGCGGCTCGATGGTCGTAGACATCGGCGGCGGCACTACCGAGATCGCCCTGATTTCCCTCAACGGCGTGGTCTACGCCGAATCCGTCCGCGTCGGCGGCGACCGCTTCGACGAAGCCATCGTCACCTACGTGCGCCGCAACTACGGCAGCCTGATCGGCGAATCCACCGCCGAGCGCATCAAGCAGGAGATCGGCACCGCCTTCCCGGGCGGCGACGTTCGCGAAGTCGACGTCCGCGGCCGCAACCTGGCCGAAGGCGTACCGCGCAGCTTCACCCTGAACTCCAACGAGGTCCTCGAGGCCCTGCAGGAGTCCCTGGCGACCATCGTCCAGGCGGTCAAGAGCGCCCTCGAGCAGTCGCCGCCGGAGCTGGCCTCGGATATCGCCGAGCGCGGCCTGGTGTTGACCGGCGGTGGCGCGCTGCTGCGCGACCTGGACAAGCTGCTGGCACAGGAAACCGGCCTGCCGGTGATCGTCGCCGAGGAGCCGCTGACCTGTGTGGCTCGCGGCGGTGGCCGCGCGCTGGAGATGATGGACCGCCACTCCATGGACCTGCTCTCCACCGAGTAAGGTGGCGAGCATCGTCGCCTAGGAGCGGATCATCAAACCGCTATTCTCCAAAGGCCCGTCGCTGGGCGTTCGCCTGTTGGTGCTGGCCGTGCTGTCGGTCAGCCTGATGGTGGTGGACGCCCGGTTCGACTATCTGGAGCCCGTCCGCAGCAAGCTGGGGATGGTGCTCACGCCTTTCTACGGCCTGGCGGAAATGCCAGTACGCGCCTGGGAAGGCGTGCGCGACCAGTTCAGCAGCCGTAGCGAGCTGATCGCCGAGAACGAACGCCTCAAGGCCGAGTCCCTGCTGATGCAGCGCCGGGTGCAGAAGCTCGCCGCGCTCACCGAGCAGAACGTGCGCTTGCGCGAGCTGCTCAATTCCGCCGCGCTGGTCGACGACAAGGTACTGGTCAGCGAGCTGATCGGCGTCGACCCGAACCCCTTCACCCAACGCATCATGATCGACAAGGGCGAGAACGACGGTGTCTTCGTCGGCCAGCCGGTGCTCGATGCCAGCGGCCTGATGGGCCAGGTGGTCGAGGTGATGCCCTATACCGCGCGGGTCCTGCTGCTCACCGACACCACCCACAGTATCCCGGTGCAGGTCAATCGCAACGGCCTGCGCGCCATTGCCGTCGGCACCGGCAATCCCGAGCGCCTGGAGTTGCGCTACGTCGCCGACACCGCCGACATCAAGGAAGGCGACCTACTGGTCAGCTCCGGCCTGGGGCAACGCTTCCCCGCCGGCTATCCGGTGGCCACGGTCAAGGAAGTGATCCACGATTCCGGCCAGCCGTTCGCCGTGGTGCGCGCGGTGCCGACCGCGAAGATGAACCGTAGCCGCTACGTGCTGCTGGTGTTCAGCGACAGCCGCACCCCGGAACAGCGCGCCAACGACGCCGCCGAGGCCCAGGAGGAGGCGGACAAGAAAGCCGCCGCCGGCGCCCAGGCGCCCCAGCCTGCCGCGCAACCGGCCGCCGCGCCGTCGCCGGCCACCCCGGCAGCCCAGGGCGCTGCGCAGCAGCCCGCCGCCACGCCCGCGCCAACTCCCGGGCAGCCTGCCGCTCCGGCGGCCAACGGGGGGCGCCGCTGATGGCTCGCGCGACCCAGGGTTCGAACAATGTCTGGGTGATCTGGCTGAGCCTGCTGGTCGGGCTGGTACTGGCCGTAGCGCCGATGCCGACCTTCACCGAGATCGGCCGCCCGCTGTGGCTGGCGATGCTGCTGACCTACTGGGTGTTGCTGCTGCCCGAGCGCGTCGGGATGGTCACCGCCTGGCTGCTCGGCCTGGCCCAGGACGTGCTCTATGGCAACCTGCTCGGGCAGAACGCGCTGATCCTCGGCCTGATCACCTTCCTCGTGCTGTCCCTGCACCAGCGCCTGCGCATGTTCCCGGCCTGGCAGCAGTGCCTGGTGCTGGTGGTGGTCTACGGCCTGGCGCAGCTGCTCCAGCTCTGGCTCAACGCCCTGACCGGCAATCGCCCGCCGACCCTGACCTTCCTGCTCCCGGCCCTGGTCAGCGCGCTGCTCTGGCCCTGGGTGTACGCCCTGCTGCAGTTTGTCCGCCTGCGTCTCAACGTGAGGTAGGTCCGCTTCGCAGCTATGCTGCGGCGGATATCGTCATTCTTCGAAACGGGTGATCGGCGCATCGCCCGACGCGTTTCCCGGGAGCCTCCATGCCGTCGCTGTATCTCGCCTCCGCCTCGCCCCGTCGCCGTGAACTGCTGACCCAGATCGGCGTTCCGCTGTCCGTGCTCGCCACCGCTATCGACGAGTCCCCCTTGCCGAACGAAGCGCCCGCCGCCTACGTCGAGCGCCTGGCGCGCGGCAAGGCGGCCGCCGGGCTGGCTATGCTGGAAGGGCGCGGCGAGGACGGTTGTGTCCTGGGCGCGGATACCTCGGTGGTGATCGACGGGCGAATTCTCGGCAAGCCCGTGGACCAGGCCGATGGGCTGGCCATGCTGGCTGCACTGTCCGGGCGCGAACACCAGGTTCTCACCGCCGTGGCCCTGGCCGCCGCTGGCGGCGTCGAGGCGCGGGTGGTGGAGTGCCGGGTGCGCTTCCGCCAGGTCGCCCCGGAAGAAGCGCTGCGCTACTGGCAGAGCGGCGAGCCGGCGGACAAGGCGGGCGGATATGCGATCCAGGGCCTCGGGGCGATATTCGTCAGCCGCATCGAAGGCAGTTACAGTGCGGTGGTCGGGCTGCCTTTGTGTGAAACTGCGGAACTGTTGAGGGAATTCGGCATCCCTTGCTGGCAGCCCGTGGGTGGCAACCCGCCGTAACGCCTAACGCGCCGAAATAAGGACAGTGGACGCATGAGCGAAGAGATCCTGATCAATATCACGCCGATGGAGTCGCGCGTGGCGGTGGTGGAAAACGGCGTCCTGCAGGAAGTGCATGTCGAACGCACCCAGCGGCGCGGCATCGTCGGCAATATCTACAAGGGGCGGGTGGTACGGGTACTGCCGGGAATGCAGGCGGCGTTCGTCGACATCGGCCTGGAACGTGCCGCGTTCATCCATGCCGCCGAGATATCCAATCGCGAAGGCAGTGCCGTGGAAAGCATCAGTGCCCTGGTCCATGAGGGGCAGGCGCTGGTGGTGCAGGTGACCAAGGATCCGATCGGCACCAAGGGCGCACGGCTGACCACCCACCTGTCGATTCCTTCGCGCTATCTGGTGTACATGCCGCGCACCAGTCATGTCGGGATATCCCTGCGGATCGAGGACGAAGTCGAGCGCGAGCGCCTGAAGAAGGTGGTGGCCGACTGCGTGGCGGCGGAAGGCATCGAGGGGCAGGGCGGCTTCATCCTGCGCACCGCCGCGGAAGGTGCGGGCGAGGACGAGATTCTCGCCGACATCCGCTACCTTCGCCGGCTATGGGACCAGATCGCCGCGCAGATCCAGACCGTCGGCGCGCCTTCGGTGATCTACGAAGACCTGTCCCTGGCGATCCGCACCCTGCGCGACCTGGTGAACCCGCGGATCGAGAAGATCCGCATCGACTCGCGAGAGAACTTCCAGAAGATCACTTCCTTCGTCGAAGAATTGATGCCGGAGATTTCCGACCGCCTCGAACATTACCCGGGCGAGCGACCGATCTTCGATCTCTACGGCGTCGAGGACGAAATCCAGAAAGCCCTGGAGCGCAAGGTGCTGCTGAAGTCCGGCGGCTACCTGATCGTAGATCCGACCGAGGCGATGACCACCATCGACGTGAACACCGGCGCCTTCGTCGGCCATCGCAACCTCGAGGAAACCATCTTCAAGACCAACCTCGAGGCGGCCACCGCGATCGCCCGCCAGCTGCGCCTGCGCAACCTGGGCGGGATCATCATCATCGACTTCATCGACATGGAGGACGAGGAGCATCGCCGGCAGGTCCTGCGCACCCTGGAAAAGCAACTGGAGCGCGACCACGCGAAGACCAACATCATCGGCATCACCGAGTTGGGCCTGGTGCAGATGACCCGCAAGCGCACCCGCGAAAGCCTGGTGCAGATCCTCTGCGAGCCGTGCCCCTGCTGCCAGGGGCGCGGCATGCTGAAGACCGCCGAAACCACCTGCTACGAGATTTTCCGCGAGATCCTCCGCGAGGCGCGTGCCTACCAGGCCGACTCCTACCTGGTGCTGGCCAACCAGAAGGTGGTGGACCGGCTGCTCGACGAGGAGTCGGGTAACGTCGCCGATCTCGAGGCGTTCATCGGCCGCACCATCAAGTTCCAGGTCGAGGCGATGTACTCGCAGGAGCAATATGACGTGGTCCTGCTCTGAGGCGTATGGCTGAAATGGCGGATGTGGGAAGCCTCGGAACGCGACTGCTACGGATCGTCCTGGGTCTGTGCGCCCTGGTACTGGTGCTGCTGGCGCTTTACGTCAGCCTTGGCCGGCAACTGGTGCCGCTGGTGGCCGAATACCGCCAGCAGCTGGAGGACGAAGCTGGCAAGCAGCTCGGCATACCGGTGCGGATTGCCGAGCTGACGGGCTCCTGGCGCGGCTTCGAGCCTCTGGTGGTGGCGCGCGACATCCAGGTCGGCGACGGCGAACAGAGTCTGCGCCTGGCGCGGGTGCGGCTGGCGCCGGACCTGCTCGGCAGCCTGCTGGCGCGCCAGGTGCGGATCGGCAGCCTGGAGCTGGAGGGCCTCAGGCTGACCCTGCGCGAAGGCGAGGATGGCCAGTGGAGCCTGGATGGCCTGCCGCACAGCGACAAGCCCAGCGATCCCCGGAAACTCCTGCAATTCCTGCTGCAGACCCAACGCATCTCGCTGCTGGACAGCCAACTGGAGGTGGCGCCGCGGGGAAGCGCAGCGCTGTCGCTCAGGGCGGTCGGCGCGACCCTGCGCAGTTCATCGGTCGGTGGGCAGAGTCTCGATGCCCGCCTGCAACTGCCGGATGGCCAACCCCTGGCGCTGCACGCCGAAGGGCGGATCGACAGCGGGGACTGGCTGCGCAGCAGCGCCAGGTTCTATCTCAGCCTGCCGCAGAGCGACTGGGCGCAATGGTTGCCGGCCGGTCTGACCCGGGAATGGAAGATCGTCCGGGCCAAGGCCGGCGGCGACTTCTGGTTCGACTGGCGCGACGGCAAGGCGCAACGGCTGGTGGCACGGCTGCTGGCGCCGCAGTTGAAGGCGTCGTATGCCGCGCGCAAGCCGGTGGAAATCAACGACCTGGGCATGAACCTGTTCTTCGATCGCGAAGCGCAGGGCTGGAAGGTTCGGGTCGGCGACCTGGCGGCGAATTTCGGCGAGCAGCGCTGGGGCGAGGTGGAGTTGCTGTTGCGTCGCGACCAGCAGAACAACGAGCCACACTGGAAGCTGCAGGCCGACCGCGTCGACCTGACGCCCCTGGTGCCGGCGATAGAAGCGCTGGCGCCGCTGCCGGACGTGGCGGCGGAGTGGGTGGCGGGCCTGAAGCCGAAGGGCATCCTGCACAACCTGAACGCCGATTTCTGGCCGCAGCGGGAGGTGCCCGAGCGGGTCAACTACGCGACCAACCTGGAAAAGGTCGGTATCTCGGCGTTCCATGAGGTCCCGGCAGTGGAAAATGTCAGCGGCACCTTGACCGGCACCCTGGCCGGAGGCCAGCTCGACGCGTCGGCGCAGGATTTCATGCTGCACCTGGCCAAGGTGTTTCCCGAGCCGTGGCGCTACCGCGAGGCCCGCACGCGGATGTTCTGGAGCCTGGACGACCGCGCCTTCACCCTCGGCAGCCACCTGATGCGGGTCGAGGGCGAAGAGGGCAGCCTGGCCGGCGACATGCTGATCCGCCTGATGCGCGATCCCGGCGCTGAAGACTACATGGACCTCCAGGTCGGCCTCAGCGACGGCGACGCTCGCTTCACCGCCAAGTACCTGCCGACCCAGTTGCCGGGAATGAACAAAAGCCTGGCGAACTGGCTGAAGACGGCGATCCGCGGTGGCCATGTCGAGCAGGGCTATTTCCAGTGGCAGGGCTCGCTGAACCGAGGCGCGGCGGCCGAAGCCCATGTGATGAACCTCTACTTCAAGGTCCGCGACGGCGAGCTGGCCTACCAGCCCGGCTGGCCCGCCTTGAGCAAAACGGTCGGCGAGGTGTTCGTCGAGGATTCCGGAGTCCGCGTGCTGGCCTCCAGCGGGAATCTGCTGAATTCCCGGGTCAGCGACGTCAAGGTCGACATTCCCCTCGGCCGTCCGGGACAGACGCCGCACCTGTATGTGGATGGGGCCGTCGACAGTAACCTGAAGGACGGCATCAAGCTGCTCCAGGAAGCGCCGATCCCGACCCGCAAGATCTTCGCCGGCTGGGAGGGCGATGGGCCCTTGCAGGGCCACCTGAAGCTGGATATTCCGCTGGACCACGACGAGGCCGGCAAGACCGGGGTGGTCGTGGATTTCTCCACCGTGGGCGCGACCCTGAAGATGCCCAGTCCGAAGCTGGATATGAGCGAAGTGAAGGGCGACTTCCGTTTCGACCTGGCCAAGGGCCTGAGCGCCCCGGCGGTGCAGGCCCGGGTGCTGGGCAGCGAGGTACGCGGGCGGATCGTCGCCGAGGGGCGCGGCGATGCGCGCACGCGCTTGCTGCTCAACGGCCAGGTGGCGGTCAAGTCGCTGAGCGACTGGCTCGGCGCTGGCCAGCGTCCGTTGCCGGTCTCGGGACGCCTGCCGTTCCAGCTCAACCTGCTGCTGGATGGCAAGGACAGCCAGTTGCAGATCGATTCGGATCTCAAGGGCGCCGTCGTCGACCTGCCGGCGCCGTTCGGCAAGACGGCCGCCCAGGCGCGGCCGACCCAATGGCGGATGACCCTGGATGGCGCCGAACGGCGTTACTGGGCGCGTTACGACGGTCTCGCCAGCCTGGCCTATGCGGCCCCGGCGGACAAGCCGCTGAACGGACGCGGCGCCCTGCGCCTGGGCGGTGACCCGGCGTTGCTGCCCTCGGCACAGGGGCTGCGGGTGCGCGGGCGTCTGGCGGAACTGGACTGGGACGCCTGGCAGGCCACCCTGAAGCGCTACGGCAACGGCGACCAGGCCGCCAATAGCGCTGCGGGTCTGCTGCGCGGCGCCGACCTGCGGATCGACAGCTTCAAGGGCTTCGGCCAGGAGCTGAAGAACCTGACCGTCGACCTGGCCCGCCAGGAGCGGGCCTGGCAACTGGTGCTGGTCAGCGACCTCGCATCGGGGCGCCTGGTCCTGCCGGATGCCAGGGGCGCGCCGATCGTGGTCGATCTGGACCGCCTGAACCTGCCGAAGTCGACCCTTCCCGACGAGAACAAGGTGGAGGATTCGGACCCGCTGGCCGCCGTCGATCCGCGCAGCCTGCCGGCGGTAGACGTGAAGATCGGCCAGGTCGCCCTCGGCGGCCAGCCGCTGGGCGCCTGGAGCCTGAAGGTACGGCCGGGCAGCAACGGCGTGGCGTTCAACGACCTGGACCTCGACCTGCGTGGCCTGCACGTCAACGGCAGCCTGCGCTGGGACGGCAGTCCGGGCAATACCCGCAGCACCTATCAGGGCCGGATCGAGGGCAAGAACCTGGCGGATGTGCTCAAGGCCTGGAATTTTGCGCCGAGCGCCACCAGCGAACGTTTCCGCATGGATATCAACGGCCAGTGGCCGGGATCGCCGGCCTACATGGCCCTGAAGCGCTTCAGCGGCAGCATGGATGCATCGCTGCGCAAGGGGCAGTTCGTCGAGGTCGAAGGCAGCGCCCAGGCGCTGCGAGTGTTTGGCCTGCTCAATTTCAATGCGATCAACCGCCGGCTGCGCCTGGATTTCTCGGACATCCTCGGCAAGGGACTGAGCTATGACCGGGTGAAGGGGGTTCTCTCCGCCACCGACGGCGTCTACGTCACCCGCGAGCCGCTGAAGCTGGAAGGGCCGTCGAGCAACCTGGAGTTGAACGGTACCCTGGACCTGGCTCACGATCGGATCGACGCCAAGCTGCTGGTGACCTTGCCATTGACCAACAACCTGACCCTGGCGGCACTGATAGTCGGCGGTCCGGCGGTCGGCGGCGCGGTCTTCGTCGTCGACAAGCTGCTCGGCGACCGGGTCTCGCGCTTCGCCAGCGTGCAATACAGCGTCAAGGGCCCCTGGCAGGATCCGAAGATCAGCTTCGACAAGCCATTCGAGAAGCCCCGCTGAGCGGCGCCCGGTGCCGCGACGCGGCGCTTTCGTCCGCGAGGAGGAAACCATGTCCATCGCCGTGATCCAGATGGTCAGCCAGGACGACGTGACGGCCAACCTGGCCGCCGCCCGTCGCCTGCTGGAACAGGCCGCCGAGGGCGGGGCGCGGCTCGCCGTGCTGCCGGAAAACTTCGCCGCCATGGGCCGGCGCGACCTGGCCGAGCTGGGGCGCGCCGAGGCGCGGGGGAACGGGCCTATCCTGCCGTGGTTGAATTCCGCCGCTTGCGACCTCAGGTTGTGGATAGTCGCCGGAACGCTGCCGCTGCCGCCGGAGGGGCAACCCGAGGCGAAGGCGAATGCCTGTTCGCTGCTGATCGACGAGCATGGAGAACGGGTTGCCCGTTACGACAAGCTGCACCTGTTCGATGTGGACGTAGCCGATGCGCGGGGCCGCTATCGTGAATCCGACGACTATGCTTTCGGTCAGAAGATCGTGGTGGCGGATACGCCGGTCGGTCGCCTCGGCCTGACGGTCTGCTACGACCTGCGTTTTCCGGAACTCTATACCGCGCTGCGCGAGGCCGGCGCAGAGCTGATCACGGCGCCGTCGGCGTTCACCGCGGTGACCGGCGCGGCGCACTGGCAGGTGCTGGTCCGCGCCCGCGCCATCGAGACCCAGTGCTACCTGCTGGCGGCCGGACAGGGTGGCGTTCACCCACGGGGCCGGGAGACGTTCGGCCATTCGGCCATCGTCGATCCCTGGGGCCGGATCCTGGCCGAGCGGCCGCAGGGCGAAGCGGTGCTGCTGGCGGCGCGCGACGCCGCAGAACAGGCGGATATCCGCCGGCGCATGCCGGTGGTGGCGCACAGACGATTTTTCCCGCCGGCCGAACCGCGGCCGGCGCGTACGGAGTGAATATGAGCGAGTTGTTGTCATCCGTCAGCCAGCAATTGCTGGCCCCCGGTGGTCTGGAGTTGGACAGCCTGCCCGGCATTCTTCATGAACTGAACGGCCCGGGTATCGATGCCGCCGACCTGTATTTCCAGAGCCAGGTCTCCGAGTCGTGGATGCTCGAGGACGGCATCGTCAAGGAAGGCAGCTTCAATCTCGACCAGGGTGTCGGGGTACGTGCACAGTCGGGCGAGAAGACCGGCTTCGCCTATAGCAATGCGATCACCGCCGAGGCGTTGAAACAGGCCGCGGTGGCGGCCCGTTCGATTTCCCGTGCGGGACAGAACGGCAGCGTGCAGGCGTTCAAGGCCGTGGTGCCGGCTCGCCTGTACGCCGGCGAGAACCCGCTGGACGTGCTCAGCCGCGCCGAGAAGGTCGAGTTGCTGAAGCAGATCGATGCCGCTACCCGCGCGCTCGATCCCCGCATTCAGCAGGTCACGGTGAGCATGGCCGGCGTCTGGGAGCAGATCCTGGTAGCGGCCAGCGACGGTTCGCTGGCCGCCGACATTCGTCCGCTGGTGCGTTTCAACGTCAGCGTGATCGTCGAACAGAACGGCCGACGCGAACGCGGCGGCCACGGCGGCGGCGGTCGCACCGACTATCGCTATTTCCTCCAGGAGGATCGCGCCATGGGCTACGCCCGCGAGGCCCTGCGCCAGGCGCTGGTCAACCTCGAGGCGATTCCCGCGCCGGCCGGCACCCTGCCGGTGGTGATGGGTGCGGGTTGGTCCGGGGTCCTGCTCCACGAAGCGGTCGGCCACGGCCTGGAGGGCGACTTCAACCGCAAGGGCAGCTCCGCCTACAGCGGCCGGGTTGGCGAAAAGGTCGCCTCGAGCCTGTGCACCATCGTCGACGACGGCACCCTGGCCGGGCGTCGCGGCTCGCTGAGCGTGGATGACGAAGGCACGCCGAGCAACTGCAACGTGCTGATCGAGAACGGCGTGCTCAAGGGCTACATGCAGGACAAGCTCAACGCCCGCCTGATGGGCGTGGCGCGCACCGGTAACGGCCGCCGCGAGTCCTACGCGCACCTGCCGATGCCACGCATGACCAACACCTACATGCTGGCCGGCGAGAGCGATCCGCAGGAAATCATCGCCTCGGTGGAGAAGGGTATCTACTGCGCCAACCTCGGCGGTGGCCAGGTCGATATCACCAGCGGCAAGTTCGTGTTCTCCACCAGCGAGGCCTACCTGATCGAGAACGGCAGGATCACCACCCCGGTGAAAGGCGCCACCCTGATCGGCAACGGTCCGGAAGCGATGAGCCGGGTGTCCATGGTCGGTAACGACCTGGCCCTGGACAGTGGCGTGGGAACCTGCGGGAAGGACGGTCAGTCGGTGCCGGTCGGCGTCGGCCAGCCGACCCTGAAGATCGATGCGATCACCGTCGGCGGCACCGGCGCCTGAGGCATGGCCCGGGCGCCGGCGCGGCGAAACCTAGCGCAGGCCGCGCCTGGTTTCGTCCAGTTCGCGGATGTACTTGAACACTTTGCGTGCGGCGGCCGGCGGTTTGTTGTGCGCGGCCTCGTGCTGGGCGTGGCGGACCAGGCCGCGCAGGTGCTGGCGGTCGCACTCGGGGAACTCTCCGACGAAGGTGTCGAGCGCTGCGTCGCCGCCGGCGATCAACTGGTCGCGCCAGCGTTCGAGGGCATGGAAACGTTCGTTGTACTGGCGGGTGGAGGAGTCCACCTGGTCGATGAGGGCGACGATGGCGTCTACGTCCTGGTCGCGCATCAGTTTGCCGATGTACTGGATATGCCGTTTGCGGGCAATGTGCGCCTTGTGCTTGGGCGCCTCGAGCAGCGCCTTGCGCAGCGGGTCGGTGAGCGGCAGGCGCTCCAGCAACTGCGGTTGCAGGGTGGTCAGGCGCTCGCCGAGGTCCTGCAGGGCATGCAGCTCGCGTTTGATCTGCGACTTGCTCTTCTCTTCGAATTGCGAGTCGTCGTCGTGAAATTCAGCCATGGTGGTGGTCCAGTGGAAAACGCCGCCATGATAACGAGTCAGGGGCCGCTTGTCCGGCCCGGCCGCGTGGGCGGCCACGTCAACAGGAGAGTCAACAGATGAGTCTACATGCCGCGGCAGTCGGTCCCTCCGTGCTTCCGGACCTTCGCGAGCAGGTCGAGCAGATCATCGCCGAGGCCCGCCGCCAGGGCGCCAGTGCCTGCGAAGTGGCGGTGTCGCTGGAGCAGGGCCTGTCCACCAGCGTGCGCCAGGGCGAGGTGGAAACCGTCGAGTTCAACCGTGACCAAGGTTTCGGCATCACCCTCTACGCAGGCCAGCGCAAGGGCTCGGCGAGCACCTCGGCGACCGGCGAGGCGGCCATCCGCGAGACGGTGGCGGCGGCATTGGCGATCGCCCGCCATACCTCCGAGGACGACTGCGCCGGGCTCGCCGATGCCGCGTTGATGGCCCGCGAGTTGCCCGAGCTGGACCTCTATCATCCATGGAGCCTGAGTCCCGAGCAGGCCGTGGAACGTGCCCTGGCTTGCGAGGCAGCGGCGTTCGCCGCCGACAAGCGGGTGACCAAGGCCGACGGCACCACCCTGAATACCCACCAAGGCTGCCGGGTATACGGTAACAGCCACGGTTTCATCGGTGGCTACGCCAGCACCCGGCACAGCCTCAGCTGCGTGATGATCGCCGAGGGCGAAGGACAGATGCAGCGTGACTATTGGTATGACGTCAACCGCCGTGGCGAGGCCTTGGCCAGCGCCGAGTCGATCGGCCGGCGCGCCGCCGAGCGCGCCGCCAGCCGACTGGGCGCGCGGCCGGTGCAGACCGCCGAAGTGCCGGTGCTGTTCGCTCCGGAAATCGCTGTTGGCCTGTTCGGCCATTTCCTCGGGGCGATCTCAGGCGGCAGCCTGTATCGCAAGTCATCCTTCCTCGAAGGCGCGCTGGGCCAGCGCCTGTTTCCCGAGTGGCTGAGCATCGACGAGCGGCCGCACCTGGTCGGCGCGCTCGGCAGCGCCAGCTTCGATAGCGACGGCCTGGCGACCTACGCCAAGCCATTCGTCGAGAACGGCGAACTGGTGTCCTATGTCCTGGGCACCTATTCCGGGCGCAAGCTCGGCCTGCCGAGCACGGCCAACGCCGGCGGCGTGCATAACCTGTTCGTCAGCCATGGCGACGAGGACCAGGCCGCTCTCATACGCCGGATGGGGCGTGGCCTGCTGGTCACCGAGTTGATGGGGCAGGGCGTCAACCTGGTGACCGGCGATTATTCCCGCGGCGCCGCCGGCTACTGGGTCGAGAACGGCGAGATCCAGTTCCCGGTCCAGGAAGTCACCATCGCCGCCAACCTGCGCGACCTGTTCCGCCGTATCGTCGCGGTCGGCAAGGACATCGAACGGCGCGGCAACCTGCATACCGGTTCTGTACTGGTCGAGTCGATGATGGTAGCCGGGCGCTGAGGCCGGGTTTCCCACTGTAGAACGCCAGCGCTCGTCGCTGGCGTTTTCGTTTCCGCCTGTTCGATTGTCCGCCTCTATGGGGACCATGCTTGTCTTTTGCCAAGAAGAAAACAATAATCAATCTCATTATCGTCTGGTGAGGTTGCCATGTCCTTCGAGGCGCACGACCCGCAAGCATTGGATCACTGGTACTGGCTGGGCACGCAGATCCGCTGCGCGCTCGATCCCGACGAACCGCGCCTGCTCGACCAGTACCTCGGCGAGGCGCGCTATCTCGCCGGTTGGGAAGGTGTGGCCGCCTGGCCGCTGTTCGAGAAAGCCTACAACCTCCTGCTCGATACCGGTCGCGATCCGATATTGCCCTGGCACTGGCGCAGCCTCTGCCTCGACTACGCCTACCGGCCCCTCTGCGAACTTCAGCGATTGACCACCAACGGCAGCCAGCGGCGCCGGCTGCGCCAGCTCTCCGTACGAATGGCCAGGCAGGACCTGGCGCCGTCGATGAGCTTCGATCACCCGCAACAAGGAAACCAAGATGACTGACACCCGCATCGAACGCGACAGCATGGGCGAACTGGCGGTCCCGGCGACCGCCCTCTACGGCGCCCAGACCCAGCGCGCGGTGAACAACTTCCCGGTCAGCGGCCAGCGCATGCCCCAGGCCTTCGTCCGCGCCCTGCTGCTGGCCAAGGCCGCGGCGGCGCGGGCGAACGTCTCCCTGCAGCAACTGGATGCACCGATGGGCGAGGCGATCGCCGAGACCTGCCTGCAACTGCTGCAGGAGGATTTCATGCAGCATTTCCCGGTGGATGTGTTCCAGACCGGCTCCGGCACCAGTTCCAACATGAACGCCAACGAAGTGGTGGCGACCCTGGCCAGTCGTCGCCTGGGCGGCAAGGTCAATCCGAACGACCATGTGAACTGCGGGCAGAGCAGCAACGACATCATTCCCTCGACCATCCACATCAGTGCCGCCCTCGAGATCAGCGAACGCCTTCTGCCGGCGCTGCGCCACCTGGAGCAGACCATCCAGCGCAAGGCCGGCGAAGTGCATGCCTATGTGAAGACCGGCCGCACCCACCTGATGGATGCGATGCCGGTACGCATGAGCCAGGTGCTCGGTGGCTGGGCGCAGCAGGTGCGACAGGCCGGCGCGCACATCGAGAGCGTACTTCCTGCCTTGCAGCAATTGGCACAGGGCGGCACCGCGGTGGGCACCGGGGTCAACGCCCATCCGCGGTTCGCCGAGCGTTTCAGCCAGGAGCTGAACGACCTGACCGGGTTGGCGTTCCGCCCCGGCGACGACTTCTTCGCCCTGATCGGTTCGCAGGACACCGCGGTCGCTGCGTCCGGCCAGTTGAAAACCCTGGCCGTGACCCTGATGAAGCTGGCCAACGACCTGCGCTGGATGAACTCCGGGCCGCTTGCCGGGCTCGGCGAGATCGAGCTGGAAGCGCTGCAACCAGGCTCCTCGATCATGCCCGGCAAGGTCAACCCGGTGATCCCGGAGGCCACCGCGATGGTCGCCGCCCAGGTGATCGGCAATGACGCCGCCATTGCCGTCGCCGGCCAATCGGGCAACTTCGAACTGAACGTGATGCTGCCGCTGGTGGCGGACAACCTGTTGCACAGTATCCAGTTGCTGGCCAACGTCAGCCGGCTGCTGGCGGACAAGGCCATCGCCAGCTTCAAGGTCAACCAGGGCAAGCTCAGCGAGGCGTTGGCGCGCAACCCGATCCTGGTCACTGCGCTGAACCCGATCATCGGCTACCAGAAGGCTGCGGAAATCGCCAAGCAGGCCTATCGCGAGGGACGGCCGATCATCGATGTGGCGCTGGAAAACACCGATCTGGACCGTGCGCGCCTGGAGGTGTTGCTGGATCCGGAAAAACTCACGGCTGGTGGCCTCTGAGGCTGCCCCACCACTGGAGGTACGGCCATGCGTCATTGGCAACGAACGATCGAACAGGGCAACCGCTGTTTCGTCACCGGCGCATTGATCGATGCGCGTGAGCACTACCTCCATGCCCTGGCCCTGGCCCAGGTGCTGCTGGAACGCTGGGGCGACGCCGACGAGGCGGTGATGGCGTTCGTCATTTCCCATCACAACCTGGCCGACTTGCACCTGCAACTGGAGCAACCGGAGGAGACCGCCGAATACCTCTGCGCCTGCCACGAGCGCCTGTTGCGGGTCAGCGCCGATCAGAAGCTGCCGTTGGCCCTGCGCCAGGCGGCCCAGCATCACAGCCGGCGCACCTATGTCGAATTGCTGTCGTTCATCGGCGAACACGGTGCCTATCCGCGTACCGAGCGCCTGCTCAAGGGACCGCCGAACGCGGAGGTCCGACCCGAGTTCCTTGCTCCGCCCCCCTCACTTCGCTATCACTGACGGAGAGTTTCCATGCCCCACGCCTTGCCGCCCTTGCCCTACGCCTACGATGCCCTGGAACCGCACATCGATGCGCTGACCATGGAGATCCACCACAGCAAGCACCACCAGACCTACGTGAACAACCTGAACGCCGCGCTGGAAGGCACGCCCTATGCCGAGCAGCCGGTGGAAAGCCTGTTGCGGCAACTGGCTGGTCTGCCGGAGAAGCTGCGCACCCCGGTTGTCAACAATGGCGGTGGGCATGCCAACCACTCGCTGTTCTGGACCGTGATGTCGCCCCAGGGCGGTGGCCGTCCCGATGGCGACCTGGGGCGGGCCATCGATGAGCAGCTCGGGGGCTTCGAGGCGTTCAAGGATGCGTTCACCAAGGCTGCGCTGACCCGCTTCGGCAGCGGCTGGGCCTGGCTCAGCGTGACTCCCCGGGGCAGCTTGCTGGTGGAGAGCAGCGGCAACCAGGACAGCCCGCTGATGAACGGCAATACGCCGATCCTCGGCCTGGACGTATGGGAGCACGCCTATTACCTGAAGTACCAGAACCGCCGCCCGGAATACATCGGCGCTTTCTACAACGTGATCGACTGGCGGGAGGTCGCGCGTCGCTATGCGCAAGCCCTGGCCTGATGTTACCCGCGATGCGAGATGGCTGGCCGGCAGCCTGGCGGTGCAGCGATGAAGGCGTTGCTCCATGGCATCGCCGAAGGTAACGGGCGGACGCTGCGCAACCTGCTGGGCCTGCTGATCTTCATCGGCGGCGGCTACCTGCTCGGCCGCCACGCGCTGTTGCTGGCCGAGCTCAACCTGCCGGCGCCCATCGTGCTGGCGTTGAAAGGCGGCCTGCTCTGCGCCTTCGGTACCGCTCTCGGGGCGATGCCGGTGCTGGTGGTGAAGACCATGCCGGCGCGCCTGTCGGATGCGCTGCTAGGCTTCGGTGCCGGCGTGATGCTTTCGGCGACGGCCTTCTCGTTGATCATGCCGGCGCTATCCGCGGCCGGCGACCTCGGCTACTCGAAGTTCGGCGCGGGGTTCCTGGTCAGCTTCGGCCTGGCGGTCGGCGTGATGGGGCTGTTCATCCTCGGCCGGCTGATGCCGGACGTCCATCCCGGTTGCGAGGGCGCGCCACTGTCCGGTGGCATTCCCCCGCGCATCCTGTTGTTCGTCACGGCCATCGTCCTGCACAACATCCCCGAAGGCATGGCGGTTGGCGTATCGGCCGGTGCCGGCCTGGACGAGGCCAACGGCCTCGCCCTGGGCATCGCTCTGCAGGATGTGCCGGAAGGGCTGGTGGTGGCGCTGGTGCTGGCCGGAGTCGGTATGTCGCGTTTCAAGGCGATGCTGGTCGGTGCCGCGTCGGGCCTGGTCGAGCCGCTGTTCGCGGTGCTCTGCGCCTGGCTGGTCGGCCTCTCCGCGCTGCTCCTGCCCTGGGGGCTGGCCGCCGCGGCGGGAGCGATGCTCTTCGTGGTCACCCACGAGATCATTCCCGAGTCCCACCGCCAGGGACATGCCGCCGAGGCTACGCTGGGCCTGGTGTTCGGCTTCTGCCTGATGATGGTGCTGGATACCGCGCTGGGCTAGGGAACTCATCCGAACCGCGCTGAATTGACGCCGGCCGCAATCGCCGGAAAAGAAAAGCCGCCAGTTGGCGGCTTTTTCGTTGTCGCTGGGAAGAGCCTACTCGCCCTCGTCGAACCTGTTGTTGATCAGTTCGACCAGCGCGTTCAACGCCTCGTCTTCCTGTTCGCCTTCGGTATGCAGGTGCAGGTTGGTGCCCTTGCCGGCAGCCAGCATCATCACGGCCATGATGCTCTTGCCGTCGACGCAGCTTTCAGGATTGCGGCCGACCCGGACCTGGCAGGGGTAGCGCCCCGCGACGCCGACGAACTTGGCCGCCGCGCGGGCGTGCAGACCGAGCTTGTTGATGATGGTGATCTCGAGGGCGGGCATCTTGGGGAGTCTGTCCTTCTTGTTATGGGCTAGCTGCTGAGATCGCGGTGGCGAATCTGCACGTTCTTCAGGGAATCCCTGAGTGCAGCGCCAATCCGCTCGGCGAGGTAGACCGAACGATGGTGCCCGCCGGTACAGCCTATCGCAACTGTTACATATGAGCGGTTACTGGCGGCGAAGCGCGGCAGCCATTTGTTCAGGTAGCCGACGATGTCCTGGTACATTTCCTCGACGTCCGGCTGGGCGGCCAGATACTCGCGGACTTCCGGCTCCAGCCCCGAATGATCGCGCAACTCGGGCTTCCAGTAGGGGTTCGGCAGGCAGCGCACATCGAACACCAGGTCGGCGTCGACTGGCATACCGCGCTTGAAACCAAAGGATTCGACGAGGAACGCGGTGCCCGGTTCCGGCTTGTTCAACAGGCGCAGTTTGATGGTGTCGCGCAGTTGATAGAGGTTGAGGCTGGTGGTGTCCAGCTTCAGGTCGGCGAGGTCGGCGATCGGTCCGAGCAATTGGCTCTCGTCGCCAATCGCCTCCGCCAGCGAACGGGTGTCGGTGGTCAGCGGGTGGCGCCGGCGGGTTTCCGAGAACCGTTTGAGCAGCGTCTCGTCGTCGGCGTCGAGATACAGCACATCGCAGTTGATGTGGTTGTCCCGCACTTCCTGCAACAGTTCGGGGAAGCGCTGCAACTGGCTGGGCAGGTTGCGGGCGTCGATCGACACCGCCACCTGTGGCTGCAGTAGCTCCGTGTGCAACAGGGCGCGCTGCGCCAGGTCGGGAAGCAGGCTGGCGGGAAGGTTGTCGATGCAATAGAAGCCGTTGTCTTCGAGGACGTTCAGGGCGGTGCTCTTGCCCGAGCCCGAGCGGCCACTGACGATGATCAGGCGCATGTCATTGCCCGTTCTGTACGTCTACCACGATCTGATAAAGCGCTTCGGCAGTGGGAGCGCTGCGCAGGCGGTCGCGTACGTCGGCACGGTCGAGCATGGCGGCGATCTGCCGGAGCAGTTCGAGATGTTCTTCGGTAGCGGCCTCCGGTACCAGCAGGACGAAGAGCAGGTCGACCGGCGCGCCGTCCAGCGCGTCGAAGTCCACGGGGGCATCCAGGTGCAGCACGGCGCTGATGGGGCTCTGGCAGCCAGACAGGCGGCAATGCGGAATGGCGATGCCATTGCCGAAGCCGGTGGAACCGAGTTTTTCCCGGGCCACCAGGTTTTCGAAGATGGTCTGGGCGTCGAACTCCGGCAGCTCCCTGGCTACCAGGTTGGCGATTTGTTCGAGTACGCGTTTCTTGCTGCCGCCCGGCACGTTCACGAGGGAACGGCCGGGGGTCAGGATTTGCTCAAGTCGGATCATAGGGGAGGGGAGATCAGCGGGCGCCTACGCCTTGCTGCCGTTCGAGATACTTCTCTTTGTGTTTGATCAGTTGACGGTCGAGTTTGTCGATCAGCAGGTCGATGGCCGCGTACATGTCCTCATGTTCCGCATTGGCTACGATCTCGCCACCGGCGATGCGCAGGGTGGCTTCGATCTTCTGCTTCAGTTTCTCGACCTCCATGATCACCTGAACATTGGTGATCTTGTCGAAATGGCGCTCCAGACGGCTCAGTTTTTCGCCGACATAGTCGCGCAGGGCGTCGGTCACATCCAGTTGATGGCCACTGATGTTGACTTGCATACCGCGTTCTCCTTGTTGCCCGTGTGTAAGTGGCAGGTTAGCAACCTGCCTCCGGAACACCTTGGCGTGGATCAACGTCACACCAGTCGCTTGCGCTCGCTCGAAGGGGCTATGCCCAGGGATTCGCGGTATTTGGCGACGGTGCGGCGAGCCACTTGAATGCCCTGTGCCTCCAGTAAACCAGCGATCTTGCTGTCGCTCAATGGCTTTTTCGCATTTTCCGCGGCCACCAGTTTCTTGATGATCGCGCGGATTGCGGTGGACGAGCATTCCCCGCCTTCGGCGGTGCTGACGTGACTTGAAAAGAAATATTTCAGCTCGAAAATGCCGCGCGGCGTATGCATGTATTTCTGCGTGGTGACCCGCGAAATGGTCGATTCGTGCATGCCCACCGCTTCGGCGATGTCGTGCAGGACCAGCGGCTTCATGGCTTCTTCGCCGTAGTCGAGGAAACCGCGCTGGTGCTCGACGATCTGGGTGGCGACCTTCATCAGCGTTTCGTTGCGGCTCTGCAGGCTCTTGATGAACCAGCGGGCTTCCTGCAACTGGTTGCGCATGAAGGTATTGTCGGCGCTGCTGTCGGCGCGGCGGACCATGCCGGCGTAGGTGGCGTTGACGCGCAGGCGCGGCATCGCCTCCTGGTTCAGCTCGACCAGCCAGCGCTCGTTGTCCTTGCGCACGATGACGTCGGGGACGATGTATTCGGCTTCGCTCGATTCGATCTGCGAACCGGGCCGGGGATGCAGGCACTGGATCAGCTCGATGACCTGGCGCAGTTCCTCTTCCTTGAGCTTCATGCGCCGCATCAATTGGCTGTAGTCGCGGCCGCCGAGCAGGTCGAGGTAGTCGGATACCAGGCGCAGCGCTTCGTTCAGCCAGGGCGTGGTGGACGGCAACTGGCGCAGTTGCAGCAGCAGGCACTCGCGCAGGTTGCGAGCGCCGATGCCGGCGGGTTCCAGTTGCTGGATGCGGCGCAGCACGACTTCCACTTCGTCGAGCTCGACGTCCAGTTCCGGATCGATGGCGGCGAGGATTTCTTCGAGGGACTCTTCGAGATAGCCATCGTTGTTGATGCTATCGATGATGGTCACCGCGATCATCCGGTCGGTGTCCGACATCGGTGCCAGGTTGACCTGCCAGAGCAGGTGGCTGTGCAGGCTCTCGCCGCTGCTGGTGCGCGCGGTGAAGTCCCATTCGTCATCGTCGTTGCTGGGCAGGCTGCTGGCGCTGGTCTGGTAGATGTCTTCCCAGGCGGTATCCACCGGCAACTCGCTGGGAATGCGTTCGCTCCACTGGTCGTCGTCGAGGCTTTCGACGCTGGGCGTGGCGCTTTCCTGGAGGGGGCTCTCCTGGGGCGCGCTGGCCGCCTGTTCGGCGCCATCGGCGAGGGGGTCGCTATTATCGAAGTCGTCGCCGTCTTCCTGGCGTTCGAGCATGGGGTTGGATTCCAGCGCTTCCTGGATTTCCTGCTGGAGGTCCAGGGTGGATAGCTGGAGGAGGCGTATGGCCTGTTGCAGCTGCGGCGTCATCGTCAGCTGCTGGCCCATCTTGAGGACTAGCGATGGTTTCATGGCTGAGGGCTTAGTACCTTATTCGCTGGTACCGGATGGCACCATCCACTACTACGGGTGCCGAGGTGGCGGCACCGCCAGGAAGCAAATTATATGCCTGAATTTTCGTACTTTGCCTAGGGTTGCTCTGAATAAATCATCCGCTCCAGGCGGCACTCGCGGTTGCGAAACCGCGGGCGAGCGGAACCGCTCCGGCGGGGCCGGAGGGCGCGCTAGGAGATTTCTTCAGAGGCGGAACTCGTGCCCCAGGTAGACTTCCTTGACCAGGTCGTTGGCGAGGATGCTCTCGGCATCCCCCTCCGCGATCAACTGCCCATCATTGACGATATACGCCGTTTCACAGATGTCCAGGGTCTCGCGGACGTTGTGGTCGGTGATGAGGATGCCGATACCCTTCGCCTTGAGGTGATGGATGATCTGCTTGATGTCGCCGACCGAGATCGGGTCCACGCCGGCGAAGGGCTCGTCGAGGAGGATGAATTTCGGCGCGCTGGCCAGGGCGCGGGCGATTTCCACCCGGCGTCGTTCGCCGCCGGACAGGCTCATGCCGAGGTTGTCGCGGATGTGGTGGATGTGGAACTCCTGCAGCAGGCCTTCCAGGGCTTCCTTGCGGCCGTTGCGATCGAGGTCGCTGCGGGTCTCGAGGATCGCCATGATGTTGTCGGATACCGACAACTTGCGGAAGATCGAGGCTTCCTGCGGCAGGTAGCCGATGCCGGCCCGGGCGCGCCCGTGCATCGGCAGGTGGGTGACGTTCTGCTCGTCGATGCGGACCACGCCCTGGTCGGCCTGGACCAGGCCGACGATCATGTAGAAGCAGGTGGTCTTGCCGGCACCGTTCGGACCGAGCAGGCCGACGATCTGCCCGCTATCGATGGACATGCTGACGTCGCGGACGACTTGCCGGCCTTTATAGCTTTTGGCCAGGTGCTGGGCTTTGAGCGTTGCCATTACTGGGCCTTTTTCTTCGGCTGGATGACCATGTCGATGCGCGGGCGCGGGCTGGTCACCTGGGAGCCGGTGGCACGACCCGCGTTGACGATCTGGCGCTGGGTGTCGTAGACGATCTTCTCGCCTTCGAAGGTGTTGCCTTCCTGGATCACCTTGGCCTGGTCGATCAGCACGACCCGGTTCTGCGTGACGAAGTACTGGATGGTCAGGCCATAGGCCTTGGTCACGTCCTTGTCCGGAGCGGGTTTCTGCTCGTAGTAGGCAGGCTTGCCGACCGAGGTCACGACCTCGATGTCGCCGTTCTTGTCCTGCTTCAGGGTCACGGTGTTGCCGGTCAGCTTGGTGCTGCCCTGGGTCACCACGACGTCGCCGCGGTAGACCGCGACGCCCTGCTTGTCGTCCAGTTCGGCGCTATCGGCCTGGACGCGGATCGGTTGTTCGCGGTCCGAAGGCAGGGCCAAGGCCATGGAGCTGCCAAGGGCGGCAGTCAGACCGAAAATAAGGGGGAGGGTATTAACGAACCTCATGCTGACCTCTTACGTTGGACAGCAGGTGCATCCGGCTGTCTTTCAGATACGCTTTCATTCCAACAGCCGTCGTCACTCCATTGGCCGCGTCGATTTTAACGGCTTGCTCGGTCTGTGCATAATTCTTGTCGGGGAATACGGTCAGCCGAGTGGTGGTCAGGATGCTTGGTTGGCCCTTGGCATCGGTACGTGCGACGCGCACGTCGTCGATGAGTTCGACCTCCTTGCCTTTCGGTCCGACTTCGGCGCGGGCGCTCTGGATGTGCCAGGGTTGCACGTTGCCACGGAAGAGCAGCAGGTCGGGGGTGGTGACGAAAGTGATGTCCGTGGCTTTCTGGTGCTCCAGCTTCACCGCGGTCATCTCGTAGTCGAGGCTGCCGTCCTCCTGGTACTGGAGGCTATGGGCATTCTCGGCATAGTAGTCGATGGTATTGTCCTGGCCGGGGCGGGTCGGCTGTTCGTTGAACAGCTCGAGCCCGACGTTCCAGTAGTAGCCCGCGACGATCAGCAACAGGGCGATCAGGGCGAGCAGCAGTTTCTGGCGTAGTGTCTTCGGCATGGTCGGCTCTACAGATAGGCGCCCTGGGCGGCTTCGAGCGTACCCTGGGCGCGCATGATCAGTTCGCAGAACTCGCGGGCGGCGCCTTCGCCGCCGCGGGCCGCGGTGACGCCATGGGCATGCTGGCGCACGAACGGGTCGGCACTGGCTACCGCCATGCCCAGGCCGACGCGGCGGATCACCGGCAGATCGGGCAGGTCGTCGCCAAGGTAGGCGACTTGCTCATAGCCTAGTCCGAGTTCGCCGAGAAGTTCGTCGAGGACGGCGAGCTTGTCTTCCCGGCCCTGATAGAGATGCTGGATGCCCAGGTTGCGCGCGCGTCGTTCGACCACCGGAGTGTCGCGGCCGGTGATGATGGCGGTGCGCACGCCGGAGGCGATGAGCATCTTGATGCCATGTCCGTCCAGGGTGTTGAAGGTCTTGAACTCGCTGCCGTCGACGAGGAAATACAGCTTGCCGTCGGTCAGCACGCCGTCGACGTCGAAGATCGCCAGGCGTATCCGGCGGGCCCGGACCGGGAGTTCCGCGGCCGAATGGGTATCGCTCATTACATCACTCCTGCGCGCAACAGGTCGTGCATGTTCAGGGCGCCGACCGGACGATCGTCCGCGTCGACCACCACCAGTGCGCCGATCTTGTTGTCTTCCATGATCTTCAGGGCTTCCGCGGCGAGGATCTCGGCGCGGACGGTCTTGCCGTGGACGGTCATCACCTGGTCGATGGTGACCTGGCGGACGTCGATGCCCCGATCCAGGGCGCGACGCAGGTCGCCATCGGTGAAAATGCCGGCAAGCTTGCCGTGTTCGTCGAGCACTACGGTCATGCCCAGGCCCTTGCGGGTCATCTCCATCAGCGCGCCGGTCAGCGAGGTGCCGAGCAGCACCTGCGGCAGCCCTTCGCCGATGTGCATGACGTCTTCCACCTTCAGCAGCAGTCGGCGGCCCAGCGCACCGCCCGGGTGCGAGAAGGCGAAGTCTTCCGCGGTAAAGCCACGGGCTTCGAGCAGGGCGATCGCCAGGGCGTCGCCGAGGACCAGGGTTACGGTGGTGGAGGAGGTCGGGGCCAGGTTCAGTGGACAGGCTTCCTGGCCGACACTGGCGTCCAGGTTCACTTCCGCAGCCTTGGCCAGGGGCGACTCGGGGTTGCCGGTCATGCTGATCAGGGTGATGCCCAGGCGCTTGATCAGAGGCAACAGGGTGACGATTTCGGCAGTCGAGCCGGAGTTGGACAGGGCGAGGACCACGTCGTCCTTGGTGATCATGCCCATGTCGCCGTGGCTGGCCTCGGCCGGATGCACGAAGAAGGAGGGGGTGCCGGTGCTGGCCAGGGTAGCGGCGATCTTCTTGCCGATGTGACCGGACTTGCCCATGCCGACGACGACGACCCGGCCCTTGCCGGCCAGCAGCAGTTCGCAGGCCTTGACGAAATCGTCGCCAATCCGCGCCAACAGGCTGTCTACCGCGTCGCGCTCGAGGCCGATGGTGCGCTGGGCGGAATGGATGAAATCGAGGTTCTGGCTCATGTTCAACGAATGTGGCGCCTGGATTAAAGGCGGGATTATAACGGGAAAGCGTGCCCCGCTTACACCAGCCATGCTGTGAAGTCGGTCCGCATCCCCCGCGGCGCAATGTTGTATGGACTGCAATGCTCTGTTACGCCGCCGTTATCTGCACTCCGCGCTATGACTGCATAAATGTCGATATATTCGACATCGGCGCGATTTTTTTCTGTCCGCGGTGAACCTGAAGTGTGCGATATGTCCTAAAGGGCTGAGAGAACGCTCCGAACAAGCTGAATCCAAGCTGAACGGCACGGTGCCAGGCCTTGGGCCAGAACCCGCCGCAGTGCTATAGTCCGCGCCCATTCGGCCCCTCCGGGATGCGTGCCTCGGCAACGGGGCAAGGCGTCCAGCATGGACGGGCCGCATCGCAAGGAGTCCTGATGAGCACCGATAGTGCCTACGCGGTCGAGTTGAAGGGCCTGACCTTCAAGCGCGGATCGCGGGCGATTTTCGACAACATCGATGTGCGTATCCCGCGCGGGAAGGTGACCGGCATCATGGGCCCGTCCGGTTGCGGCAAGACCACGCTGCTGCGGCTGATCGCCTCCCAGTTGCGTCCATCGAAGGGGGAGGTCTGGGTCAACGGGCAGAACCTGCCGCAGCTTTCGCGCGGCGACCTGTTCGACATGCGCAAGCAGTTCGGCGTGCTGTTCCAGAGCGGGGCGCTGTTCACCGATCTCGACGTCTTCGAAAACGTCGCGTTTCCGCTGCGCGTGCATACCCAGCTGCCGGAAGAGATGATCCGCGACATCGTCCTGATGAAGCTTCAGGCCGTCGGCCTGCGGGGCGCCGTGGAACTGATGCCGGACGAGCTTTCCGGCGGCATGAAGCGCCGCGTCGCCCTGGCCCGGGCGATCGCCCTGGACCCGCAGATCCTGCTCTACGACGAGCCGTTCGTGGGGCAGGACCCGATCGCCATGGGCGTCCTGGTGCGCCTGATCCGCCTGCTCAACGATGCCCTCGGCATCACCAGCATCGTGGTTTCCCACGACCTGGCCGAGACCGCCAGTATCGCCGACTACATCTATATCGTCGGCGACGGCCGGGTACTTGGCCATGGGACGCCGGATGTCCTCAAGGAAACCGACGATCCTCGTATCCGCCAGTTCGTCAAGGGAATCCCGGATGGCCCCGTTCCGTTCCATTATCCGGCCCGCGACTACCGGGCCGACCTGCTGGGAGAGCGCTGATGCGTAGAGTCTCTCCCCTCGAGCGTATCCGCCTGTTCGGCCGCGCCGGCCTGGACGTGGTCGCCGCGCTCGGCCGCTCGACCCTGTTCCTCGGCCATGCCCTGCTCGGCCGGCGCACTCCAGGCACCGGTTTGCACCTGCTGGTGAAGCAACTCTATTCGGTAGGCGTGCTGTCGCTGGCGATCATCGTCGTCTCGGGCCTGTTCATTGGCATGGTGCTGGCCCTGCAGGGCTACAACATCCTGATTTCCTATGGTTCCGAGCAGGCGGTCGGGCAGATGGTGGCCCTGACCCTGCTGCGTGAACTGGGGCCGGTGGTGACCGGCCTGCTGTTCGCCGGCCGCGCCGGCTCTGCGCTTACCGCGGAAATCGGCAACATGAAGGCCACCGAACAGCTTTCCAGCCTGGAAATGATCGGTGTCGACCCGCTCAAGTACATCGTCGCGCCGCGCCTGTGGGCCGGTTTCATCTCCATGCCGTTGCTCGCCGCGATCTTCAGCGTGGTCGGCATCTGGGGCGGGGCGATGGTCGCGGTCGACTGGCTGGGCGTATACGAGGGGTCGTTCTGGGCGAACATGCAGAACAGCGTGCAGTTCACCGAGGATGTGCTCAACGGCGTGATCAAAAGTATCGTATTCGCCTTCGTGGTGACCTGGATCGCGGTCTACCAAGGCTACGACTGCGAGCCGACCTCGGAAGGAATCAGCCGGGCGACGACTCGGACCGTGGTCTATGCCTCCCTGGCGGTGCTGGGGCTCGACTTCATTCTGACTGCTTTGATGTTTGGAGATTTCTGAATGCAAACCCGCACCCTGGAAATCGGTGTCGGCCTGTTCCTCCTGGCCGGCCTCCTGGCCCTGTTGCTGCTGGCCCTGCGGGTCAGCGGCCTGAGCGTGGGCAACGCCGGCGACACCTACAAGGTCTACGCCTACTTCGACAACATCGCCGGTGTTACCGTGCGCGGCAAGGTCACCCTGGCCGGCGTGACGATCGGCAAGGTGACGGCGGTCGACCTGGATCGCGACAGCTACACTGGTCGCGTGACCATGGAGATCAACCAGAACGTGAACAACCTGCCGGTCGATTCCACGGCGTCGATCCTGACCGCCGGCCTGCTGGGCGAGAAATACATCGGCATCAGCGTCGGTGGCGACGAGGATGTTCTGAAGGATGGCAGCACCATCCACGACACCCAGTCGGCGCTGGTGCTGGAAGACCTGATCGGCAAGTTCCTGCTGAACTCGGTTAACAAAGACGAAGCCAAAAAGTGAGGTTTTCTTCCATGCTGACTCTTCTGCGTCGCGGCCTGCTGGTGTTCCTGGCGGCTTTCCCGCTGCTTTCCATGGCGGCGCCGACCCCGCAACAGGTGGTGCAGGGCACGGTCGACGAACTGCTTTCCGACATCAAGGCCAACAAGGCCGCCTACAAGGCCGATCCGCAAAAGCTCTACGCCACTCTCGACCGTATCCTCGGGCCGGTGGTCGATGCCGAGGGCATCGCCAAGAGCGTGATGACCGTCAAGTACTCGCGCCAGGCCTCTCCCGAGCAGATCAAGCGCTTCGAGGAAGTGTTCAAGAACAGCCTGATGCAGTTCTACGGTAACGCGCTGCTCGAATACGACAACCAGGACATCCGCGTGCTGCCCAGCTCGGCCAAGCCGAGCGACGATCGTGCCAGCGTCAACATGGAGATCCGTGACAGCAAGGGCACGGTCTATCCCGTCTCCTACACCATGACCAACCTGGCCGGTGGCTGGAAGGTCCGCAACGTGATCATCAACGGCATCAACATCGGCAAGCTGTTCCGCGACCAGTTCGCCGACACCATGCAGAAGAACCGCAACGACCTCGAGAAGACCATCGCCGGCTGGGGCGAGGTGGTCGCCAAGGCCAAGGAAACCGCGAAAGCGGAAGAGGCCGGGGCGAAATGAGCCAGGCCAGCCTGCGCGAAGGCGCGGCCGGCGAACTGCAGCTCGCCGGCGTGCTCGACTACAGCAGCGGGCCGGCGTTGCGCGAGCAGGGCGGTCGGCTGATCCGCACCAGCCCGGCGGCGGAACTGGTTGTCGACTGTTCGGCGGTGGAGCGCTCCAGCAGCGTGGGCATTTCCCTGTTGCTGGCCTTCATGCGCGACGCGCGCAAGGCCGGCAAGGTCCTGAGCGTCAGGGCGTTGCCGGACGACATGCGGGAGATTGCCAAGGTCAGCAGCCTTCTGGAGATCCTGCCGTTGCAGGAATGACCGGCCGGCGGAACGAGCGGCCCTCCGTCTGCGCGTCCCTTCCTGGGGTTCGCAGGCGGGGGGCTTTTTTGTATGATGGCCGACCGTGCGCGTAGGGCGCCCGATTGAGGTTGAGCATGCAGGCCGAAGACGTTAAGAGCCTTCTCCAGGAGAAACTCCCCGGCACCCAGGTGGAAGTCGAGGGCGAAGGGTGCAATTTCCAACTGAATCTGATCAGCGACGAACTGGCCGGCCAGAGCCCGGTCAAGCGTCAGCAGCAGGTCTACGCCCATTTGAACGCCTGGATCGCCGATGGCAGCATCCATGCCGTCACCATGAAATTCTTCAGCCGCGCCGCCTGGGCCGAGCGTTCCTGAGCCCACGGGGGATCATTGCAATGGATAAACTGATTATTACCGGCGGTAACCGCCTCGATGGCGAAATCCGCATTTCCGGCGCGAAGAACTCGGCGCTGCCGATCCTGGCCGCGACCCTGCTGGCCGATACTCCGGTCACCGTCTGCAACCTGCCGCACCTGCACGACATTACCACCATGATCGAACTGTTCGGCCGCATGGGCGTGCAGCCGATCATCGACGAGAAGCTCAACGTCGAAGTCGACGCCAGCAGCATCAAGACCCTGGTCGCGCCGTACGAACTGGTGAAGACCATGCGTGCCTCGATCCTGGTGCTGGGCCCGATGCTGGCGCGCTTCGGCGAGGCCGAAGTGGCCCTGCCGGGCGGTTGCGCGATCGGTTCGCGTCCGGTCGACCTGCATATCCGCGGTCTCGAGGCCATGGGCGCGCAGATCGAGGTCGAAGGCGGCTACATCAAGGCCAAGGCGCCGGCCGGCGGCCTGCGTGGCGGTCACTTCTTCTTCGATACCGTCAGCGTGACCGGCACCGAGAACCTGATGATGGCCGCCGCGCTGGCCAACGGCCGCACCGTGCTGCAGAACGCCGCTCGCGAGCCGGAGGTGGTCGACCTGGCCAACTGCCTGAACGCCATGGGCGCCAACGTCCAGGGCGCTGGCTCCGATACCATCGTCATCGAGGGCGTGAAGCGCCTCGGCGGCGCTCGCTACGACGTACTGCCCGACCGTATCGAGACCGGCACCTACCTGGTGGCCGCGGCCGCGACCGGCGGCCGGGTGAAGTTGAAGGATACCGACCCGACCATCCTCGAGGCGGTCCTGCAGAAGCTGGAAGAGGCCGGTGCCCACATCAGCACCGGCAGCAACTGGATCGAGCTGGACATGAAGGGCAACCGGCCGAAGGCGGTCAACGTGCGCACCGCGCCGTACCCGGCGTTCCCCACCGACATGCAGGCCCAGTTCATCTCCATGAACGCGGTTGCCGAAGGCACCGGCGCGGTCATCGAGACGGTCTTCGAGAACCGCTTCATGCATGTCTACGAAATGAACCGCATGGGCGCGCAAATCCTCGTCGAAGGCAACACCGCCATCGTCACCGGCGTACCCAAGCTCAAGGGCGCTCCGGTCATGGCGACCGACCTGCGCGCATCCGCGAGCCTGGTGATCGCGGGCCTGGTGGCCGAAGGCGACACCCTGATCGACCGCATCTACCACATCGACCGTGGCTACGAGTGCATCGAAGAGAAACTCCAGCTGCTCGGCGCCAAGATCCGCCGCGTACCGGGCTAGCGGAGGCTGTCGCGCAAATGCTGACCATCGCCTTGTCCAAGGGCCGGATTCTCGACGATACCCTGCCGCTGCTCGCAGCGGCGGGCATCGTGCCGTCGGAGAACCCGGACAAGAGCCGCAAGCTGATCATCCCGACGTCCCTGCCCGATGTGCGCCTGCTCATCGTACGCGCCACCGACGTACCGACCTACGTCGAGCATGGTGCCGCCGATCTCGGCGTGGCCGGCAAGGACGTGCTGATGGAGTACGGCGGCCAGGGACTCTACGAACCGCTGGACCTGCGTATCGCCAACTGCAAGCTGATGACCGCCGGCGCCATTGGCGCGCCTGAACCCAAGGGACGCCTGCGGGTGGCCACCAAGTTCGTCAATGTCGCCAAGCGCTACTACGCCGAGCAGGGCCGCCAGGTCGACGTGATCAAGCTGTACGGCTCGATGGAGCTGGCGCCGCTGGTCGGGCTCGCCGACAAGATCATCGACGTCGTGGATACCGGCAACACCCTGCGCGCCAACGGCCTGGAGCCCCAGGAGCTGATCGCCACGATCAGCTCGCGCCTGGTGGTCAACAAGGCCTCGATGAAGATGCAGCACGGCCGCATCCAGTCGCTGATCGATACCCTGCGCGACGCCGTCGAGGCGCGACACCGTCACTGATACCCGTGCGGCTCCGCGCCGCACCTGCCTATCCGTGTCATAGCCAAATTTTCTCGGGTGCCCGCACGGTGGGCTTGGTAGTCTAGCGGCGCCCGAGACAACGCCATCCATAAAAGAGGCTCGCTATGACCGCTCCCTTCGTTATCCGTCGACTCAATGCCGCTGATCCGGACTTCGGGCGTCATCTGGATCATCTGCTGAGCTGGGAAAGTGTCTCCGACGACTCGGTCAACCAGCGCGTCCTCGACATCATCGCCGCCGTACGCAGCCGTGGCGACGCCGCCGTGGTGGAGTTCACCCAGCGCTTCGACGGCCTCCAGGCCGCCTCGATGGCCGACCTGATCCTGCCGCGCGAGCGCCTGGAGCTGGCTCTCACCCGTATCACCGTAGCCCAGCGCGAAGCCCTGGAAGTCGCCGCCGAGCGCGTGCGCAGCTACCACGAGAAGCAGAAGCAGGGTTCCTGGCGCTACACCGAGGCCGATGGCACGGTACTCGGCCAGCAGGTCACCCCGCTGGACCGCGCCGGGCTCTATGTGCCGGGCGGCAAGGCCTCCTACCCGTCCTCGGTGCTGATGAACGCGATCCCGGCCAAGGTTGCCGGGGTGTCCGAAGTGGTCATGGTCGTACCGACCCCGCGCGGCGAGATCAACGAGATCGTCCTCGCCGCCGCCTGCATCGCCGGCGTCGACCGTGTCTTCACCATCGGCGGGGCGCAGGCCGTGGCCGCGTTGGCCTACGGCACCGAAAGCGTGCCGCGGGTGGACAAGATCGTCGGCCCCGGCAACATCTACGTGGCTACCGCCAAGCGTCACGTGTTCGGCCAGGTCGGCATCGACATGATCGCCGGTCCCTCGGAAATCCTCGTGGTCTGCGATGGCCAGACCGATCCCGACTGGATCGCCATGGACCTGTTCTCCCAGGCCGAACACGACGAAGACGCCCAGTCGATCCTGGTCAGTCCGGACGCGGCGTTCCTGGACCGCGTCGCGGACAGCATCGCTCGCCTGCTGCCGACCATGGAGCGCGCCGAGATCATCCGCACCTCCCTGGAGGGGCGCGGCGCGCTGATCCAGGTCGCCGACCAGGCCCAGGCCTGTGCGGTCGCCAACCGCATCGCCCCGGAACACCTGGAGCTGTCGGTGGCCGATCCGGAAAGCTGGCTGCCGGAGATCCGCCATGCCGGCGCGATCTTCATGGGCCGCTACACTGCCGAGGCCCTGGGCGATTACTGCGCCGGCCCGAACCACGTGTTGCCGACCTCCGGTACCGCGCGTTTCTCTTCGCCGCTGGGGGTATATGACTTCCAGAAGCGTTCGTCGATCATCAACTGCTCGGCCGAGGGCGCTTCGGTCCTCGGTCGCACCGCCTCGGTGCTGGCTCGCGGCGAGTCGTTGACCGCCCACGCGCGTAGTGCCGAATACCGCATCCTCGACGAGAAGGAGGCCTGAGCATGAGCAAATTCTGGAGTCCCTTCGTCAAGGACCTGGTGCCCTATGTGCCGGGCGAGCAGCCGAAGCTGTCGCGGCTGGTCAAGCTGAACACCAACGAGAATCCCTACGGTCCGTCGCCACTGGCGCTCGCCGCGATGCAGGCGGAACTCAACGACGACCTGCGCCTGTATCCCGATCCCAACGGCGAGCGGTTGAAGCAGGCGGTCGCCGCGCACTACGGCGTACAGGCCAACCAGGTGTTCGTCGGCAACGGCTCCGACGAGGTGCTGGCGCACATTTTCCATGGCCTGTTCCAACACGACCTGCCGCTGCTGTTCCCGGACGTGACCTACAGCTTCTACCCGGTCTATTGCGGCCTGTACGGGATCGCGCACGAGAAGATCGCGCTGGATGAAAGGTTCCGCATCCGCGTCGAAGACTACGCGCGGCCCAACGGCGGAATCATCTTCCCCAATCCGAACGCGCCGACCGGCTGCCTGCTGCCGTTGGACGCCATCGAAGCGATGCTGAAGGCGTCGCCGGATTCGGTGGTGGTGGTCGACGAGGCCTATGTCGACTTCGGCGGGGAGAGCGCCATCGCCCTGGTCGATCGCTACCCGAACCTGCTGGTCACCCAGACGCTGTCCAAGTCGCGCTCCCTGGCCGGCCTGCGGGTCGGCCTGGCGGTCGGCCATGCCGATCTGGTCGAGGCGCTGGAGCGGATCAAGAACAGCTTCAATTCCTACCCGCTGGATCGCCTGGCGATCGCCGGCGCGGCGGCGGCTTTCGAGGACGACGCCTATTTCCGTCGGACCTGCCAGGCAGTGATCGATAGCCGCGAGGCGTTGAGCGCCTCTTTACAGGCGCTGGGCTTCGAGGTGCTACCGTCGGCCGCCAACTTCGTCTTCGCCCGTCATCCGCGGCACGATGCCGGGCAGATCGCCTCGACCCTGCGCGAGCAGGGAGTGATCGTCCGCCATTTCAAGCAGGCGCGGATCGACCAGTTCCTGCGTATCACCATCGGCAGTCCGGAGCAGAACCAGGCGCTACTGGACGCCCTGCACTTCCTGAAGTGATACGAAAACGGCGCCCGAGGGCGCCGTTTTCAATGGCGGGGATCACTCGCCGCCGTCCTGTTTCTGCTGTGGAGCCGGTGTCGGCGGCGGACGCAGGCCGACCTCGGCGGTCAGGTTGACCTTCTGTCCGTTGCGCAGCACCACGATGCTGATCTTCTGTCCCGGACGGGTGCGCGCCACCTGGTTCATCGAGCGGCGGCCGTCGCTGGCTTCCTGCTTGTCGATGGTCAGGATCACGTCGCCCGGCAGCAGGCCGCCGCGCGCCGCCGGGCCGTCGCGATAGACACCGGCGACGACGATCCCGGCGGTTTCGCCGAGGCCCAGCGACTCCGCCAGTTCCGGGGTCAGCGCCTTGACCTCGACGCCGAGCCAGCCGCGGATCACCTGGCCGTGCTCGATGATCGACTGCATGACCTCCAGGGCCAGCTTGGTCGGGATGGCGAAGCCGATACCCTGGGAACCGCCGGACTTGGAGAAGATCGCCGTGTTGATGCCGATCAGGTTGCCGGCAGCGTCCACCAGTGCGCCACCGGAGTTGCCGGGGTTGATCGCCGCGTCGGTCTGGATGAAGTCTTCGTAGGTGTTCAGGCCGAGCTGGTTGCGTCCGGTGGCGCTGATGATGCCCATGGTCACGGTCTGGCCGACGCCGAACGGGTTGCCGATGGCGAGGCAGACGTCGCCGGTGCGAATGCCGTCGGAGCGGCCGAGGGTCATCGCCGGCAGGTTCTTAAGGTCGATCTTCAGCACGGCCAGGTCGGTTTCCGGGTCGCTGCCGACCAACTGGGCGATGGTCTCGCGGCCGTCGCGCAAGGCCACGATGATCTGGTCGGCACCAGCGGTCACGTGGTTGTTGGTCAGCAGGTAACCTTCCGCGCTCATGATCACCGCCGAGCCGAGGCTCGACTCCATGCGCTTCTGTTGTGGCAGGTTGTCGCCGAAGAAGCGGCGGAACATCGGGTCGTCGAACAGGGGGTGGGAGGGCTTGCTGACCATCTTGGTGGTGTACAGGTTGGCCACTGCCGGAGCCGCTCGACTCACCGCGTTGGCATAGGACACCGGGCCTTCCTGCAGGCGGCTGAGCAGAGGCGCCTGCTCGACGTGCACCTCCTGGCGTGGCAGGCCGACCAGCTCGGGGTTGTGCTGGATGATCAGCAGGGCCAGCAGCACGCCGACCAGCACGGGCCAGCCGAGGAAACGCAGGGCCTTGGGCATCGGGAAAGTCCTTGGGGTTGCGAGGCCGAAAAGCGGCCGATAAGGTGGCGCCCATTATAGGGGGAAGCCGTCCATTAGAGGAGCGGCGCGCCCTGCCTGAATGAAGAGGAATTTGCATGGCTATCGCCCTGAACACCCTGGTCGAAGAGGCCGACCGTTATCTGGATGCCGCGCGCATCCAGGACTACTGCCCGAACGGCCTGCAGGTCGAAGGCCGGCCGCAGGTGCGGCGGATCGTCAGCGGGGTCACTGCCAGCCAGGCGCTGCTGGATGCTGCCGTGGAGGCCGACGCGGACGTGGTGCTGGTGCATCACGGCTACTTCTGGAAGGGCGAGAACCCGTGTCTGGTCGGCATGAAGCAGCGGCGCCTGAAGACCCTGCTGAACAACGATATCAGTCTGCTCGCTTACCACCTGCCGCTGGATTTGCACCCGGAGGTGGGCAACAACGTGCAGCTCGCCCGGCAGCTCGGCTTCGACGTGGAAGGGCCGTTGGAACCGGGCGATCCGCGCTCCATCGTTCTCCTCGGTTCGCTTGCCGAGCCGATGCAGCCTGCCGATTTCGCCCGCCATGTGCGTGATGCGCTGGGGCGCGAGCCGCTTCTGGTCGACGCCGGGCAGCCGATCCGGCGCATTGCCTGGTGCACCGGCGGCGCCCAGGGCTATATCGACCAGGCGATCGCCGCTGGCGTCGATGCCTACCTGACCGGCGAGGTTTCCGAGCAGACCGTGCACAGCGCGCGGGAGAACGGCATCAGCTTCATCGCCGCCGGACACCATGCCACCGAGCGCTACGGGGTACAGGCGCTGGGCGACTACCTGGGCAAGCGCTTCGCCATCGAGCACTTGTTCATCGACTGTCCTAATCCTGCCTGACGACGGAGCGGTGACGCACCCGGTCGACTTCCTTGCCCAGTTCCCAGACGGCCATCGCGTAGTGGGTGCTGTGGTTGTAGCGGGTGATCACGTAGAAGTTCGGCAGGCCGTACCAGTACTGGTAGTTCCTGCCCATGTCCAGGCGCAGCAGGCTGGCTTGCCGGTGGCCGCCGAGCGGACCCTGCGGGCGCAGTCCGGCGGAAGCGAGCACGTCCAGCGGGTACAGCGTCTTGAAGCCATCCTCCAGCGAGGGCGCCCGGCCGCTGGCGGGAACCGCCACGCGATCGCCGCTGACCCAGCCGTGCTGCTTGAAATAGTTGGCGACGCTGCCGATGGCGTCACGCGGATTCCACAGGTCGATATGCCCATCGCCATCGAAGTCCACCGCGTACTTGGTGAATGAAGACGGCATGAACTGGCCGTAACCCATGGCGCCGGCATAGGAACCGCGCAGGGCCAGCGGGTCGGTGCCTTCCTTGCGCGCCTGGAGGAGGAATTGCTCCAGTTCGCCGCTGAAGAATTCCGCGCGGCGAGGGTAGGAGAAGGACAGGGTGGACAGCGCATCGATGATCCGTGTCTTGCCCATCACACGCCCCCAGCGGGTTTCCACGCCGATGATGCCGACGATGATCTCCGGCGGCACGCCGTAGACGCGCGATGCCCGTTGCAGGTCGGCTTCGTATTGGTCCCAGAACAGCACGCCGTTCTGTACGTTGCCCGGCGTGACGAACTTCTTCCGGTAGCGCAGCCAGGCGCCGTTCGGTCCGCTGGGTGGGGTATAGGTCGGGGCTTGCCGGTCCATCAGGCGGATCACCCAGTCCAGGCGCTGGGTCTGGGCGAACAGGTCGTGCAGTTGCTGGCGGTTGAAACCGTGCTGGCTGACCATCCTGTCGATGAAGCGCTGTGCCGCCGGATTGTTCGCGTAATCGCCGCGCAACGGCAGTATCGGTTGCACCGACTGGCGTACGGGGCGGGGTGAAATGACGGTGCGGGCCTGGGGTTTGGCGGCGGATTTCGGTGGTGGCGTCGGTTCGCTGCTGCATGCTGAGACCAGAAGGAACAGGGGCAGGGCGAGGGCGGTACGGCGCATCTGGGGTCTTCTTGGCGGAATGACGATGCCCGCTATGCTAGCGCAGTGCCGCTGGCGTACAAGTCGAGCCGCCGAAAGGGGGCGGACCGTCTGCTCGCGGTCGCGGCGACGGCTTTGTCCGGTCCGGGACGACGCCGTCACAGCTTTGTCCGCCCGGTCTGCGAAACGCCCCTGGAAAACCTCTCGACATCAGTGTTTGCGCCGGCTGCGAGGCTGAGCGCGGATGGCTATATGGGTATATTTTTTCGGTATAAATGGCGAATCTTTTAGAGCCTTGCGCTGTGATAGAGTGCGCGTTCGTCTACGGCCCGACGGCCGTCCATAAGCAATTCCGTGAGTAGCCATGGTCGACAAACTGACGCACCTGAAACAGCTGGAGGCGGAAAGCATCCACATCATCCGCGAGGTGGCCGCCGAGTTCGATAACCCGGTGATGCTGTACTCGATCGGCAAGGATTCCGCGGTCATGCTGCACCTGGCCCGCAAGGCCTTCTTCCCCGGCAAGCTGCCCTTCCCGGTGATGCACGTGGACACCCGCTGGAAATTCCAGGAGATGTACAGGTTCCGTGATCGAATGGTCGAGGAAATGGGCCTGGACCTGATCACCCACGTCAACCCGGACGGCGTCGCCCAGGGCATCAACCCGTTCACCCACGGCAGCGCCAAGCACACCGACGTGATGAAGACCGAGGGACTCAAGCAGGCCCTGGACAAGTACGGTTTCGACGCTGCCTTCGGCGGCGCGCGCCGCGACGAGGAGAAGTCGCGGGCCAAGGAACGGGTCTATTCGTTCCGCGACGGCAAGCACCGCTGGGACCCGAAGAACCAGCGTCCCGAGTTGTGGAACATCTACAACGGCAAGGTGAAGAAGGGCGAGTCGATCCGCGTCTTCCCGCTGTCCAACTGGACCGAGCTGGACATCTGGCAATACATCTACCTGGAAGGCATCCCGATCGTCCCGCTGTACTTCGCTGCCGAGCGCGAGGTTATCGAGAAGAACGGCACGTTGATCATGATCGACGACGAGCGCATCCTCGAGCATCTCTCTGACGAAGAGAAAGCCCGCATCGAGAAGCGCATGGTGCGCTTCCGTACCCTCGGCTGCTACCCGCTCACCGGCGCGGTCGAGTCCAGCGCCACCACGCTGCCGGAAATCATCCAGGAAATGCTCCTGACGCGTACTTCCGAACGCCAGGGCCGGGTCATCGACCATGACCAGGCCGGTTCGATGGAAGAAAAGAAACGTCAGGGCTATTTCTGAGGATACGCAGCATGTCTCATCAATCCGATCTGATCAGCGAGGACATCCTCGCCTACCTGGGGCAGCACGAACGCAAGGAACTGCTGCGCTTCCTTACCTGCGGCAACGTCGATGACGGCAAGAGCACCCTGATCGGGCGCCTGCTGCACGACTCCAAGATGATCTACGAGGATCACCTGGAGGCCATCACCCGCGACTCGAAGAAAGTCGGCACCACGGGCGACGACGTCGACCTGGCGCTGCTGGTCGACGGCCTGCAGGCCGAGCGCGAGCAGGGCATCACCATCGACGTGGCGTACCGCTACTTCAGCACCGCCAAGCGCAAGTTCATCATCGCCGACACGCCCGGCCATGAGCAGTACACCCGCAACATGGCTACCGGTGCCTCGACCTGCGACCTGGCGATCATCCTGATCGATGCCCGCTACGGTGTGCAGACCCAGACCCGCCGGCACAGTTTCATCGCGTCCCTGCTGGGTATCCGGCATATCGTGGTCGCCATCAACAAGATGGACCTGAAGGACTTCGACCAGGGTGTCTTCGAACAGATCAAGGCCGACTACCTGGCCTTTGCCGAGAAGATCGGTCTGAAGACCAGTTCGCTGCACTTCGTGCCGATGTCGGCGCTCAAGGGCGACAACGTGGTCAACAAGTCCGAGCGTTCGCCCTGGTACGCCGGCCAGTCGCTGATGGAAATCCTCGAAACCGTCGAGATCGCCGCCGACCGCAACCTCGATGACATGCGCTTCCCGGTGCAGTACGTGAACCGGCCGAACCTGAACTTCCGCGGTTTCGCCGGCACCCTGGCCAGCGGCGTGGTGCGCAAGGGCGACGAAGTGGTGGCATTGCCGTCCGGCAAGGGCAGCAAGGTGAAATCCATCGTCACCTTCGAGGGCGAACTGGAGCAGGCCGGTCCCGGCCAGGCCGTCACCCTGACCCTGGAAGACGAGATCGACGTTTCCCGCGGCGACATGCTGGTGCATGCCGACAATCGCCCGCTGGTCACCGACGGCTTCGATGCCATGCTGGTGTGGATGGCCGAGGAGCCGATGCTTCCGGGCAAGAAGTACGATATCAAGCGCGCTACCAGCTATGTGCCGGGTTCGATTCCGAGCATCGTCCACAAGGTGGACGTGAATACCCTGGAGCGGACCCCGGGCAGCGAGCTGAAGCTGAACGAGATTGCCAGGGTCAAGGTCAGCCTGGACGCGCCCATCGCGCTCGATGGCTATGAGCAGAATCGCACCACTGGCGCCTTCATCGTCATCGATCGCCTGACCAACGGCACCGTTGGTGCCGGCATGATCATCTCCGCTCCGCCGGCGGCCCATGGCAGCAGTGCACATCACGGCTCGAATGCCCATGTGACGCGCGAGGAGCGTGCCGGCCGCTTCGGCCAGCAGCCGGCGACCGTACTGTTCAGCGGCCTCTCCGGCGCCGGAAAGAGCACCCTGGCCTATGCCGTGGAGCGCAAGTTGTTCGATATGGGCCGCGCGGTCTACGTGCTGGACGGGCAGAACCTGCGCCACGACCTGAACAAGGGGTTGCCGCAGGACCGCGCCGGACGCACCGAGAACTGGCTGCGTACCGCCCATGTCGCCAAGCAGTTCAACGAGGCCGGGTTGATCAGCCTCTGCGCCTTCGTCGCGCCGAGCGCGGAAGGGCGCGAGCAGGCCAGGGCGCTGATCGGCGCCGAGCGCCTGATCACCGTCTATGTGCAGGCGTCGCCGCAGGTTTGCCGCGAACGCGACCCACAGGGACTGTACGCGGCGGGACAGGACAACATCCCCGGCGAGTCCTTCCCTTACGACGTGCCGCTGGATGCCGACCTGGTAATCGATACCCAGGCGCTGAGCGTCGAGGACGGCGTGAAGCAGGTGCTCGACCTGTTGCGCGAACGCCAGGCGATCTGATCGTCTCGCAGCCATGAAAAAGCCCCGCGGATGCGGGGCTTTTTCATGGGCGTCGGCAGGTTCGCGCAGCGCGTCAGTACTTGCCTTTCAGGCCGTAGGTGGCGTCGAGGGTGCCGGGGCTGTCCGGGCTCTTCGGCGCATAGTCCTTCGGCACTTCGCCGGAGGCCGGCGGAGTCAGGCGCTCGCGGCGCTCGGCCGGGTAGGCCTCGTCGGCATGCAGCGCGGCCAGCAGGCGCTGGCGGGTCTGTTCGTCCAGGGCCAGGCGCTGGGCGCCGTCGGAGAGGTGCTCCTGCACGTCCTGGTAGCTCTGGGTCAGCTTCTTCACGAGGCTGGCGGTGGTGTTGAAATGGGTCACGACTTCGCGCTGATAGCTGTCGAAGCGGTCCTGCAGGTCGTCCATCTGGCGTTGCACCTTGTTCGGCGCGGCGTTGGGCAGCAGGCGAGCGATCAGAAAACCGATGGCGACCCCGGCGACCAGGGCGAGGGCCGGCAGCAGCCAGGCGGTGAGCGACTGTTCCACGCGAATCCTTCCTCTATAGACGGCTTTGCTTTACGTTAACGGCTTGAGTCCGAGCTGTATACCACGGCACGCGAGTAAGTGCCTGTGTCGCTTGGAGTAATCTGCTAGACGAGTCGACCCGAGCCGGGGTCACGGAGTTCCTGTTTGTCTACCCGCGAAATCCCTGTATCCATCGATGGCCCCTGCGGGCCGCTGGAAGCCCTGCACCTCGATCTGCCCGATGCCCGCGGCATCGCCCTGGTCTGCCATCCGCACCCGCTGTTCGCCGGCACCATGCAGAACAAGGTGGTCGCCACTCTGCAACGCAGCGCCCGCGATGCCGGCCTGGCGACCCTGCGTTTCAACTTCCGGGGCGTTGGCCAGAGCGCCGGCAGCTATGGCGAGGGGATCGGCGAGATCGACGACGCCGAGGCCGCCGCGCGCTGGTTGCTGGCACGCCATCCGGGGCTGCCGCTGACACTGATGGGCTTTTCCTTCGGCTCCTGCGTTGCCGGCAATCTGGCGGGTCGCCTGGAAGCGGAGGGCGTCGGGCTGGCGCGGCTGTTCATGATCGCACCGCCGGTGGAGCGCTTCGCGGTCAACCTGCCTGCGCGCTGCCCGCTGACCGTGGTGCAGCCGGAGGACGACGACGTGGTCACGCCGGCCGCGGTATATGCCTGGAGCGAGTCCCTGGCACGACCGCACGAGCTGTTGCGGGTGGCAGAAAGCGGACATTTCTTCCATGGCAAGCTGATCGACCTGAAGGACCTGCTGCTGCCACGCCTGCAGGACTGACGTCGTCGCGCCGGCCCTGCTACCATCCGGCGCGCCATTCTTTTCTTTGCCTGACATCTGGTATCGCATGACTACTCGTATCCTGACCGGCATCACTCCTACCGGCACTCCGCACCTGGGCAACTACGCCGGCGCCATCCGCCCGGCGATCCTCGCCAGCCGTCGGAGCGACGTGGATTCGTTCTACTTCCTGGCGGACTACCACGCCTTGATCAAGTGCGACGATCCCGCTCGTATCCAGCGCTCGCGCCTGGAAATCGCCGCGACCTGGCTGGCCGGCGGCCTGGACGTCGAGCGTGCGACCTTCTACCGGCAGTCGGACATCCCCGAGATTCCCGAACTGACCTGGCTGCTCACATGCGTCAGTGCCAAGGGACTGCTCAACCGCGCGCATGCCTACAAGGCCGCGGTGGACCGCAATGTCGAGGCCGGCGAAGACCCGGACGCCGGCGTGACCATGGGCCTCTACAGCTATCCGGTGCTGATGGCCGCGGACATCCTGATGTTCAACGCGCACAAGATCCCGGTCGGCCGCGACCAGGTGCAGCACGTGGAGATGGCCCGCGACATCGGCCAGCGTTTCAACCACCTGTTCGGCAACGGCCGCGAGTTCTTCGTCCTGCCCGAAGCGGTGATCGAGGAAAACGTCGCCACCCTGCCGGGCCTGGACGGGCGCAAGATGTCCAAGAGCTACGACAACACCATTCCACTGTTCAGCCCGTCCAGGCAGCTCAAGGACGCCATCGCACGCATCGTCACCGACTCGCGCGCGCCGGGCGAGCCGAAGGACCCGGACAGTTCGCACCTGTTCCTTCTTTACTCGGCCTTCGCCAGCGCCGAACAGGTCGCCGCGTTCCGTCAGGAACTGCTCGACGGCCTGGCCTGGGGCGAAGCCAAGCAGCGCCTGTTCCAGTTGCTCGACAACGAACTGGGCGAGGCTCGCGAGCGTTACCAGGCGCTGATCGCCAAGCCGGACGATATCGAGGACATTCTCCTCGCCGGTGCCGCCAAGGCGCGCCGCATCGCCACTCCATTCATTGCCGAGTTGCGCGAGGCAGTCGGCCTGCGCTCCCTGCGCGAGCCGCTGAAAAGTCCCGAGAGCGGCAAGAAGAAGGCCGCCAAGGCTGCGCGCCTGGTCAGCTTCCGCGACGACGACGGCAGCTTCCGCTTCCGCCTGCTGGACGCCGCCGGCGAACAGCTGCTGCTGTCCCGCGCCTTCGCCGACGGCAAGGCCGCCGGTGCGGTGAGCAAGCGCCTGCTGGCTGGCGAGACTGCCGACCTGCGGGCCGAGGGCAATGCCTTTGGCCTGTGGCTGGATGGCGAGGCGGTGGCGCAGAGCCCGGCCTTCGCCGATGCCGCCGCCCGTGACGCCGCCATCGAGCGCACCCGCGAAGCGCTGGCACCGCAGGAGTAAGCAGCCCCGGTGCATCCTCGACGGATGGCCGATTGCCAAGAGACGGGGTCGTCGCTAAAGTGACGGCCCCGTTTTCGTTGCATTGCTACCGATCATGACGCCCCTCGAGCGCTACCAGGCCGATCTCCAACGCCCCGATTTCTTCCACGATGCCGCACAGGCGAATGCCGTGAAGCATCTGCAACGCCTCTACGATGACCTGGTCGCCGCCGACCACGCCAAGCCCGGCCTGTTCGGCAAGCTGCTCGGCAGGAAGTCCGGCGGGCCGGTGAAGGGCCTGTATTTCTGGGGCGGCGTCGGCCGTGGCAAGACCTACCTGGTGGACACTTTCTTCGAGTCGCTGCCGTTCGAGCAGAAGGTGCGCACGCACTTCCACCGCTTCATGAAGCGGGTGCACGAAGAACTGAAGACCCTCAAGGGTGAGAAGAACCCGCTGACCATCATCGGCAAGCGCTTCGCCGACGAGGCGCGGGTGATCTGCTTCGACGAATTCTTCGTCTCCGACATCACCGATGCGATGATCCTCGCCACCCTGCTGGAAGAGCTGTTCAAGAACGGCGTGAGCCTGGTGGCGACCTCCAACATCGTGCCGGACGGCCTGTACAAGGACGGCCTGCAACGCGCCCGTTTCCTGCCGGCGATCGCCCTGCTCAAGGAGCATACCGAGATCGTCAATGTCGATAGCGGCGTCGACTATCGCCTGCGCGCGCTGGAGCAGGCCGAGCTGTTCCACTGGCCGCTCAGCGAACAGGTCGAGGAGGAGATGGCGCGCAGCTTCAAGGCCCTGACCCCGGACTGTGCCAAGGCCCAGCGCGACGAGGCGCTGATGATCGAGAACCGCGAGATCCGCGCGCGCCTGACCTGCGACGACGTGGCCTGGTTCGAATTCCGTGAGCTGTGCGACGGCCCGCGTAGCCAGAACGATTACATCGAGCTGGCGAAGATCTTCCACGCCGTGCTGATCTCCAACGTCGAGCAGATGGGCGTCACCAAGGACGATATGGCGCGACGTTTCATCAACCTGGTGGATGAGTTCTACGACCGCAGCGTCAAGCTGATCATCTCCGCCGAGGTCGAGCTCAAGGATCTCTACAGCGGTGGCCGGCTGGAGTTCGAATTCCAGCGCACCCTCAGTCGTCTGCTGGAAATGCAGTCCCACGAATACCTGACGCGTCCGCACCGGCCCTGATATGGGGCGGAAACGAGAAAGGGGTTGCCGATGGCAACCCTTTTTTCATGGACGCGCGGCGTTTCAGCGCAGCGCGGTGTTCTGCTCGAAGCCGGCGAGGAGCTTCTTCGCGTGGGCCACTTCGAGGGCTTCCATGGCGTTGATCGGCTTGATCGCCACGGCCTGCTTCAGTTGGGCGATGGCCTTCTCGCGCTCGTCGTCGCCGTATACGTAGGTCAGGGCGTTGGCGTACTCGTAGTGGCCGATCGGCAGGTCGTTGGCCTGGCGGAAGGAGCGGGCGAAGTACTGCTCCATCTTGTCTGCGCTGACCCCGTAGGTCATCTTGCCGACCAGCTTGCCGACCTTGCGGATCACTCCCGCCTCGTAGCCGCCGTAGAGTGCCAGGGCGAACGGCTGGTTGGGTTGCCTGGCCAGGAGGGCGTCCAGTTCCTTGGGGATCTCGCTGGTATAGCCGCGCTTGAGCACTACCGGTACCGATAGCTCCTCGGCCAGGCGCGCCTTGGCGTAGACGCTGCCGAACTGGGCGACGATATCGGCCTTGACCAGCGGGCCGGCCTGATCGGTGTAGTCGATGACCTCTTCGAGCAGGCGCTGTTTCTCCGCCTGGTCGGGAGCCAGGAACATGGCGTAGAGCACCTGGGCGAACATCGCCGGTACCTGGCCGCCGACTCCCAGGGCCAGTCCCTGCTCCTTGGCCTTGGCGTAGTCGCCGCGGAACAGCAGGCGCCAGACATCCTGCAGGCGCGCCGCATACTGTGCGGCCTCTTCCGGCTTACCGGTGAAGCCGGTGCCGGCCTTCACGGTCTTTTCCAGGGCATCCGGATGGGCGGTCGCCATGTTCACCACCCAGTCGGCGTCCGGATAGGGATAGTCGCCGAAGCCGCGGGTCAGGCGCGGCCAGGCTTCCTTCAACTTGTCGCCTGGATAGTCATAGGCGCTCTGGTCGTAGGGGAAGGCTTTCCAGTTGTCGGCGGCCATAGCATTCATACCGAAGAGGGCCAGGAAGGCGAGCAGATAAAGGCGCATGGCAAAGGTCCGTTCTTGTCGTTGTTCGGAACGCCCGCGTCTGCGGCGGGCCTGCGGATTCATGAGAACCCGCGAAGGCCGACCTGGCTACCTATCCTAGGTTCTGTGGGAAAAGCGCCGGCGCCGATGCTGTTCGGGCTGCCCCGGCGATGTCCGGCTCAGCTTTCCTTCTGCATGAACTGGCGACGGTAATGGTGGGGAGAGAGTTCGGTGTGCTGGCGGAACAGGCGGGCGAAGAAGCTGGCGTCGTCGTAGCCGACCTCGTAGCTGATCGTCTTGATGCTCTTGCGCGTGCTCGAGAGCATGCCCTTGGCAGTCTCGATCCGCAGTCGCTGCAGGTAGTGCAGCGGCTTGTCGCCGGTGGCGGCCTGGAAGCGCCGCATGAAGTTGCGGATGCTCATGCCGTGGTCGCGGGCGACGTCCTCGAAACGGAACTTGTCGGCGAAGTGGTCTTCCAGCCATTGCTGGATCTGCAGGATCGTCGGGTCATGGTGCAGCTTCTGTCCGCCGAAGCCGATACGTCCCGGGGTGTAGCTGCGCTGTACTTCGTAGAGGGTATCCCGGGCTACCGCCTGGGCCACCGATCCGCCGCAGAAACGCTCGATCAGATAGATGTAGAGGTCGCAGGCGGAGGTGACGCCGCTGGCGCAGAACAGGTCGTCGGCATCGGTCAGGTGCTTCTCCTGATTGAGCAGCACGTTCGGGAAGCGTTCGGCGAATTCCCGATAGAAGCGCCAGTAGGTGGTCGCTTCCTTGCCATCCAGCAGGCCTGCCTGGGCCAGCCAGAAGACCCCGGTCGCCTCGCCGCAGAGGGCGGTTCCCTCGGCATGGCTGCGGCGCAACCAGGGAACGATTTGCGGATAGCGCCGTTCGAGCGCGTCGAAGTCGCCCCAGAAGGCTGGCAGGACCACGATATCGCAAGCGGCGAGGGGACCGTCGACGGCGATGCTGTCGCCGCTGAAGCTGCGTACCGGCTGGCCGTCGGGGCTGAGGATACGGGTGCGGAAGGCCGGCTGGAGGCCGAGGCCCTGCTGCTTGCCGTGGCGCAGGCTGGCCATGTGGAAGAAGTCCTTGGCCTGCATCAGGGTCGAGGCGAAGACGCCGTCGATGGCGACGATGCCGACATGTTTCAGCACCGGGGCGGATTGAGCGCGCATGGATTTTTATCGTTGTTGTGAGTAAGGGAAAGCGGTCAAAAGGCGGCTGGATCGTCTTATTTTTTGGCGCAACTGTCCAGTGCGTCGGTCGGGGCATTTCCCTACAGTCGAAGGCCTGCCGCGTGCAGCCAACCCGATCCCAGACCGTTTCCAGGTGACCACGATGATACCGAGAACCCTGTTCAGCTCCGACCACGAACTGTTTCGCGACAGCGTGCGCAAGTTCCTCGAACAGGAAGCCGTGCCTTTCCATCACCAATGGGAAAAGGATGGGCATGTCGACCGCGCGCTCTGGAACAAGGCCGGCGAGGCCGGAATGCTCTGTTCGCACCTGCCGGAAGAGTATGGCGGGATGGGCGCGGACTTCCTCTATAGCGCCGTGGTCATCGAAGAGATCGGTCGGGCCGGCCTGACCGGGATCGGTTTCTCCCTGCACTCGGACATCGCTGCGCCCTACATCCTCCACTACGGCAGCGAGGCGCTGAAGCGCAAGTACCTGCCGAAGCTGGTATCCGGCGAGATGGTCGCGGCCATCGCCATGACCGAGCCGGGGGCCGGTTCCGACCTGCAAGGGGTGAAGACCACGGCGGTACTGGATGGCGACGAGTACGTCATCAATGGCTCGAAGACCTTCATCACCAATGGCTTCCTCGCCGACCTGGTGATCGTGGTGGCGAAGACCGATCCGAAGGCTGGCGCCAAGGGCATAAGCCTGTTCGTGGTCGAGGCGGGTACGCCGGGCTTCAGCAAGGGCAAGCGCCTGGAGAAGGTCGGGATGAAGGCCCAGGACACCTCCGAGCTGTTCTTCCAGGATGTGCGGATTCCCCGGGAGAACCTGCTCGGCAAGGACGGCCAGGGATTCATCTACCTGATGCAGGAGCTGCCACAGGAGCGCCTGACCGTCGGTATCGGCGCGCTGGCGTCGGCCGAGGCGGCCCTGCAATGGACGCTCGACTACACTCGCGAGCGCAAGGCGTTCGGCAAGTCGGTGGCGGACTTCCAGAATACCCGCTTCAAGCTTGCCGAGATGGCTACCGAGATCCAGGTCGGCCGGGTCTTCGTCGATCGCTGCATGGAGCAGCATCTCCAGGGCAAGCTGGACGTACCCACCGCCGCCATGTGCAAGTACTGGACGACGGACCTGCAATGCAAGGTGCTCGACGAATGCGTGCAGTTGCACGGCGGCTATGGCTTCATGTGGGAATATCCGGTGGCGCGGGCCTGGGCCGATGCCCGGGTACAGCGGATCTACGCCGGTACCAACGAGATCATGAAGGAGATCATCGCGCGGGCCCTGTGAGGCGCTCCTGGTCACCGGGAGGGGCGGACGACCGCATCGCGCGGTTGTCCGCCGAACCCGCGGCAGCGCCAGGCTCCCGGAGCCTCAGGGGGCCGGGTTCGGTTGCTCCCGGTGGATCGCATCGATACCGGCGAGCACCTCCTCGTCCAGCCTCAGGTCGACGCTGCCGAGATTGGTTTCCAGCTGTTCCAGCGAGGTCGCGCCGATGATGTTGCTGGTCACGAACGGCCGCGAGGTGACGTAGGCCAGTGCCATCTGCGCCGGTTCCATTCCATGTTCTCGGGCCAGCGCCACGTAGCGCGCGCAGGCAGCTTCCGCCTGCGGGTTGGTGTAGCGGGTGAAGCGGCTGTAGAGACTGATGCGCGCGTTGGCCGGGCGGGCGCCGTCCGCGTACTTGCCGGAAAGCATGCCGAAGGCCATCGGCGAGTAGGCCAGCAGGCCGCACTGCTCGCGGATGGCGATTTCCGCCAGGCCTACCTCGAAGCTGCGGTTGAGCAGGTTGTAGGGGTTCTGGATCGATACCGCGCGCGGCCAGCCGCGCTCCTCGGCGAGCCTGAGGAAGGTCATGGTGCCCCAGGGCGTCTCGTTGGACAGGCCGATGTGGCGGATCTTGCCGGCGCGCACCTGCTCGTCGAGCACTTCCAGGGTTTCCTCCAGCGGTGTGAAGCTCTCTTCCTGGTGCTGGTAGCCGAGCTGGCCGAAGAAGTTGGTCCGCCGCTCCGGCCAATGCAACTGGTAGAGGTCCAGCCAGTCTGTCTGCAGGCGCTCCAAGCTGGCATCGAGGGCGGCGACGATGTGCTGGCGGTTGAACTTGAGGTTGCCGTCGCGCACATGGCTGATGCCGTTGCCGGGGCCGGCGATCTTGCTGGCGAGGATCCAGTCGGCGCGGTCGCCGCTGCGGCGGAACCAGTTGCCGATGATGCGCTCGGTGCTGGCGTAGGTCTCGGCGCGGGGCGGCACCGGATACATTTCGGCGGTATCCATGAAATTGATCCCGGCGGCCTTGGCCCTGGAGATCTGGGCGAAGGCGTCCTGCTCGCTGTTCTGCTCGCCCCAGGTCATGGTGCCGAGGCAGAGGGCGCTGACTTTCAGATCGGTGCGGCCGAGCGGGCGATACTCCATGCGGGTGTCCTCGTGAAATTAAGTGGTTAATGCAGTTGTAAATTCTGGCGAAATCTGCATAATTCCGCAGCCTTTCATCGGTGGGGGATGCCAAGCCTGCCGATCGATGTATCTAGTCGTTACGGACGCACACCGACCCGAGCCCCAATTCGTGTCTGTTTTCGGCTGTCCTTGACTTGTCAAGGCAACCACTGTCCAGTAAGATTCGCCGTCTTATTTTCAGGCGGCCCCTGAGGCTATAACGAATGAAAACCTATACCGCGAAACCGGAAACTGTACAGCGCGACTGGTTCGTCGTCGACGCTGCCGGCCAGACCCTGGGTCGTCTGGCGACCGAAATTGCCCGCCGCCTGCGTGGCAAGCACAAGCCTGAGTACACTCCGCACGTTGACACCGGCGACTACATCGTCGTCATCAACGCCGAGCAGGTGCGTGTGACCGGTGCCAAGACCACCGACAAGATGTACTACCACCACTCCGGCTTCCCGGGCGGCATCAAGTCGATCAACTTCGAGAAGCTGATCGCCAAGGCCCCTGAGCGCGTCATCGAGACCGCTGTAAAAGGCATGCTGCCGAAGAACCCTCTGGGTCGCGATATGTATCGCAAGCTGAAGGTGTACAAGGGTGCCAGCCACCCGCACACCGCTCAGCAGCCCCAAGAACTGAAGATTTAACGGGATAGCTCATTATGTCGGCGACTCAAAATTACGGCACTGGCCGTCGTAAGACCGCTACCGCTCGCGTCTTCCTGCGTCCGGGTACTGGCAAGATTTCCATCAACAACCGTGGTCTCGATCAGTTCTTCGGTCGTGAAACCGCTCGCATGGTCGTGCGTCAGCCGCTCGAGCTGACCGAGACCGTCGAGAAGTTCGACATCTTCGTTACCGTCGTTGGCGGTGGCGTAAGCGGTCAGGCCGGTGCGATTCGTCACGGCATCACCCGTGCCCTGATCGAGTACGACGAAACCCTGCGTAGCTCGCTGCGCAAGGCCGGCTACGTGACTCGCGATGCCCGTGAAGTCGAGCGTAAGAAAGTCGGTCTGCGTAAAGCGCGTAAGCGTCCGCAGTACTCCAAGCGTTAATTCGACGCTTGCTGAAAAACGCCCACCTCTTCGGAGCTGGGCGTTTTTTTATGTCTACGCTTTAACTCTGCGGCAAGGTGTCGCATGGCCGAAGGGCGCGCCCTACAAGGGTTTCGGGCGTTTTGTGTCAGGCTATTACCTTGTCATCAAAGGGGGTTTTCTTTACCATTTGGCGAATTTTTTGCGCGGCTCGAATTTTTACTTAAAGGCCTGATTAGAACAGGTCTGAAGCTGATGGGAGACGACTGAATGAGTAATGACGGCGTGAATGCAGGCCGGCGTCGCTTCCTCGTCGCGGCCACCTCTGTGGTTGGCGCGGCGGGAGCGGTGGGTGCTGCGGTCCCGTTCGTAGGGTCATGGTTCCCCAGTGCCAAAGCCAAGGCTGCTGGCGCGCCGGTGCAGGTGAACGTGGGCAAGATCGATCCAGGTCAGCAGATCATCGCTGAATGGCGCGGCAAGCCTGTATTCATCGTGCACCGCACGAAGGAGATGCTGGACGCCCTGCCGAGCCTCGAAGGACAACTGGCCGACCCGGACTCCAAGGCCTCGGAGCAGCCGGAGTACGTCGATCCCAAGCTTCGCTCGATCAAGCCGGAACTGGCGGTGATCGTCGGCATCTGCACCCACCTGGGCTGCTCGCCGACCTTCCGCCCCGAAGTCGCCCCCGCCGACCTCGGTCCGGACTGGAAGGGCGGCTACTTCTGCCCTTGCCACGGCTCCCACTACGACCTCGCCGGTCGTGTCTACAAAGGCCAGCCAGCGCCGCTGAACCTGCCGATTCCGCCTTATACGTTCGATGCTGACGACGTCATCACCATCGGCGTGGACCAGGAGAAAGCCTGATGAACAAGTTCATGGCTTGGGTCGATGCGCGTTTTCCCGCGACCAAGATGTGGGAAGACCATCTGAGCAAGTACTACGCACCGAAGAACTTCAACTTCTGGTATTTCTTCGGCTCCCTGGCGCTGCTGGTGCTGGTCAACCAGATCCTCACCGGCATCTGGCTGACCATGAGCTTCACGCCGTCGGCCGAAGAGGCGTTCGCTTCCGTCGAATACATCATGCGCGATGTCGACTACGGCTGGATCATTCGCTACATGCACTCCACCGGTGCATCGGCGTTCTTCATCGTGGTCTACCTGCACATGTTCCGCGGCCTGCTCTACGGCTCCTATCAGAAGCCGCGCGAGCTGGTGTGGATCTTCGGCATGCTGATCTACCTGGCGCTGATGGCCGAGGCCTTCATGGGCTACCTGCTGCCTTGGGGACAGATGTCCTACTGGGGCGCCCAGGTGATCATTTCCCTGTTCGGCGCGATTCCGGTGGTCGGCGAAGACCTGGCCCAGTGGATCCGCGGTGACTTCCTGATCTCCGGCATCACCCTGAACCGCTTCTTCGCCCTGCATGTGATCGCCCTGCCGATCGTCCTGCTCGGCCTGGTCGTGCTGCACATCCTGGCGCTGCACGAAGTCGGTTCGAACAACCCGGACGGCGTTGACATCAAGAAGAAGAAGGACGAGAACGGCGTACCGCTGGACGGCATCGCGTTCCATCCGTACTACACCGTGAAGGACATCGTCGGCGTGGTGGTGTTCCTGTTCATCTTCTGCACCGTGATCTTCTTCTTCCCGGAAATGGGCGGCTACTTCCTCGAGAAGCCCAACTTCGAGATGGCCAACCAGTTCAAGACCCCCGAGCACATCGCTCCGGTCTGGTACTTCACCCCGTTCTACGCGATCCTCCGCGCGGTTCCGGACAAGCTGATGGGCGTGGTGGCGATGGGTGCGGCGATCGCCGTGCTGTTCGTCCTGCCGTGGCTGGATCGCAGCCCGGTTCGCTCGATCCGCTACAAGGGCTGGCTGAGCAAGCTGTGGCTGGTGATCTTCGCGGTGTCCTTCGTGATCCTCGGCTACTACGGCGCCCAGGCTCCGAGCCCGCTGGGTACTACCCTGTCGCGCGTTTGCACCGTCCTGTATTTCGCCTTCTTCATCCTGATGCCGTTCTACACCCGGATGGAGAAGACCAAACCGGTTCCGGAAAGGGTGACTGGCTGATGAAAAAGCAATTCGCTGCACTGATTCTGGCGGTACTGCCAGTCCTGGGTTTCGCCGCTGGCGGCCATGGGCCGCAACTGGATCATGTCGATATCGACCTGACCGACAAGGCGGCCATGCAGGATGGCGCGCGTACCTTCGCCAACTACTGCATGGGCTGCCATAGCGCCAAGTTCCAGCGTTACGAGCGTGTCGCCACCGACCTGGGCATTCCTACCGATCTGATGATGGAGAAGCTGGTGTTCACCGGCGCCAAGATCGGCGACCACATGGACATCGGCATGAAGCCGGCCGACGCCAAGACCTGGTTCGGCGCTGCTCCGCCGGACTTGACCCTGGTTGCCCGCGTACGCGGCACCGACTGGCTGTACAGCTACCTGCGCTCGTTCTACGAGGATCCCAAGCGTCCGTGGGGCGTGAACAACGTGATCTTCCCCAACGTCGGCATGCCGAACGTCCTGGCGCCCCTGCAGGGACGCCAGGTGATCGGCTGCAAGCAGGTACAGGTGGTCGAGGATGGCAAGAAGCAGTTCGATCCGTTGACCGGTACCCCGCTGACTCACGAAGCTTGTGACCAGTTGACCGTGGTGCCGAAGACCGGCGAGCTGAACGAAGCCCAGTTCGACGAGAAGGTCAAGAATCTGGTGACCTTCCTGGCCTATTCGGCCAACCCGAACAAGCTGGCCTCCGAGCGTATCGGTACCTACGTCCTGCTCTACCTGGCCTTCTTCTTCGTATTCGCCTATCTCCTCAAGCGCGAGTACTGGAAGGACGTGCACTAACCCGCACGTTGGTCTTCGAAGCGCGCGCCCTACGGGGCGCGCGCGTCTTTTCACCTCCCACAAGTCGACCTGCGAGGAGGGCTCCATGGCTTCAATCAACAAGCTGACCTGCTATTCCGACCCTGCCGATCATTACTGCCATCGCATCCGCCTGGTCCTGGCCGAGAAGAACGTGGCGGTAGAGGTGATCGATATCGAGGCGGGCCGCTGTCCGCCGATGCTGGCGGAGGTCAACCCCTACGGCAGCGTACCGACCCTCGTCGATCGCGACCTGGCGCTGTACGAGCCGACGGTGGTCATGGAATACCTCGACGAACGCTATCCGCATCCGCCGCTGTTGCCCGATTATCCGGTGAAGCGTGCCAACAGCCGCCTGTTGATCCATCGTATCCAGCGGGACTGGTGTTCCCTGGTGGATCGGATCCTGGATGCGCGCAGCAAGGAGGCCGAGCGGGTCCAGGCGCGCAAGGAGCTGCGCGAGAGCCTGACCGGGGTTTCCCCGCTGTTCGCCGACAAGGCATATTTCCTCAGCGAGGATTTCAGCCTGGTGGATTGCTGCCTGTTGCCGATCCTGTGGCGTCTGCCGCTGCTGGGCATCGAGTTGCCGCGGCAGGCCAAGCCGTTGCTCGACTATATGGAGCGCGGATTCGCCCGGGAAAGCTTCCGGGCCAGCCTGTCTTCCGTTGAACGAGATATGCGTTAAGGAACATGAAGATGAATTCCAGCCGTCCCTATCTGGTCCGCGCGCTCTATGAATGGATCGTCGACAACGATTGCACGCCACATATCCTGGTGAATGCAGAGTTCGCCGGGGTAAAGGTGCCTCCGGGCTATGCCAGCGATGGGCAGATCGTGCTCAATGTCTCGCCCTCTGCCGTGCGGCATCTGCACATGGACAACGAGGCGGTCAGCTTCGAGGGGCGTTTCGGCGGCGTGGCGCAGAGCCTGTACATCCCAGCGCTGGCGGTAATGGCCATCTACGCCCGGGAAAACGGCCAGGGCATGGTCTTCGATCTGGAGCAGCCGGGGCCGGTGGACGACGAGCCGGGCGATGACGATGGCGGACCGTCCGATGAGCCGCCGCGTCCCAGTGGCAGGCCATCCCTGAAGGTGGTCAAGTAAACGGCGGGCAATGAAAAAGGCGATCCAAGGATCGCCTTTTTTTCGTTCGCTGTTCTTCAGTTTATGTATTCGAACAGCTTGACGATCTTCTGCACCCCGTCGACGCCCTGGGCCACGCGGACAGCCTGGGCGGCTTCCTGCTGGTTGACCAGACCCATCATGTAGACGATGCCGTTCTCGGTGACCACCTTGATCCGCGACGAGGGCACGTTGGGGTCGCTGAGCATCTGGGTCTTCAGCTTGGTGGTGATCCAGGCGTCGTTGTTGCGGGCGAGCAGGGAGGAGGGCGAGGTCACCTGCAGTTCGTTATGCACGTTCTTGACCTTCTGCACCGTGCGTGCGGCCTGCTCGGCCTTGCTCTTGAGGTCGGCGCGCGGGGTCTGGCCGGCGATCAGCACGATGCCGTTGTAGCTGACCACGACGATGTGAGAGTCCTTGTCCAGGGCCGGATCGGCCTTGGCGATGTTCACCGCGGCCTTGGTCTCGATCAGCGAGTCGTCGATCTTGCTGCCGATGGTTCGGGTCCCGCGATCGTCGTCGATCGGTTTGTCCCGGGTGGCGCTGAGGAAACTGCTGCAGCCTCCCAGGGCCAGGCTCAGGGCCAGGGTGGCGGCGACGAAGGCGGTACGGCTCATTCTTCACTCCCGAACAGTTGGCGGTCGATCAGGTCGCAGAGGCAATGGATGGCCAGCAGGTGGACTTCCTGGATGCGTGCGGTGATCTTGGAAGGAACGCGGATCTCCACGTCTTCCGGCAGTAGCAGCGAAGCCATGCCGCCACCGTCGCGGCCGGTCAGGGCGACCACCACCATCTCGCGGTCGTGGGCAGCCTGGATGGCCTGGATCACGTTGGCCGAATTGCCGCTGGTGGAAATCGCCAGCAGGACGTCGCCCGGCTGGCCCAGGGCGCGGATCTGCTTGGAGAAGACTTCGTTGTAGCTGTAGTCGTTGGCGATCGAGGTGATGGTCGAGCTGTCGGTGGTCAGGGCCACGGCCGGCAGGCTCGGACGTTCGCGCTCGAAGCGGTTGAGCAGTTCGGAGGAGAAGTGCTGGGCATCGCCGGCCGAGCCGCCATTGCCGCAGGAGAGGATCTTGCCCTCGTTGAGCAGCGCATTGACCATCACCAGGCTGGCTTGCTCGATATAGGGAGGCAGTACTTCCAGCGCCTGCTGCTTGGTCTCGATGCTGGCCTGGAAGAGCTGGCGGATACGGTGTTGCATGTCCATCGGTAATGACCTTCGGTGGGGCGGCTGATCAGGCGTCGAATGCGTTCTGAATCCAGTCCAGTCGCGGTGGTGATTGTCCGTCGCTGGTATCGACGGTGACCACATCGAAGCGACAGGGGCGTTTGGCCCAGCGCGCCTCCTGTTGCAGAAAA
>NZ_KV811280.1:134695-236058 GCF_001813025.1 Pseudomonas sp. HMSC066A08
AAAAGTTCGGCGGAGAGAATCAGGCGCTGCCGCTTGCGCGCGTCGATGCTCTCCAGAGCTCCGCCCCAGGCGCGATGCCGGCGGGAGCGGACTTCGACGAATACTACTGTATCGCCGTCGAGCATGACCAGATCGAGCTCTCCGCGGCGACAGGTCCAATTCTTGCCAAGTGTGGCAAGGCCCTGTCGTCGTAGATGGGCGCAGGCCAGTTCCTCGGCCTGGCGCCCCTTGTCCCGGGAGCTTTCCCTATCGGTCAAAAGCTGGTGGTCCCCAGCGGCTGGACCTGGCCATTGCGGAATTCGGCCCATTGCAACTGGCGTTCGATGCGTTGGGTCGGATTCAGGCTCAGGGTACCGGTCAGGCCGTCGATCTGCAGGCTCGGCACGGCCTTCAGTTCAGGCAGTCGCGGAGCGAGGCGGTAGGCGTCGACGCCCATGGCGTAGAGGCGGCCCATGCTGCCGTTGGCCTGGGGCCATTGGGCGGCGACCTGCTGGCGGGTCGGGTCGCTGGGGTTGAGCAGCCACGGGGTCTCGCAGAAGCGGATGCCGTTGAGGTCCTGGTCCTGGGTCGGGTTGTTGGTCCCGGTGTAGAGGTGCGAAGTGGCGTAGACCGGAAGGTCGCCGGCGTACTGGAAAGCCAGGGTCGGCTTGATCTGGCGCGCCTGCTGCGGGGTGGCGGCGAGGAACACGAAGTCGATGTCCTGGCGGCGCGACGGCTGGGTGGCGATCTGGCTGCCGAGGGCGCCCTGCAGGCGCTGGGCGCGGCCTTCGCTCTGGCGCAGTTGCAGGAGGTCGGCGATCTGTTGCGCCAGTTGTACCGGCTGGTCGACATGCTCGGCGGCGATCAGGCTACCGCCCGCGGACTGCCAGCTCTGGCTGAAGGCGGCCAGGACGCGGTCGCCCCATTCACCGCGCGGCACCAGCGCTACGGCCCGGCGCATGCCGTCGCCCCAGGCCTGGCTGGCCACCGCGCGCGCTTCGTCCTCGGCGGCCAGGCCGAACTGGAACAGCTGCGCCGGGCCTTCCTGGCTGTTGTCGCTGTAATTCAGCGCGAGGGTGGTGATCGGCAGTTGCTCGCGGCTGGCGAGTTGCTTGACCAGCGGCTTCTCCAGTGGACCGACGACCAGTTCGACGCCATCGGCCTGGGCCTGGCGATAGAAGTCATCTAGCGAGCGCACCTGGGTACTGTCGTAGAGCTTGATCGAAGGTGGGTTCTGGCCGGCCTGCTGGGCCTGGAAGTGGGCGGCGAGGAATCCGTCCTGCAGGGCCCGGGCGACGTTGGCCAGCTGCCCCTGCTGGGGTAGCAGGAGGGCGATGCGGGTCAGCGGCTGCTGGGACAGCGTCTTGAGTTTCTCCAGCGCCGCCGGCAAGTGCTTGGCCGCGGGGTGCTCGGGGTTCTGCTGTTGCCAGCTCTCGATGCTGGCCTGCTGTTGCTGCAGGGTCGGCGAGGTCTTGGTGATGCGTGCCAGGGCCAGCCAGCCGCTGAGGTCGCCTTCGTTGGCGCTCGGTTGCAACTGGTCGACCGGCAGGCTGCTGACCAGGGTCCAGATCTTTTCCTGGTTCTCGATCACCGCCGGGCCCTCGAGCAGCGGTGCGAAGTAGATGCGCTCCTTGGCTGCGGCAAGGATCTGGCCGTCGGCGGCGAGGGCCTGGGCCTTGGCGCGCTGGGTACGAACCTGCTGGGTCACCGGCAGTTCGCTGAGATGCTGCATGCTCGGATGCTGCAATGCCTGCAGGGCGGCCTTGGGCTTGCTGCGGGCGAGGGCCAGTTCGGCGTTCAGGGTGCTGGCGAAGATCTGCTGGGCCGGCTTCAGGCTTTCCAGCGGGATTTGTCCCAGGATGGCGGTGGACCTGGCGAGGTCCTTCTGCTGGTAGGCAAGGTCCGCTGCCGAGAGGCGCAGCAGCGCCGCTTCCTCGGGCTTGCTCTGGCTGGCCTGTTGCAACAACTGCTCGATGCTGGCATTCGGCGTACGGGGAAGTTCGCCCAGTCCGGAATTGGACGAGGTCGCGCAGGCGGTCAGCAGACCGGCCAGGATCAGAGCAGAAAGCGGACGCAGGCAAGCGATCATATAGGGCTTCTCATGGCGCATTCACGAAGAGTCGCCGATTGTACCGGAGGCCCGCCTCGGGTGCGATGGCGGCACCCTGAATCGCGATACAATGCCACCTTTTCAGATAGCTCCCGAGGTATTTTCGTGTCAGCAGGCACTCTGTTCGTAGTGGCGACCCCGATCGGCAATCTCGACGACATCACCCCGCGCGCCCTGCGGGTGCTGCGGGAGGTGGCCCTGGTGGCTGCGGAGGATACCCGCCATTCGATCCGGCTGTTCCAGCACTTCGGCATCGAGACGCCATTGGCGGCCTGCCACGAGTACAACGAGCGCGAGGAGGGCGGGCGCTTCATCTCCCGGCTGCAGGGTGGGGAGGACGTCGCGCTGATCTCGGACGCCGGTACCCCGCTGATTTCCGATCCCGGCTTCCACCTGGTGCGCCAGGCACAGGCGCTGGGTATCCGGGTGGTCCCGGTGCCGGGTTCCTGCGCGCTGATCGCGGCGCTGTCGGCGGCGGGATTGCCGTCGGACCGGTTCGTCTTCGAAGGTTTCCTGCCCGCCAAGGCTGCGGGGCGACTCAGCCGCCTCCAGGCGGTACAGGAAGAGCCGCGCACGCTGATTTTCTACGAGGCGCCCCATCGTCTGCTGGAAAGCCTGGCGGACATGCGCGACGTGTTCGGCGGGGAGCGCCGTGCGGTGCTGGCGCGGGAGCTGAGCAAGACCTTCGAGACCATTCGCAGCCTGCCGTTGGCCGAACTGCACGATTGGGTCGCGTCGGACAGCAACCAGCAGCGCGGCGAGTGCGTTGTGCTGGTGGCGGGGTGGCAGGCGCCGGACGGCGAGGAATCGATCGGTGCGGAGGCGCTCAGGGTGCTCGACTTGCTGCTTGCCGAGTTGCCGTTGAAGAAAGCCGCGGCGCTGGCGGCGGAAATCACCGGGGTGCGAAAAAACCTTTTGTATCAACAGGCTTTGCAGCGCCGAGGGAAGAGTTGAGCTTGTTCTTCGCGCCTGCTCCCGCTAACCTTGTCGGCGGAGAGTCGATTGGACAGTCGCTGTCGCGCAATAGCGCGGTGGAGGAAAGTCCGGGCTCCATAGGGCAGAGTGCCAGGTAACGCCTGGGAGGCGCGAGCCTACGGAAAGTGCCACAGAAAATAACCGCCTAAGCGCAACAGCGCCGGTAAGGGTGAAAAGGTGCGGTAAGAGCGCACCGCACGGCTGGCAACAGTGCGTGGCTAGGTAAACCCCACTCGGAGCAAGACCAAATAGGAATCCATTGGCGCGGCCCGCGTTGGATTCGGGTAGGTCGCTTGAGGCGTATAGTGATGTGCGTCCCAGAGGAATGGCTGTCCTCGACAGAACCCGGCTTATAGATCGACTCTCCCACTTCTTCCCACTCTCTTCGCTTTTTCCCGGTTTTATCCGTCCGTCGCAAAAGCGAAAAGCCGCAACTCTTGATAAATCACTTTAAGTTCGAAGGCTAAGACTTTGGACTTATTGTGTTTTGTCATCTCTTTTACTTCTAAAAGCGCTCCGCAACCTTCCAAAAGCACGCTAAATCTCCGTCCTGTAAGGATTTTTCACTTCTGACGCGCCTTGACGGTGGGGAGTGTGGATTTCTATAGTGTGCAGAAGTGGTATGAAGTGGGTAAAAGTGGGATCAATTGGCATGGAAAGCCAACCACAGGGGAAGCGCTGACGTGTTTCGCGGAGCTAATGCCATAAGTCTCGACGCCAAAGGGCGCCTCGCGATGCCGAGTCGGTATCGTGACGAGCTCGTTTCGCGTTGTGCCGGCCAGCTCATCGTCACTATCGACGCAGTCGACCCCTGCCTCACCGTCTACCCCTTGCCCGAATGGGAACTGATCGAAGCCAAGCTGCGCGAGCTGCCTTCTTTGCGAGAAGAAACGCGGCGCCTGCAGCGGCTGCTGATCGGTAATGCCGTCGATCTGGAACTGGACGGAAACGGGCGTTTCCTGATTCCGCCGCGCCTGCGCGAGTACGCCAAGCTGGACAAGCGGGCGATGCTGGTGGGGCAACTGAACAAGTTTCAGTTGTGGGATGAGGATGCCTGGAACGCCATGGCTGAAGCCGACCTGGCGGCAATCAAACAACCCGGTGGGCTGCCGGACGAACTACGCGACCTGATCCTTTGACTATGAATGCCACCTACCGCCATATCACCGTTCTGCTCGAGGAGGCCGTTTCCGCACTGGCCCCGCGGGAGGACGGCTGCTATCTGGACGGTACCTTCGGAAGAGGGGGCCATAGTCGAGCCTTGCTCGAGAAACTGGGCGCCGGGGGACGCCTGCTCGGATTCGACAAAGATCCCCAGGCCATCCAGACAGGAAAAGCATTGGCGGCCGAAGACGGCCGCTTCGTCATTGTGCAGCGCTCGTTCGCCGAACTGGGCGATGAGGTGCGCGCACGCGGTCTCGAAGGGCGGGTCGATGGCGTCCTGCTCGACCTTGGCGTGTCGTCGCCGCAACTCGACGATCCCGAGCGCGGCTTCAGCTTCCTCAACGATGGTCCGCTGGACATGCGCATGAATCCCGGTCAGGGCATCAGCGCAGCGGAGTTCATCGCCAACGCCGCCGAAGAGGAAATCGCCCGGGTCTTCAAGGAATATGGCGAAGAGCGCTTCGCCAAGCGGATGGCCCGCGCCATCGTGCAGCGCCGCCAGGAGCGCCCGTTCGAACGGACCGCCGATCTGGCCGAAGTGATCACGGTTGCCAACCCCGCCTGGGAGAAGGGCAAGAATCCGGCGACCCGCGCATTCCAGGGTCTGCGCATCCATGTGAACAATGAGCTGGGCGATCTCGAGCGTGGCCTTGACGCCGCGCTCGAATCGCTGGCCGTCGGTGGCCGGCTGGTGGTGATCAGTTTCCATTCCCTGGAAGATCGCATCGTCAAGCTGTTCATGCGCAAGCACGCCAAGGGCGAGGCGGACAACCTGCCGCGCGACCTGCCGATCCGCTCCAAGGTCTTCGAGCCGCGCCTGAAGCTGTTGGGCAAGCCGCAGTACGCTTCGGAAGAAGAACTCAAGGCCAACCCGCGCTCGCGCAGCGCGGTCATGCGCGTGGCGGAGAAGCTGAGATGAGCCGTCTCTTCGTCAAGCGCCTGCCTACCGGCAGCTTCCTCATGTTGCTGCTTTATATAGGTCTGCTGCTCTCGGCGATTGCCGTGGCCTACAGCACCTACTGGAACCGGCAACTGCTCAACTCGCTGTATTCCGAGCTGAGCGTGCGCGACAAGGCGCAGGCCGAGTGGGGCCGGTTGATTCTCGAGCAGAGCACCTGGACCGCCCATAGCCGCATCGAAAGCCTGGCGGTGGAACAGTTGCGCATGCGCGTTCCCGACCCGGCCGAGGTCAGGATGGTGGCGCCATGAAACTGAATTATTTCCAGGGCGCCCTCTACCCATGGCGGTTCTGCGTGATCGTCGGCCTGCTGCTGGCGATGGTCGGCGCCATCGTCTGGCGAATCGTCGACCTGCACGTGATCGACCATGACTTCCTCAAGGGCCAGGGCGACGCGCGTAGCGTGCGGCATATCGCCATCCCTGCGCACCGGGGCCTGATCACGGACCGCAACGGCGAACCGCTGGCGGTGAGCACACCGGTCACCACCCTGTGGGCCAACCCCAAGGAGCTGATGACCGCCAAGGAACGCTGGCCGCAACTGGCGGCGGCGCTCGGGCAGGATACCAAGCTGTTCGCCGACCGCATCGAGCAGAACGCCGAGCGCGAGTTCATCTACCTGGTCCGTGGGCTGACCCCGGAGCAGGGCGAAGGCGTGATCGCCCTGAAGGTGCCCGGCGTGTACTCCATCGAGGAGTTTCGGCGTTTCTACCCGGCTGGCGAAGTGGTGGCCCATGCGGTCGGCTTCACCGATGTCGACGACCGCGGTCGCGAAGGTATCGAACTGGCTTTCGACGAATGGCTGGCCGGCGTGCCGGGCAAGCGCCAGGTGCTCAAGGATCGCCGTGGCCGCGTGATCAAGGACGTGCAGGTCACCAAGAATGCCAAGCCGGGCAAGACCCTGGCGCTGTCCATCGACCTGCGCCTGCAGTACCTGGCTCATCGCGAACTGCGCAACGCTCTGCTGGAGAACGGCGCCAAGGCCGGCAGCCTGGTGATCATGGACGTGAAGACCGGGGAGATCCTGGCCATGACCAACCAGCCCACCTACAACCCGAACAATCGTCGTAACCTGCAGCCGGCGGCCATGCGCAACCGGGCGATGATCGACGTGTTCGAGCCGGGCTCGACGGTCAAGCCGTTCTCGATGAGCGCGGCGCTGGCCAGCGGGCGCTGGAAACCCAGCGATATCGTCGACGTCTACCCGGGCACCCTGCAGATCGGCCGCTACACCATTCGCGACGTATCGCGCAATTCGCGGCAACTCGATCTCACCGGCATCCTGATCAAGTCGAGCAACGTCGGCATCAGCAAGATCGCCTTCGACATCGGCGCCGAATCCATCTACTCGGTCATGCAGCAGGTCGGCCTCGGGCAGGACACGGGGTTGGGCTTCCCCGGCGAGCGCGTCGGCAACCTGCCCAACCACCGCAAGTGGCCGAAGGCGGAAACCGCGACCCTGGCCTACGGCTACGGTCTCTCGGTAACCGCGATCCAGTTGGCGCATGCCTATGCGGCCCTGGCCAACGACGGCAAGAGCGTGCCGCTGAGCATGACCCGAGTCGACCGCGTGCCGGATGGCGTGCAGGTGATTTCGCCGGAAGTGGCTTCCACTGTGCAGGGCATGCTGCAACAAGTGGTCGAGGCCCAGGGCGGGGTGTTCCGCGCCCAGGTGCCGGGTTACCACGCCGCCGGCAAGAGCGGGACCGCGCGCAAGGTCTCGGTCGGCACCAAGGGCTATCGGGAAAACGCCTATCGCTCGCTGTTCGCCGGTTTCGCCCCAGCCACCGATCCGCGCATCGCGATGGTCGTGGTGATCGACGAGCCGAGCAAGGCGGGCTACTTCGGCGGCCTGGTCTCGGCGCCGGTGTTCAGCAAGGTCATGGCTGGCGCGCTGCGCCTGATGAACGTGCCGCCGGATAACCTGCCGACGGCCACCGAACAGCAGCAGGTCAATGCTGCGCCCGCAAAAGGAGGGCGTGGCTGATGCCCATGAGCCTGAACCAACTGTTTCCCCAGGCCGAGCGCGATCTGCTGATCCGCGAGCTGACCCTGGATAGCCGCGGCGTTCGTCCGGGCGACCTGTTCCTGGCGGTGCCGGGCGGGCGCCAGGATGGTCGTGCGCACATCGCCGATGCCCTGGCCAAGGGCGCGGCTGCCGTCGCATACGAGGCGGAAGGCGCCGGAGAGCTGCCGCCCGGCGATGCGCCGCTGATCCCGGTGAAGGGGCTGGCCGCGCAACTGTCGGCGGTCGCCGGGCGTTTCTACGGCGAACCGAGCCGCGGGCTGGACCTGATCGGCGTCACCGGCACCAACGGCAAGACCAGCGTCAGCCAACTGGTGGCCCAGGCCCTGGATCTGCTCGGCGAGCGCTGCGGTATCGTCGGCACCCTCGGCACCGGTTTCTACGGCGCCCTGGAAAGCGGCCGGCACACCACGCCGGACCCGCTCGCGGTGCAGGCCACGCTGGCCACGCTGAAGCAGGCCGGCGCCCGCGCGGTGGCGATGGAAGTGTCTTCCCACGGCCTCGACCAGGGCCGCGTGGCGGCGCTCGGTTTCGATATCGCGGTATTCACCAATCTGTCCCGCGACCACCTCGACTATCACGGTTCGATGGAAGCCTATGCCACCGCCAAGGCCAAGCTGTTCGCCTGGCCGGGCCTGCGCTGCCGGGTGATCAACCTGGACGACGATTTCGGCCGTCGACTGGCCGGCGAGGAACAGGACTCGGAGCTGATCACCTACAGCCTCACCGACAGCTCGGCGTTCCTCTATTGCCGCGAAGCGCGCTTCGGCGACGCCGGCATCGAGGCGGCGCTGGTCACTCCGCACGGCGAGGGTCTGCTGCGCAGCCCGTTGCTCGGCCGTTTCAACCTGAGCAACCTGCTGGCGGCGGTCGGTGCGTTGCTTGGCCTGGGCTATCCGCTGGGCGATATCCTCCGTACCTTGCCGCAACTGCAGGGGCCGGTCGGGCGCATGCAGCGCCTGGGAGGCGGCGACAAGCCGCTGGTGGTGGTGGACTACGCGCATACTCCCGACGCCCTGGAAAAAGTCCTGGAGGCTCTGCGTCCGCACGCGGCCGCGCGCCTGCTGTGCCTGTTCGGCTGCGGCGGCGATCGCGATGCCGGCAAGCGTCCGCTGATGGCTGCGATCGCCGAACGCCTGGCGGATGGGGTGCTGGTCACCGACGACAACCCACGCACCGAGGCCAGTGCGGCGATCATCGCCGATATCCGCAAAGGCTTCGCTGCCGCCGACAAGGTTACCTTCCTGCCGTCGCGCGGTGAGGCGATCGCCCACCTGATCGCTTCCGCTGCGGTGGATGATGTGGTGCTCCTGGCCGGCAAGGGTCACGAGGATTATCAGGAGATCGACGGCGTACGCCATCCGTTCTCCGACATCGAGCAGGCCGAGCGCGCCCTGGCCGCCTGGGAGGTGCCGCATGCTTGAGCCTCTTCGCCTCAGCCAGTTGACGGTCGCGCTGGACGCCCGCCTGATCGGCGAGGACGCCGTCTTTTCGGCGGTTTCCACCGACAGCCGCGCCATTGGGCCCGGCCAACTGTTCATTGCCCTGAGTGGGCCACGTTTCGACGGCCATGACTATCTCGCCGAGGTTGCCGCCAAGGGCGCGGTGGCTGCGCTGGTGGAGCGCGAAGTCGCCGACGCGCCCCTGCCGCAATTGCTGGTGCGCGATACCCGTGCGGCCCTGGGACGACTGGGCGCGCTGAACCGGCGCAAGTTCACCGGCCCGCTGGCGGCCATGACGGGCTCCAGCGGCAAGACCACGGTCAAGGAGATGCTCGCCAGCATCCTGCGTACCCAGGCCGGCGATGCCGAGTCGGTGCTGGCTACCCGTGGCAATCTGAACAACGACCTCGGCGTACCGCTGACCCTGCTGCAACTGGCGCCGCAGCACCGTAGCGCAGTGATCGAGCTGGGCGCCTCGCGCATCGGCGAGATCGCCTACACGGTCGAGCTGACCCGCCCGCACGTGGCGATCATCACCAATGCCGGCACCGCCCATGTCGGCGAGTTCGGCGGACCGGAGAAGATCGTCGAGGCGAAGGGCGAGATACTCGAAGGGCTGGCCGCCGACGGCACCGCCGTGCTGAACCTGGACGACAAGGCCTTCGACACCTGGAAGGCCCGCGCCAGCGGCCGTCCGTTGCTGACGTTCTCCCTCGACCGGCCCCAGGCCGATTTCCGTGCCGCCGATCTGCAGCGCGATGCGCGCGGCTGCATGGGTTTCAGGCTGCAGGGCGTAGCGGGTGACGCGCAGGTCCAGCTCAACCTGCTGGGGCGGCACAATGTCGCCAATGCCCTGGCTGCCGCCGCTGCCGCCCATGCGCTGGGCGTGCCGCTGGGTGGGATCGTCGCCGGGCTGCAGGCGCTGCAACCGGTCAAGGGCCGCGCGGTAGCGCAACTGACCGCCAGCGGGCTGCGTGTGATAGACGACAGCTACAACGCCAACCCCGCGTCAATGCTGGCGGCGATTGATATACTGAGCGGCTTTTCCGGGCGCACCGTCCTGGTCCTCGGAGACATGGGCGAACTCGGTTCCTGGGCCGAGCAGGCCCACCGCGAGGTGGGCGCCTACGCCGCTGGCAAGGTGTCCGCGCTTTATGCGGTCGGACCGCTGATGGCCCGCGCCGTACAGGCGTTCGGCGCCACGGGCCGGCACTTCGCCGACCAGGCCAGCCTGATCGGGGCGCTGGCCACCGAACAACCGACAACCACCATTTTGATCAAGGGTTCCCGCAGTGCGGCGATGGACAAAGTCGTCGCGGCGCTGTGCGGTTCCTCCGAGGAGAGTCACTAATGCTCCTGCTGCTGGCCGAATACCTGCAACAGTTCTACAAGGGCTTCGGCGTCTTCCAGTACCTGACCCTGCGCGGCATTCTCAGCGTGCTCACCGCGCTGTCGCTATCGCTGTGGCTGGGGCCCTGGATGATCCGTACCTTGCAGATCCGCCAGATCGGCCAGGCCGTGCGCAATGACGGTCCGCAGTCGCACCTGTCGAAGAAGGGCACCCCGACCATGGGCGGCGCCCTGATCCTTACCGCCATCGCCATCAGCACGCTGCTGTGGGCGGATCTTTCCAACCGCTACGTGTGGGTGGTGCTGGTCGTTACCCTGCTGTTCGGTGCCATCGGCTGGGTGGACGACTACCGCAAGGTGATCGAGAAGAACTCACGCGGCCTGCCGAGCCGCTGGAAGTATTTCTGGCAATCGGTGTTCGGTATCGGCGCAGCCGTGTTCCTCTACATGACTGCCGAAACCCCGATCGAGACCACCCTGATCGTGCCGATGCTGAAGAGCGTCGAGATCCAGTTGGGCATCTTCTTCGTGGTCCTGACCTACTTCGTTATCGTCGGTTCGAGCAATGCGGTGAACCTCACCGACGGTCTCGACGGCCTGGCGATCATGCCGACGGTAATGGTTGCCGGCGCGCTGGGCATCTTCTGCTACCTGTCGGGCAACGTGAAGTTCGCCGAGTACCTGTTGATTCCCAACGTACCGGGCGCCGGTGAGCTGATCGTGTTCTGCGCCGCGCTGGTCGGCGCCGGCCTCGGCTTCCTCTGGTTCAACACCTATCCGGCGCAGGTCTTCATGGGCGACGTCGGCGCGCTGGCGCTGGGCGCCGCGCTGGGCACCATCGCGGTGATCGTGCGCCAGGAGATCGTGCTGTTCATCATGGGGGGGGTGTTCGTCATGGAAACCCTCTCGGTGATGATCCAGGTCGCTTCCTTCAAGCTGACCGGACGCCGCGTCTTCCGCATGGCGCCGATCCATCACCATTTCGAACTGAAAGGCTGGCCGGAGCCGCGCGTGATCGTGCGCTTCTGGATCATCACCGTGATCCTGGTGCTGATCGGCCTCGCCACCCTGAAGCTGCGTTGAGGACGAAGAGAGCATGAGCCTGATCGCCTCCGACCACTTCCGCATCGTTGTCGGCCTCGGCAAGAGCGGCATGTCCCTGGTGCGCTACCTGGCGCGCCGTGGCCTGCCTTTCGCCGTGGTCGATACCCGAGAGAGCCCGCCGGAGCTGGCCACCCTGCGTGCCCAGTATCCGCAGGTGGAAGTGCGTTGCGGCGAACTCGACGCCGAGTTCCTCTGCTCCGCCCGCGAACTCTACGTCAGCCCCGGCTTGTCGCTGCGCACCCCCGCGCTGGTACAGGCCGCCGCGAAAGGCGTGCGCATCTCCGGCGACATCGATCTCTTCGCCCGCGAGGCGAAGGCACCGATCGTCGCCATCACCGGTTCCAACGCGAAGAGCACCGTGACCACCCTGGTGGGCGAAATGGCGGTGGCCGCGGACAAGCGTGTCGCCGTCGGCGGCAACCTCGGCACACCGGCGCTCGACCTGCTGGCCGACGACATCGAGCTGTACGTGCTGGAGTTGTCGAGCTTCCAGCTGGAAACCTGCGATCGCCTCGGCGCCGAGGTCGCGACCGTGCTGAACGTCAGCGAAGACCATATGGATCGCTACGACGGCATGGCTGACTACCACCTGGCCAAGCACCGGATCTTCCGCGGTGCCCGCCAGGTCGTGGTGAATCGCGCCGATGCCCTGACCCGACCGCTGATCGCCGATACCGTGCCGTGCTGGTCGTTCGGCCTGAACAAACCGGACTTCAAGGCTTTCGGCCTGATCGAGGAGGACGGCCAGAAGTGGCTGGCGTTCCAGTTCGACAAGCTGCTGCCGGTCGGCGAACTGAAGATCCGTGGCGCCCACAACTACTCCAACGCGCTCGCCGCGTTGGCGCTGGGGCATGCGGTCGGCCTGCCGTTCGACGCCATGCTCGGCGCGCTGAAGGCGTTTTCCGGCCTGGCTCATCGCTGCCAGTGGGTACGCGAGCGGCAGGGCGTGAACTACTACGACGATTCCAAGGCCACCAACGTCGGCGCCGCCCTGGCGGCGATCGAGGGGCTGGGTGCCGACATCGACGGCAAGCTGGTGCTGCTCGCCGGCGGAGACGGCAAGGGCGCCGATTTCCATGACCTGCGCGAGCCGGTCGCGCGTTTCTGCCGCGCGGTGGTACTGCTCGGCCGCGACGCCGGGCTGATTGCCCAGGCGCTGGGTAACGCGGTACCGCTGGTGCGTGTCGCAACGCTGGACGAGGCAGTCCGGCAGGCCGCCGAGCTGGCCCGCGAAGGCGATGCGGTGCTGTTGTCGCCGGCCTGCGCGAGCCTGGACATGTTCAAGAACTTCGAAGAACGCGGACGCCTGTTCGCCAAAGCCGTGGAGGAGCTAGCGTGATGCTGTCGGTGTTGCGCCCCTTTCCGTCGCCGCTGTTGAGCCGGCACGGCATCGACCTGGACTTCCCGCTGCTGGCGGGTTGCCTGGCGCTGCTCGGCCTCGGCCTGGTGATGGTGACTTCCGCCTCTTCCGAGGTGGCGGCGGCGCAGTCGGGCAACCCGCTGTACTTCTCCGTCCGTCACCTGATCTACCTGGTGATCGGCCTGATTTCCTGCGGCCTGACCATGATGGTCCCGATGGCCACCTGGCAGCGTTGGGGCTGGAAGCTCTTGCTGGTCGCCTTCGGCCTGCTGGTGCTGGTGGTCACCCCCGGCATCGGCCGCGAGGTGAACGGCTCGATGCGCTGGATCGGCTTCGGCCTGTTCAACATCCAGCCTTCGGAGATCGCCAAGGTTTGCGTGGTGATCTTCATGGCCGGCTACCTGATCCGTCGCCAGCAGGAGGTCCGCGAAAGCTGGATGGGCTTCTTCAAGCCCTTCGTGGTGTTGCTGCCGATGGCCGGCCTGCTGCTGCGCGAGCCGGACTTCGGCGCCACCGTGGTAATGATGGGCGCCGCCGCGGCCATGCTGTTCCTCGGCGGGGTGGGGCTATTCCGCTTCGGCCTGATGGTGCTGCTGGCGGTCGGCGCGGTGGTCCTGCTGATCCAGACCCAGCCCTACCGGATGGCGCGCCTGACCAACTTCACCGACCCCTGGGCCGACCAGTTCGGCGCCGGCTATCAGTTGAGCCAGGCGCTGATCGCCTTCGGCCGCGGCGGCTGGTTGGGCATGGGACTGGGCAACAGCATCCAGAAGCAGTTCTACCTGCCGGAGGCGCACACCGACTTCGTCTTCGCCGTGCTTGCAGAGGAGCTGGGCATCGTCGGCGCCCTGGCGACCGTCGCACTGTTCGTGTTCGTCAGCCTGCGCGCGCTGTACATCGGCATCTGGGCCGAGCAGGCCAAGCAGTTCTTCTCCGCCTACGTGGCCTACGGGCTGGCCTTCCTCTGGATCGGCCAGTTCCTGATCAACATCGGGGTGAACATCGGCCTGCTGCCGACCAAGGGCCTGACCCTGCCGTTCCTCAGCTACGGCGGCAGCTCGCTGGTGATCTGCTGTGCCTGTCTGGGGATGTTGCTGCGCATCGAATGGGAACGGCGAACCCACCTGGGTAGCGAGGAATATGAGTTCAACGAAGAGGACTTTGCCGATGAAAGGTAACGTCCTGATCATGGCGGGTGGCACCGGCGGACACGTGTTCCCGGCACTCGCCTGTGCGCGGGAGTTCCAGGCGCGCGGCTATGCCGTGCACTGGCTGGGGACGCCGCGCGGCATCGAGAATGATCTGGTACCCAAGGCTGGCCTGCCGTTGCACCTGATCCAGGTCAGCGGGCTGCGCGGCAAAGGCTTGAAGTCGCTGGTCAAGGCGCCGCTGGAACTGCTTAAGTCGCTGTTCCAGGCGCTGCGGGTGATCCGCCAACTGAGGCCGGTCTGCGTGCTCGGCCTGGGCGGCTATGTCACCGGCCCGGGCGGCCTGGCCGCGCGCCTCAACGGCGTGCCGCTGGTGATCCACGAGCAGAACGCCGTGGCCGGCACCGCCAACCGCAGCCTGGCGCCGATCGCCAGGCGCGTCTGCGAGGCATTCCCGGATACCTTCCCGGCCAGCGACAAGCGCCTGACCACCGGCAACCCGGTGCGCGGCGAGTTGTTCCTCGACGCGCACGCCCGCGCGCCGCTGACCGGCCGTCGGGTCAATCTGCTGGTGCTCGGCGGCAGCCTTGGCGCCGAACCGCTGAACAAGCTGTTGCCAGAGGCCCTGGCGCAGGTGCCGCTGGAAATCCGTCCGGCAATCCGCCATCAGGCCGGTCGTCAGCATGCCGAGATTACCGCCGAGCGTTATCGCACAGTGGCGGTCGAAGCGGACGTCGCGCCCTTCATCAGCGACATGGCCGCGGCCTATGCCTGGGCCGACCTGGTGATCTGCCGCGCCGGCGCGCTGACCGTCAGCGAGCTGACGGCGGCGGGATTGCCGGCCTTTCTGGTGCCGTTGCCTCACGCGATCGACGACCACCAGACCCGCAATGCCGAGTTCCTGGTACGCAGCGGCGCCGGCCGCCTGCTGCCGCAAAAGTCTACCGGCGCGGCCGAACTGGCCGCGCAGCTGTCCGAGGTCCTGATGCATCCCGAAACCCTGCGCTCCATGGCAGACCAGGCACGCAGCCTGGCGAAACCCGAGGCTACCCGGACGGTGGTCGATGCCTGCCTGGAGGTGGCCCGTGGTTAAAGAACCGAATGGCGTCACCCGGACCATGCGCCGTATCCGCCGCATCCATTTCGTCGGCATCGGCGGCGCCGGCATGTGCGGGATCGCCGAGGTGCTGCTGAACCTCGGCTACGAGGTATCCGGCTCGGACCTCAAGGCCTCGGCGGTGACCGAGCGCCTGGAGAAGTTCGGCGCGCAGATCTTCATCGGCCACCAGGCGGAAAACGCCGACGGCGCCGACGTGCTGGTGGTGTCGAGTGCCATCAACCGGGCCAACCCGGAAGTGGCCTCGGCCCTGGAACGGCGGATTCCGGTGGTACCGCGTGCGGAAATGCTCGCCGAGCTGATGCGCTACCGGCACGGCATCGCGGTAGCCGGCACCCACGGCAAGACCACCACTACCAGCCTGATCGCCTCGGTATTCGCCGCCGGCGGCCTGGACCCGACCTTCGTCATCGGCGGCCGGCTGAACGCCGCCGGGACCAACGCCCAGCTCGGCGCCAGCCGCTACCTGGTGGCCGAGGCCGACGAGAGCGACGCCAGCTTCCTGCACCTGCAACCGATGGTCGCGGTGGTCACCAATATCGACGCCGACCACATGGCGACCTATGGCGGCGACTTCAACAAGCTGAAGAAGACCTTCGTCGAGTTCCTCCACAACCTGCCGTTCTACGGACTGGCGGTGATGTGCGTGGATGACCCGGTGGTGCGCGAGATCCTCCCGCAGATCGCCCGCCCGACCGTGACCTACGGCCTCAGCGAAGACGCCGACGTGCGCGCGATCAACATCCGCCAGGAAGGCATGCGCACCTGGTTCACCGTGTTGCGCCCGGAGCGCGAGCCGCTGGACGTCTCGGTGAACATGCCCGGCCTGCACAACGTGCTGAATTCCCTGGCGACCATCGTCATCGCTACCGACGAGGGCATCTCCGACGAAGCCATCGTCCAGGGGCTGTCCGGCTTCCAGGGCGTGGGCCGGCGCTTCCAGGTCTACGGCGAGCTGCAGGTCGAGGGCGGCAGCGTGATGCTGGTGGACGACTATGGGCACCATCCGCGCGAAGTCGCCGCGGTGATCAAGGCGATCCGTGGCGGGTGGCCGGAGCGTCGCCTGGTGATGGTCTACCAGCCGCATCGCTATACCCGTACCCGCGACCTGTACGAAGACTTCGTGCAGGTGCTGGGCGAAGCCAACGTGCTGCTGTTGATGGAGGTCTATCCGGCCGGCGAAGAGCCGATCCCGGGAGCCGACAGCCGCCAGCTGTGCCACAGCATCCGCCAGCGCGGCCAGCTCGACCCGATCTACTTCGAGCGCGACGCCGACCTGGCGCCGCTGGTCAAGCCGCTGCTGCGCGCTGGCGACATCCTGCTTTGCCAGGGCGCTGGCGATGTCGGCGGCCTGGCCCCGCAACTGATCAAGAACCCGCTGTTCGCCGGCAAGGGAGGGAAGGGCGCATGAACCTTTGCCTCGATAGCCTGCTGAACGGCACCCAGGATCCCAAGGCGTTCGGCCGCGTCGCCGTGCTGTTCGGCGGCAAGAGCGCCGAGCGCGAGGTGTCGCTGAAGTCCGGCGCGATGGTCCTGCAATCCCTGCTGGCCGCCGGGGTCGATGCCTTCGGCATCGATGTCGGCGAAGACCTGCTGCAACGCCTGGTCGAGGAGAAGATCGACCGTGCCTTCATCATTCTCCACGGTCGTGGCGGCGAGGATGGCAGCATGCAGGGCCTGCTCGAGTGCGCGGGCATTCCCTACACCGGCAGCGGCGTGCTGGCCTCGGCGCTGGCGATGGACAAGCTGCGGACCAAGCGGGTCTGGCTCAGCCTCGGCCTGCCGACCCCGGACTACGCGGTGCTGGCCAGCGAGGATGACTGCCGCGAAGCGGCGCAGCGACTGGGTTTCCCGCTGATCGTCAAGCCGGCTCACGAAGGCTCGAGCATCGGCATGGCCAAGGTCGGCGGGCTCGACGAATTGATCGCGGCGTGGCGCGAAGCGGCCCGCTACGACTCGCAGGTGCTGGTCGAGCAGTGGATCAGCGGTCCGGAATTCACCGTGGCGACCTTGCGCGGGCAGGTGCTGCCGGCGATCCGCCTGGGTACGCCGCACACCTTCTACGACTACGACGCCAAGTACCTGGCCAGCGATACCCGCTACCAGGTGCCCTGCGGTCTCGACGAGGCCAAGGAACGCGAGCTGAAGGAACTCACCGCGCGCGCCTGCGACGCCCTGGGCATCCAGGGCTGGGGGCGGGCGGACGTGATGCAGGACGCCGAAGGGCGTTTCTGGCTGCTTGAAGTCAACACCGCACCGGGCATGACCGACCACAGCCTGGTGCCTATGGCCGCGCGGGCAGCCGGCCTGGATTTCCAGCAACTGGTGCTGGCGATCCTGGCCGATAGCCGCGAGGCGAGGGGATAAGCCATGAACGGCGTACTGCTCCGTCATCAGCAACCCGGTGGACTCGGCCGCGCTCCGCGCAAGCCGATGCCGCGCGGCGCCAGCCGTCTGGTGGCCAAGGAACCGCTGAGCGTGCGCCTGCCGAAAGCCGACTTCAGTTTCCTCAAGTACCTGGCCTGGCCACTGTTGCTGGCCGTTCTCGGCTATGGCGCCTATCGCGGCGCCGAGTACATCCTGCCGTACGCCGACCGGCCGATCGCCAAGGTCAGTGTCGAGGGCGACCTCAGCTACATCAGCCAGCGCGCGGTGCAGCAGCGGATTTCCCCGTACCTGGCGGCGAGCTTCTTCACCATCGACCTGGCGGGCATGCGCGGGCAACTGGAACAGATGCCCTGGATCGCCCACGCCGAGGTGCGCCGGGTGTGGCCGGACCAGGTGGTGATCCGCCTGGACGAGCAACTGCCGATCGCGCGGTGGGGCGACGAAGCGCTGCTGAACAACCAGGGACAGGCTTTTACGCCAAAGGAGCTGGCGAATTATGAACATCTGCCCCGCTTGCATGGTCCACAGCGGGCGCAACAGCAGGTGATGCAGCAATATCAGTTGCTCAGCCAGTTGCTGCGTCCCCTCGGGTTCTCCATCGCCCGCCTGGAAATGAGCGATCGCGGCGGTTGGGCGCTGACCACGGCCCAGGGCGTCGAGATCCAGATCGGGCGCGACCACGTGGTAGACAAGATTCGCCGCTTCGTAAGCATCTACGACAAGGCACTCAAAGATCAGATTTCGAACATTGCGCGGATCGACCTGCGTTACCCCAACGGCCTCGCCGTTGCGTGGCGCGAGCCGGTCACGCCCGCGACGGTGGCCACGGCCAGCGCCGTGCAGTGAGTTGAGGAGACAGTAATAACCATGGCAAGCGTGCAGAGCGGCAAGATGATCGTCGGCCTCGACATCGGTACCTCCAAGGTGGTGGCGCTGGTGGGCGAGGTGACGGCCGATGGCCAGCTGGAGGTCGTTGGCATCGGTACTCATCCGTCCCGCGGCCTGAAGAAGGGCGTGGTGGTGAACATCGAGTCCACCGTGCAGTCGATCCAGCGCGCCATCGACGAGGCCCAGCAGATGGCCGGCTGCCGTATCCACTCGGCGTTCGTCGGCATCGCCGGCAACCACATCCGCAGCCTCAATTCCCACGGCATCGTGGCGATCCGCGATCGCGAGGTGAACCCGGCGGATATCGAACGGGTATTGGATGCCGCCCAGGCGGTGGCGATCCCGGCGGACCAGCGGGTGCTGCATACCCTGGCCCAGGATTACGTGATCGATAACCAGGAAGGCGTGCGCGAGCCGCTGGGCATGTCCGGGGTGCGCCTGGAAGCCAAGGTGCACGTGGTGACCTGCGCGGTGAATGCCTCGCAGAACATCGAGAAGTGCGTGCGCCGCTGCGGCCTCGAGGTCGACGACATCATCCTCGAGCAGTTGGCCTCGGCCTATTCGGTGCTGACCGAGGACGAGAAGGAGCTGGGCGTGTGCCTGGTGGATATCGGCGGCGGCACCACCGATATCGCGATCTTCACCGAAGGCGCGATCCGCCATACCGCGGTGATCCCGATAGCCGGCGACCAGGTCACCAATGACATCGCCATGGCCCTGCGTACGCCGACCCAGTACGCGGAAGAGATCAAGATCCGCTACGCCTGTGCCCTGGCCAAGCTGGCCGGTGCCGGCGAGACCATCAAGGTGCCCAGCGTCGGCGACCGACCGCCGCGCGAACTGTCGCGCCAGGCCCTGGCCGAAGTGGTCGAGCCTCGTTACGACGAGCTGTTCACCCTGGTCCAGGCCGAGCTGCGCCGCAGCGGCTACGAGGACCTGATCCCGGCCGGGATCGTCCTCACCGGCGGCACCTCGAAGATGGAAGGCGCGGTCGAGCTGGCCGAGGAAATCTTCCACATGCCGGTACGCCTCGGCGTGCCGTATAGCGTGAAGGGCCTCACCGACGTGGTGCGCAACCCGATCTATTCGACGGGCGTCGGCCTGCTGATGTACGGACTGCAGAAGCAGTCCGATGGCATGTCGATGTCCGTTTCAGGCAGCAACTACAGCAGCGACGAACCCAAGGCACCTGTCCTGGAGCGGCTCAAACGCTGGGTCCAGGGCAATTTCTGATTCAACGCGGTAACAGTAGGCGACAAAACTAGAAAGGAAGGAGAGGGGAAATGTTTGAACTGGTCGATAACATCGCACAAACCGCCGTCATAAAAGTGATCGGTGTAGGTGGTGGTGGCGGCAACGCCGTCAATCACATGGCCAAGAACAACGTCGAGGGCGTCGAGTTCATCTGCGCCAACACCGACGCACAAGCGCTGAAGAACATCGCGGCGCGCACCGTTCTGCAACTCGGCCCGGGCGTCACCAAGGGGCTGGGTGCCGGCGCCAATCCGGAAGTCGGTCGTCAGGCGGCCCTGGAAGATCGCGAGCGCATTTCCGAAGTGCTGGAAGGCGCCGACATGGTCTTCATCACCACCGGCATGGGTGGCGGCACAGGTACCGGCGCCGCGCCGATCATCGCCGAAGTGGCGAAGGAAATGGGCATCCTCACCGTCGCGGTGGTGACCCGTCCGTTCCCGTTCGAAGGTCGCAAGCGCATGCAGATCGCTGACGAGGGCATCCGCGCGCTGGCCGAGAGCGTCGATTCGCTGATCACCATCCCGAACGAGAAGCTGCTGACCATCCTCGGCAAGGATGCCAGCCTGCTGGCCGCCTTCGCCAAGGCCGATGACGTGCTGGCCGGTGCCGTGCGCGGTATCTCCGACATCATCAAGCGTCCGGGCATGATCAACGTCGACTTCGCCGACGTGAAGACCGTCATGAGCGAAATGGGCATGGCGATGATGGGTACCGGCTGCGCCAGCGGTCCGAACCGTGCCCGCGAGGCCACCGAGGCGGCAATCCGCAACCCGCTGCTGGAAGACGTCAACCTGCAGGGCGCGCGCGGCATCCTGGTGAACATCACCGCGGGTCCGGACCTGTCCCTGGGCGAGTACTCCGATGTCGGCAACATCATCGAACAGTTCGCTTCCGAGCACGCCACTGTGAAGGTGGGCACCGTGATCGACGCGGACATGCGCGATGAGCTGCACGTCACCGTAGTCGCCACCGGCCTGGGCGCGCGCCTGGAGAAACCGGTGAAGGTCGTCGACAACACCGTGCAGGGCAGTGCAGCCCAGGCAGCCGCTCCGGCCCAGCGCGAGCAGCAGTCGGTGAACTACCGCGACCTCGACCGTCCTACCGTGATGCGCAACCAGTCTCACGGCAGCGCGGCGACCGCGGCCAAGCTGAACCCGCAGGATGACCTGGATTACCTGGATATCCCGGCGTTCCTGCGTCGTCAGGCCGATTGAAGTAATTAATCAGGAGTAGAGATGTGATTGGTGTTCAGCAAAGGCCGGTTCTGCTATCATCGCCGGCCATTGTTGAAAACAGTTCGCAGTCAGCGCTTAAGCGGCCAAAGCCATGATCAAACAACGCACCTTGAAGAACATCATCCGGGCTACTGGCGTCGGTCTGCACTCGGGGGAAAAGGTTTACCTGACCCTGAAACCGGCGCCGGTGGACACCGGTATCGTGTTCTGCCGCACCGACCTGGATCCGGTAGTGGAAATCCCGGCCCGGGCCGAGAACGTCGGCGAAACCACCATGTCGACCACCCTGGTCAAGGGTGACGTCAAAGTGGATACGGTGGAGCACCTGCTCTCGGCCATGGCCGGCCTGGGTATCGACAACGCCTACGTCGAGCTGTCCGCTTCGGAAGTGCCGATCATGGATGGCAGCGCTGGTCCGTTCGTATTCCTGATCCAGTCCGCCGGATTGCAAGAGCAGGAAGCTGCCAAGAAGTTCATCCGCATCAAGCGCGAAGTCAGCGTGGAAGAGGGCGACAAGCGCGCCGTCTTCGTTCCGTTCGACGGCTTCAAGGTCAGCTTCGAGATCGATTTCGATCATCCGGTCTTCCGTGGTCGCACCCAGCAGGCCTCGGTCGATTTCTCCAGTACTTCCTTCGTCAAGGAGGTCAGCCGCGCCCGTACCTTCGGGTTCATGCGCGACATCGAGTACCTGCGTTCGCAGAACCTGGCACTCGGCGGTAGCGTGGAGAACGCGATCGTGGTCGACGAGAACCGCGTGCTCAACGAAGACGGCCTGCGTTACGAGGACGAGTTCGTCAAGCACAAGATCCTGGATGCCATCGGCGACCTGTATCTGCTCGGCAACAGTCTTATCGGCGAGTTCCGTGGCTTCAAGTCCGGCCATGCCCTGAACAACCAACTGCTGCGTACGTTGATCGCAGACAAGGATGCTTGGGAAGTGGTGACCTTCGAAGACGCGCGTACCGCGCCTATTTCCTATATGCGCCCGGCGGCGGCAGTGTAGGAAAACTCTCCTTTCCATATTTGGAGGCCACCTCAGGGTGGCCTCTTTTTATTTCGGGATTTATTCTTGCCGGCTTTTCTCGGCGCGGCTTGCCAGCCGCTCGAGCGCTTCCCGCAGGCGTGGATTGCCGACGATGTCGGCGGATTCGCGAAGGTTTTCCGCCGCGACGGCAGACAGGGTCAAGCTGCGACGTGCCGCACGTTGTGTGGACGTGGTGGGTTGCACCTTGAAAAGGATTTTCGCTAAGTTCCCGAATTCTTCGAAAGCCTGCAGCTGCCGCTGCAGGCGCCGCTGCTGATAGCGCAGGCGTGTGGCCCAGTGGCCATCGGTGACGATCAGCAGCAGGCAACCGCCGCGCCACGAAGCCACATGGCAGTACGGGCGCGCCGCCGGTTGCAACTGGCTTTCCAGCAGTTGCTGCAGGCGGCAGATGCGCTGGGCTTCGGCGAACAGCATCTGCAGCGGCCTGGCCTGGCGCAGCAACTGGGTCGATGCCTGGGCGGGCAAGGGACGAAAAGACATGGCGGGAAGCCTGGGGGTTACTGAGTCGGAATGGTAGCAGAAAGCGTTTCGCTACTGCCGGCCTGTATTAAGGATAAGTCATGCACATCATTTTTCTGAGCCGGCACCATGGGGCCGCTCGCTCCGTCCATCTGCAGCCGCGGTTGCTGATGCTGGCCGGGGCCTGCGTGGTCGGTGCCAGCCTGTTGGCCGGGGGCTTCATGGGCGCCTGGCTGTTCCGCGCGCCGGCTCCGCTGGCCGGCATCGAAGTCGATGCCGCGCTGCAGGCGCAGAGCGCCGAGATCAGCAGCGCCCGCGAGGACGCGCAGCGGCAGATGGACGCACTGAGCGTGCATCTCGGCGAACTGCAGGCACGTCTGGTTCGGCTGGATGCCCTCGGCGAACGTCTCACCGAGCTGGCCGACGTCGACCCCGACGAGTTCGATTTCTCCCTGAGCGTCGGCCAGGGTGGGGTCGACGAACCGCTGGAGGGCAGCGCCTATGCCCCGCCGTCGTTCATGGCGACGCTGGACGAACTGGCGGCACGCCTGGATACCCGCGAGCAGCAGCTCGAGGTGCTGGAGCAACTGCTCGCCGACAAGCACATCAGCCAGTCGACCTACCTGGCCGGCCAGCCGGTGCGCCAGGGCTACATCTCCTCGCCGTTCGGGCGCCGGGTCAATCCGGTGAGCGGCCGCCTGAGTATGCACAAGGGCATCGACTTCGCCGCGCCGGCCGGCAGCGACGTGGTGGCCGTGGCGGCGGGTGTGGTGACCTGGTCCGGGCGCAAGAACGGCTATGGCAACGTGGTCGAGGTCGGGCACGCCGATGGCTATACCACGTTGTATGCCCATAACCAGAAGAACCTGGTCGAGGTCGGTGACCTGGTCAAGCGCGGCCAGGTGCTGGCCAAGGTCGGCAGCACCGGACGCTCCACCGGCTACCACGTACATTTCGAAGTGATGAAGGATGGCCGGGTAATGAATCCGCAAAGCTTCATCGCACGCGCGTCTGTTTCCGAGTGAGCGACGCGCATTGATCTGCTGTACTTTTCTCATACCCGTTTCCGGGTAGAATGTTCTCTTTCATGCCGTTGATCGGCACGGGCCGCCGGATGGGTGAGCCTTCCATTCCCCACGTGTGGATGACCAAGTCGATATGTTTGCGCCTTTGTTGAAGAAACTCTTTGGAAGCAAGAACGAGCGTGATGTAAAGCGCATGGCCAAGGCTGTACAGGCCATCAATGCGCTCGAGCCCCAGATGGTGGCGCTCTCCGACGAGCAGTTGAAGGCGAAAACGGCTGAATTCCAGCAGCGCTACGCCAAGGGCGAAACGCTCGACCAATTGCTGCCCGAAGCCTTCGCCGTGGTTCGCGAGGCTGGCAAGCGGGTGATGGGCATGCGCCATTTCGACGTGCAGTTGATCGGCGGCATGACCCTGCACGACGGCAAGATCGCCGAAATGCGTACCGGCGAGGGCAAGACCCTGGTGGGCACTTTGCCGGTGTACCTCAACGCGCTGTCCGGCAAGGGCGTGCACGTGGTCACGGTGAACGACTACCTGGCGCGCCGCGACGCCAACTGGATGCGCCCGCTGTACGAGTTCCTCGGCCTCAGCGTCGGCGTGGTCACTCCCTTCCAGCCGCCGGAAGACAAGCGCGCCGCCTACGCCGCCGACATCACCTACGGCACCAACAACGAATTCGGCTTCGATTACCTGCGCGACAACATGGCCTTCAGCCTGGACGACAAGTTCCAGCGCGAGCTGAACTTCGCCGTGGTCGACGAAGTGGACTCGATCCTCATCGACGAGGCGCGTACCCCGCTGATCATCTCCGGCCAGGCCGAAGACAGCTCCGAGCTGTACATCAAGATCAACAAGCTGATCCCGCGTCTCAAGCGCCAGGTCGAAGAGGTCGAGGGCAAGCCGACCGAGGAAGGCCACTACAGCATCGACGAGAAGACTCGCCAGGTCGAACTCAACGAGCAGGGCCACCAGTTCATCGAAGACCTGTTGAGCCAGAACGGTCTGCTCGGCGAAGGCGAGAGCCTCTACTCGGCGCACAACCTGAGCCTGCTGACCCACGTCTACGCAGCGCTGCGCGCGCACACCCTGTTCCACCGCAACGTCGAGTACATCGTCCAGGGCGACCAGATCCTCCTGATCGACGAGCACACCGGCCGCACCATGCCTGGCCGTCGCCTGTCCGAGGGCCTGCACCAGGCCATCGAGGCGAAGGAAGGCCTGCCGATCCAGGCCGAGAGCCAGACCCTGGCCTCCACCACCTTCCAGAACTACTTCCGCCTGTACAACAAGCTGGCCGGCATGACCGGCACCGCCGATACCGAGGCCTTCGAGTTCCGCCAGATCTACGGTCTCGACGTGGTGGTGATCCCGACCCACCGGCCGATCGCGCGCAAGGACTTCAACGACCTGGTCTACCTGACCCAGGAAGAGAAGTACGCGGCGATCATCACCGACATCAAGCAGTGCCAGGCCCTCGGCCGGCCGATCCTGGTCGGCACCGCGTCGATCGAGAGTTCCGAGTACGTTTCCAAGCTGTTGCAAGAGGCAGGCATCGAGCACAAGGTGCTCAACGCCAAGTACCACGAGAAGGAAGCCGAGATCATCGCCCAGGCCGGCGCGCCCGGTTCGGTGACCATCGCCACCAACATGGCCGGCCGCGGTACCGACATCCTCCTCGGCGGTAACTGGGAAGTCGAAGTCGCGGCCCTGGAGAACCCCACCGAGGAGCAGATCGCCCAGATCAAGGCCGAATGGCAGAAGCGCCACCAGCAGGTGATCGAGGCGGGCGGCCTGCACGTGATCGCCTCCGAGCGCCACGAGTCCCGCCGGATCGACAACCAGTTGCGCGGCCGCGCCGGTCGTCAGGGCGACCCGGGTTCCAGCCGCTTCTACCTGTCGCTGGAAGACAACCTGATGCGGATCTTCGCCTCCGACCGGGTGAAGAACTTCATGAAGGCGCTGGGCATGCAATCCGGCGAGGCGATCGAGCACCGCATGGTGACCAATGCCATCGAGAAGGCCCAGCGCAAGGTCGAAGGGCGCAACTTCGACATCCGCAAGCAACTGCTGGAATTCGATGACGTAGCCAACGAGCAGCGCAAGGTGATCTACCACATGCGCAACACCCTGCTGTCGGCAGAGGACGTGGGCGAGACCATCAAGGAATTCCGCGAGGAAACCCTCAGCGCCACCATCAACCAGCACATTCCGCCGCAGTCGCTGCCCGAGCAGTGGGACATCGAAGGCCTGGAGGCTGCGCTGTACAGCGACTTCGCCGTACGCCTGCCGATCCAGCAGTGGCTGGACGAAGACGACAAGCTGTACGAGGAAACCCTGCGTAGCAAGATCCTCGAGCAGATCGTCGCCGCCTACTACGAGAAGGAAGAGCTGGCCGGCGCCGAAGCCCTGCGCGCCTTCGAGAAGCAGATGCTGCTGCGGGTGCTGGACGACCTGTGGAAGGACCACCTGTCGACCATGGACCACCTGCGGCACGGCATCCACCTGCGTGGCTACGCGCAGAAGAATCCGAAGCAGGAATACAAGCGCGAGTCCTTCACCCTGTTCCAGGAGCTGCTGGACTCGATCAAGCGCGACACCATCCGCGTGCTGTCCCATGTCCAGGTCCGTCGCGAAGACCCGGCCGAAGAGGAGGCTCGCCTGCGTCGCGAGGCGGAGGAACTGGCCAAGCGCATGCAGTTCCAGCACGCCGAGGCTCCCTCGATGGAGCAGGCCGTGGCCGGCGAGGAAGAAGAGCTTCCCGAGGGCCCGGCTCCGGTCGTGCCGCTCGAGCCTGTGCGCAACGAGCAGAAAATCGGCCGCAACGAGCCTTGCCCGTGCGGTTCCGGCAAGAAATACAAGCACTGCCACGGGCAGCTGGACTAAGCTTCCCGCCTGGTTCACCAACGCCGCGACCGGTCCTGCCGCTCGCGGCGTTTGTTCGAATTGGCGCCAGACCGGCGCCGATGCGTTTTCCGTCACGCCGTCGCAGACGGCATCGAGTCCACTGTTTGGTAAAGGAGCGCGTTCCCATGGCTGTCGGTCTTGGCCCCCTGTCCACCCTGCACCCGGTCCCCGGTTTCGAACTCGGCATCGCTTCCGCCGGCATCAAGCGACCGGGGCGCAAAGACGTGGTGGTCATGCGCTGCGCCGAAGGCTCCAGCGTGGCCGGGGTGTTCACCCTGAACGCGTTCTGTGCCGCGCCGGTGACCCTGGCCAAGCAGCGTTTCCTCGGTGAGGTGCGCTACCTGCTGACCAATACCGGCAACGCCAACGCCGGTACCGGCGAGGCCGGCCTCGCCGCCGCCGCGCAAACCTGTGCCAAGCTCGCCGAACTGGCCGGGGTCGCCGAGACTTCGGTGCTGCCATATTCCACCGGGGTGATCGGCGAGCCCCTGCCGGTGGCCAAGATCGAGGCGGCGTTGCCTGCGGCCCTGGCCGACCTGGCCGAGGACCGCTGGGCCGAAGCTGCCGCGGGGATCATGACCACCGATACCCTGCCCAAGGGCGCCAGCCGCCAGTTCGTGCACGATGGCGTGACCGTGACCGTCACCGGGATCAGCAAGGGCGCCGGGATGATCAAGCCGAACATGGCGACCATGCTCGGTTATATCGCCACCGACGCCAAGGTCGCCCAGGGCGTGCTGCAGGATCTGTTGCGCGACGCCGCCAACAAGTCCTTCAACCGCATCACCATCGACGGCGATACCTCCACCAACGACTGCTGCATGCTGATCGCCACCGGTCGCGCGGCGCTGCCGGAAGTCACCCAGGCCAGCGGCGCGCTGTTCGCCGCGTTGAAGCAAGCGGTACTGGAGGTTTCCATGGAGCTGGCACAGGCCATCGTTCGCGACGGCGAGGGCGCGACCAAGTTCGTCACTGTCCAGGTCAACGGCGGCGCCACTCACCAGGAGTGCCTGGATGTCGGCTATGCCGTGGCCCACTCGCCGCTGATCAAGACCGCGCTGTTCGCCTCCGACCCGAACTGGGGACGCATCCTCGCTGCGGTCGGACGTGCCGGCGTGGCCAATCTGGACGTGAGCAAGATCGACGTGTTCCTTGGCGACGTCTGTATCGCCAGCCGTGGCGGCCGGGCGGCCAGTTACACCGAGGAGCAGGGCGCGGCGGTGATGGCCCAGGCCGAGATCGGCATCCGCATCGAATTGGGACGCGGCACCTGCAGCGAGACCATCTGGACCACCGACCTGTCCCACGAATACGTGAAGATCAACGCAGAGTACCGCACCTGAAGCCAGGCATTCCGATCCTTCATCGATGGATGAAAATCGGGAATTTGCCATCGGTACGTGCGCCTCTTAAGTTCTCTGGTGCATGGCCGTCCGCGTCGGGCGGCCGAAGAGGAGAGGCGCATGGCCCTGACCATCGTGATTGGCAATCGCAATGACTCGTCCTGGTCACTGCGGGGTTGGCTGGCCCTGCGCATGAGCGGGGCGGCGTTCGACGAGATCCTCGTCCCGCTGGGGCGGCCCGATACCCGGGAGCGGATCCTGCAATATTCGCCGACCGGCAAGGTGCCCTTGCTGAAAAGCGAGGATGGCGACATCTGGGACTCCCTGGCCATCGCCGAGTACCTCGCCGAGCGCTTCCCCGAGGCCCACCTGTGGCCGCGCGGCGAGGCGGCGCGGGCGCTGGCCCGTTCGGTCTGCGCGGAAATGCACAGTGGTTTCGCCGCGTTGCGCGGCGAGCTGCCGATGGACCTGCGGCGCCAGCAGCCATTGGTGGAATTGTCCGCGGCGACACGACAGGATATCCAACGTATCTGCGAAGCCTGGGCGGATTGCCGGCGGCGCTTCGGCCAGGACGGTCCGTTCCTGTTCGGCCACGCCAGCCTGGCGGATGCGTTCTACGCACCGGTGGCGGCGCGTTTCCGCAGTTATGCGGTGGAGTTGCCGGATATCGCCCGGACCTATGTCGAGACGATTTATCAGTGGCCTGCGTTCCGCGCCTGGTATGACGCGGCATTGCGCGAGCAGGCCGGTAGTTGATGGCCGTCCGCCGCTTCCGGCGGTGCGTGACGGCAGTAGCGAGGAGATGATCCGTGAAACGAGTACATGTCGCCGCGGCCGTGATTCGTGGCTCCGATGGCCGGGTGCTGATCGCCCGGCGGCCGGAAGACAAGCACCAGGGCGGCCTGTGGGAGTTTCCCGGGGGCAAGGTGGAGGACGGCGAGCCGGTGCGCGCGGCATTGGCTCGTGAGCTGGAAGAGGAACTGGGCATCCGTGTCGAGCGGGCCCGGCCGCTGATCCAGGTTCGCCACGACTATGCCGACAAGCACGTCCTGCTCGATGTCTGGGAGGTCGACGGGTTTTCCGGCGAAGCCCACGGCGCCGAGGGCCAACCGCTGGCCTGGGTGGAGCCGCGCGAGCTGGCGGACTACGAGTTCCCCGCCGCCAACGCGCCGATCGTCCAGGCCGCGCGCCTGCCGGCGCACTATCTGATCACCCCGGACGGCCTGGAGCCGGGCGAGCTGATCAGCGGCGTACGCAAGGCGGTGGAGGCGGGCATCCGCCTGATCCAGTTGCGTGCGCCAAACATGTTCAGTCCCGAATACCGCGATCTCGCCATCGATATCCAGGGACTCTGCGCCGGCAAGGCGCAACTGATGCTGAAAGGCCCGCTGGAGTGGCTGGGTGACTTCCCGGCTGCCGGCTGGCACCTGACCTCCGCTCAACTGCGCAAATACGCCAGCGCCGGTCGGCCGTTCCCCGAAGGGCGCCTGCTGGCCGCCTCCTGCCACGACGCGGAGGAACTGGCCCTGGCCGCCTCGATGGGAGTGGAGTTCGTCACCCTTTCGCCGGTACAGCCGACCGAGAGCCATCCCGGCGAGCCGGCGCTGGGTTGGGACAAGGCCGCCGAACTGATCGCCGGCTTCAACCAGCCGGTCTACCTGCTGGGGGGCGTCGGTCCGCAGCAAGCCGAGCAGGCTTGGGAACATGGAGCCCAGGGCGTGGCGGGTATCCGTGCGTTCTGGCCGGGCGGCCTTTGACGGTGGAATGAAGAAAAAAGGAGGCTTCGGCCTCCTTTTTTCGTCTCGATGCCGAGCCCTCGCTCGCCGTCAGTCCGGTTTGGCCGCCGCCTCCCAGAGAATCTCCGCCACGCCCTGGTGCCGGGCGATGGCACGGGCGGCGACGAACAGCAGGTCGGAGAGCCGGTTCAGGTAGCGCAGGCCGATGCCCTCCAGCGTTTCCTCCTGGTCCAGCGCCTGGCAGCGCCGTTCGGCGCTGCGCGCCAGGCTGCGGCAGACATGGGCCTGGGCGACCAGGCGGGTACCGCCGGGGAGGATGAAATTCTTCAGCGGGCCCAGCTCGTCGTTCCAGCGGTCGATGCAGCTTTCCAGGCGTGCCACTTCCGTCTCGTCCAGGGCCCGATACTCCGGCATCGCCAACTCCCCGCCGAGGTCGAACAGGCGGTGTTGCACCGGCGCCAGCACCTGGACGATCTCCTCCAGGCCGGGATGTGCGCCACGCGCTTCCAGCAGCTCGGCAAGGAGCAGGCCCAACTGGCTGTTCAATTCGTCCACCGCGCCGATCGCCTCGATGCGGGGGTGACTCTTTGGCACCCGGCGGCCGCCGGCCAGGCCGGTCTCGCCGCGGTCGCCGGTACGGGTGTAGATCTTCGACAAACGATTGCCCATGGTTTCAACCTTCCTCTTCGTCGCCCCGCCGCAGGCTGCTACCGGGTTGCGGCAGAGCGGGCGGCAGGGCCTTGGCTTGTGCCGGGGCGACCGCTTCGGAGCTTTCCAGCGGCAGGCGGATGCTGAAGCAGGTGCCGCGGCCCAGTTCCGAGCGCACTTCCATCTGGCCCTTGTGATTGTTGGTGATGATGAAATACGAGACGGACAGGCCGAGACCGGTGCCCTGGCCGACTTCCTTGGTGGTGAAGAACGGCTCGAAGATACGCTTGCGCACCAGTTCGGGCATGCCGCTGCCGTTGTCTTCCACCTGGACTTCCGCCCAGGGCGGCGTCAGGCGCGTGCGCAGGACGATCCGGCCCTGTTCGCCTTCCTCTTCGTCGTCGCGCTGGTGGATGGCCTGGGCGGCGTTCTTCAGCAGGTTGAGCAGGACCTGCTCGACCTCGTTGGCGATCACCGGCACCGGGCCGAGGTTGGGGTCGAACTCGTGGACGATCTGCAACGACTTGAAGTCGAAGCCTTCGGCCAGGTCGAAGTCGTTGCCGGCGATTTCCACCGCCTGTTCGAGCAGTGCGGGCAGTTCGCAAGCGGTCATCTGCCGGTGGCTGCGGCGGCTGAAGGCGAGCATGTGGGTGACGATCTTCGCTGCCCGCGAGCCGGCGTGCTGGATGCCTTCCAGCAGGCGCGGGATGTCGCGGCCATCGAGGTAGTGATTGATGTCTTCCAGCGGCACTCCGACCTCGGCCGCCAGCTCGACGTTCTTCGCCAGCTCCGGGGACAGGCGCCGCTTGATGTTCTGCACGTTGTGCAGGATTGCGCCGAGCGGGTTATTGATCTCGTGGGCCATGCCGGCGGCGAGGCTGCCGACCGAAAGCATCTTCTCCGATTGCACCATCACTTCTTCCAGGCTCAGCCGCTGGGTGATGTCGTCGATGCGGATCACCGCGCCGCGGCCGGTGCCGCCCATCAGCGGGTAGAAGGTCAGAGCGTAGTGGCGCGGCGTGTCGATCAGCGCCCAGGTGACCCGTTCGACACGCTCCACGCTGTGCTTCTCGGCAGCCCGGGTGAGCTGCGGAAGGAATGGCTTGAGCGAGGGAAAGGCGAGGAAAACCGGCTGGTTGACCGCATCGTCCAGGCTGGTGCCGGAAAGCTGGCTGGCCTCCTGGTTCCACTGCGTGACGTAGAGTTGCTCGTCCACCGCGATCAGCGCCGAAGGCATGGAGTCGATGATGCTGTTGAGGTAGTGCTGGAAACCGGTGAGCTTCTTCTCGATCTTGCTGCGCACCTGCACTTCCAGTTCCAGCTTGCGGTTCGAGCGGCGGGTTTCCTCGGCCAGGCTCTGGGCCTGCTCGACCGCTTCCTGGGCATCATCGCGGGCGCGCTTGAGCTGCTGCTCGCGGGCCTCGATGCGAGTCAGCATGGTGTTGAACGCATCGGCCAGGCGGCCGATCTCGTCGCCGTTGCCGCGCTGGGCGCGAAGGGCGTAGTTCTCCTCGCGAGTGACTTGCCGCGACAGTTCCTCGAGATCGCGGATCGGCCGGGTGATCAGGCGGCGTATCTGCTGCGCCACCAGCAGCCAGAGCAGCACGCTGACGCCGAGGATCGCCAGGCTGGCGGTGAGGGTTCCGGTGTAGAACGCGCTCGGCAGTTCGCCGCTGGCCACCAGCAGCAGGTAGCCGGGACGGGCGTTTTCCTGGGGCAGTTCGATCAGCGCGTTGAGGCGGTACTCGCCGCGCCGCCAGTGCTCCAGGCGGTCCAGGCGGGCCGGCAGCTTGAGCGTGTCGCCGCGTTGCAGGTCGGCCAGCATCAGCCCATTGCTGTCGTACAGGGCCGCGGCGCGCAACGGCTGGTAATCGTTGAGCTGGCGCAGCAGGACCTCGGCGGTCTGCGGTGAACTGAGTGCCGGCTGGCTGAGCGCCGGGTTGGCGATCAGCCGGCCGATGGTCTGCATCGCCTGGGGAGCGACGCTCTCCTGGGAAATCCAGTAGGCTGCGCTGATGAACGCCAGGTTGGCCACCAGCAGCACGGTGGCCAGCAGGATCAGCAGGGCGGCGAGCAGTTTCTGCCCTACGGGCAGGTTGTCGAGGCGCTGGCGCAGGTTCATGGGCTCTGGCGGTCCGCGGCGAAAAGGAATGGCGGGCAGGGTAACGCGCTTTAGCGGTCGGGCAAACCGCGCTGGCGCAGATGGGCCTGGAGGCGGGCGAGCAAGGTTCCCAGGCGCGGCAGCGGTAGTCCCAGGCGCTGCCCGTGCTGGCAGGCGTAGCCGAGCAGGTAGCCGATTTCCGTGCGCCGGCCCCGGGCGACGTCCTGATGCATCGAGGAATAGTTGGCCGCGGTGGCGTCGATCACCGCCCGGACATCCTCCAGCAGGCTCCTGGCGGCGGCGTCGTAGCCGCTGGCGTGGAGCAACTGGCCGAGTTCGTCGCAAAGCGCGGCGATCTCTTCCGGGTGCTGCCGCAGGCCGCCGTTGCGGCAATCGTGAAGGACGGTCAGCGGGTTGATCGCGCAGTTCAGGGCCAGCTTGCGCCACAGGCGTTCGAGGATGTCGTCGCTCCAGCTGTGCGGGATCCCGGCCTGGGATAGCTGCGCCAGCCAGGCGGGGGCGCTTGTGTCGCGTGGATCGCCGAGCCAGGTGTGCCCGCGGCCGGCGAAGACCACGCGGAACTCGCCATCGCGGAACGCGCCTTCGGTGCTGGAGGCGAACAGGCAGCGGCTGCGCGGTAGGCGGGCGGCGACCGCTTGCTGGCTGCCCAGGCCGTTCTGCAGCAACAGCAGTTCGGCGTTGCCGGCCAGGCGATGGGCCAGGCTGGAGGCGGCTTCCTCCGCGTCGTAGGCCTTGCAGGCCAGCAGCAGGCGCTGGATGGGTTGCCCGCCGTCCGGGGTTTCCGCGGCGATCGGGTAGAGGCTGGCCTGGCCGTCTTCCACCAGGCTCAGTCCGCCGGCCTGTTGGTAGCGGCGCAGGCGCTGGCGGTCGCGCAGGATCAGGCGGACGGGCAGGCCGGCGCGCCCGAGGCGCGCGGCCCAGAGGCTGCCGAGGCTACCGGCGCCGAGGATATGCCAGGTCATGGTGGCTACTGCGAATGGCTGACGATAGAGCGAAGTCTAGCGCAGTGTCGGTAGCCGGCAGGTTGCGATCCTGCCGCTGGCATAGGCATCGGGCAACAGGGCCTCGGTGCGCTGCAGCAGTTCGTCGATGCCCAGCGGCAATGCCCCGCTGTCGAGGCCGAGCATGGCGATGCCGGCTTTCAGGCTGATGAAGCCTTCGCTGGTCTTGAAGGCCTTCAGGTTGAGCCCGTCGTGCAGCCGCTTGAAGCTGCTCGACGAGCATTCGTGCAGGTCCTCCACCAGGGTGATCAGGGCGAAATGCTGCTCGTCCAGGCGCACCAGCACATCCAGCGGCCGGACCAGCTGTTGCAGGCGCCTGGCCACGCCGAGCAGCAGCTCGCGATGGAAGGCTTCGCCGTGCCGCTGGCGCAGGACCGGTGCCTCGGGCATGCCGACCAGCAGGTAGCACAGCGCTCCACCGCGGGTTTCCACCTGGCGCAGGCTGTCGGCCAGCTTCTGTCGCAGGTAGCGGGGATTGCCGAGGCCGGTGAGGGTATCCACCAGGTTGCGTTCTTCCATCCGTGCGATGTTTTCGGTGAGCAGTCGGTTTTCCACCAGCAACCGTTGCAGGGTGTTGCACAGGCGGTCGGCTGCGTAGATGCGCGGCACCAGTTGCTCGTTCATCGCGGCCTTGCTGACGAAGTCGTCGACGCCGCGGTCGAAGGCCTCGCCGAGGACGTTCTCGCCCTCCTTGCCGGTGAGCAGGACGATGTAGGTGTAGTGGTTGATGCTTTCGTCCAGTTGGCGGACCCGGGCGGTCAGTTCCAGGCCGTCCATCTCCGGCATCAGCCAGTCGGCCAGGAGCACGCTGACCGGGCGTTGTTCGAGCTGCTGCAGGGCCTCGCTGGCGCTGCTGGCGAAGCGGATGTCCTGGTAGCCGGCCTGGCTGAGGGCGCGGCCGATCATGGCGCTGGAAAACTTGGCGTCGTCGACGACCAGGATGCTGAGATCGGGGTTGGGCATGAACGGACTCGAGAAGAGGATGGGCGCCGGTACGCTGCCGGCAAGGGCCCGGTTCGTCGCGGGAGGCCGGGTCCCGGCCGCGGTCGCGCGCCATCGGGAAGAAATCGTCGGTCTCCGCCACACCGGCGGGCATTCGCTCGCGAGGGCTCGGTTATAATGGGCGGGCATTTTTTACCGTCAAGCCAGGCGCGGTTCCGTCTGTGAACCCTGTCGCGCCGTCCATCTGGAGAGATGACATGCCTTCGTTCGACGTGGTGTCCGAACTGGACAAACACGAGTTGACCAACGCCGTGGACAACGCCATCAAGGAACTGGATCGCCGTTTCGACCTGAAAGGCAAATGCAGTTTCGAAGCCAAGGACAAGTCGGTGACCCTCACCGCCGAAGCCGATTTCATGCTCGAGCAGATGCTCGACATCCTGCGTTCCAACCTGGTCAAGCGCAAGGTCGACAGCCAGTGCATGGAGATCAAGGATGCCTACCCGTCGGGCAAGGTGGTCAAGCAGGAAGTGAACTTCCGCGAGGGCATCGACAAGGACCTGGCGAAGAAGATCGTCGGTCTGATCAAGGAGCGCAAGCTCAAGGTCCAGGCCGCCATCCAGGGTGAGCAGGTGCGCGTCACCGGCAAGAAGCGCGACGATCTGCAGGAGGCCATCGCCCTGCTGCGCGGCGAATCCCTCGGCATGCCGCTGCAGTTCACCAACTTCCGCGATTGACGAGGTTTTTCGGAACCTCTAGCCATCCCGGGCATCGCAATAGGGAGTAGCGCCGCCGCGACCTCTCCCGCGTTGTCCGCCCCCGTCGGCGCAGCGTCGGTTCGTCCGCGCTGCGCCGATTCGTATCCAGGCCCGGGAACGTCGCCGCACGGCGTCCAGGCAGGAATCTGCAAGCCCGTCCCGTTTCCGTTGCGCAAGGGAGGGGTGTTTTTTTCGAGAAATGGAGGTAATGCATGGAATTGAACTACGACCGACTGGTGCAGCAGACCGAGTCCTGGCTGCCGATCGTGCTGGAGTACGGCGGCAAGGTCGCCCTGGCGCTGCTGACCCTGGCGATCGGCTGGTGGCTGATCAACACCCTGACCGGCCGGGTCGGCGGCCTGCTCGCCAGGCGCAGCGTCGACCGCACCCTGCAAGGCTTCGTCGGCAGCCTGGTGAGCATCGTCCTGAAGATCCTGCTGGTGGTCAGCGTGGCTTCCATGATCGGCATCCAGACCACCAGCTTCGTCGCCGCCATCGGCGCCGCCGGCCTGGCCATCGGCCTGGCCCTGCAGGGCAGCCTGGCTAACTTCGCCGGCGGCGTGCTGATCCTGCTGTTCCGCCCGTTCAAGGTCGGCGACTGGATCGAGGCGCAGGGCGTGGCCGGTACCGTGGATTCGATCCTGATCTTCCACACCGTGCTGCGTAGCGGCGACAACAAGCGGATCATCGTGCCCAACGGGGCGCTGTCCAACGGAACGGTGACCAACTACTCCGCCGAGCCGCTGCGCAAGGTGATCTTCGACGTCGGCATCGACTACGACGCCGACCTGAAGAATGCGCAGAACATTCTCCTGGCCATGGCCGACGACCCGCGGGTTCTTAAGGACCCGGCGCCGGTGGCGGTGGTTTCCAATCTCGGCGAAAGCGCGATTACCCTGTCCCTGCGGGTCTGGGTGAAGAACGCCGACTACTGGGACGTGATGTTCATGTTCAACGAAAAGGCCCGCGACGCGCTGGGCAAGGAAGGTATCGGCATTCCCTTCCCGCAGCGGGTGGTCAAGGTTGTGCAGGGTGCGATGGCCGACTGAGGCCCGTACGATCCACGAAAAAAGGCCGGCGAATGCCGGCCTTTTTCATTCTCGCCTCAGTGCTGCTCGGCGTTCTGGTGGCCCGGCGCCGGCGTCTCGCTGGTCGGCGCGCGGCGCAGCCACAACCAGCCGATCAGCAGTAGTGTGGGAATGCCCATCACCGCGGTGACGTAGAAGAAGCGCTCGTAGCCGAGGCTCTCGACCATGGTTCCGGAGTAGCCGCCGATGAAGCGCGGCAGCAGGAGCATGGTCGAGCTGAGCATGGCGTACTGGGTGGCGGAGAACTTCAGGTTGGTCAGGCTCGACAGGTAGGCGACGAAGGCCGAGGCGGCGAGGCCGCCGCTGAAATTGTCGAGGGTGATGGTCATCACCAGCATCAGCACGTGCGGCTCGAGCGCCATCACCAGGCTGATCACGTCGTGGCTGGGCAGAGCCTCGGCGTGTAGCGGGCCAAGCTGGGCGAGCATGGCGAACAGCAGGTTGGTGGCGGCCGAGGCGGCACCGCCGATGAACAGGATGGAGAGGATGCTGAAGCGGGCGATCAGCACCCCGCCGGCGGCGGCGCCGATCAGGGTCATGAGTACGCCGAAGACCTTGCTGACGCTGGCGATGACTTCCTTGGAGAAGCCCATGTCGATGTAGAAGACCCCGGCCATCACCCCCATCACCGTGTCCGACAGGCGATAGGTGGAGATCAGGCCGAGCAGCAGCAGGGCCTGCCAGCGATAGCGCTGGACGAACTCGGTGATCGGTGTCAGCACCGGGGCCATCAGCAGGCGTCCGGGTGCCGACAGGCAGGACGCGGCGATCAGCAGGAACAGCGTGCCGCGCGGCCAGGCACCGGAGTAGTAGGCGCGGCACATGGCGGTGACGGTGACGAGGAGGATGATCAGCACCATCACCGAGACCGCCTGGTGGACGAAATCGAACAGCGGCACTTCCTTGCCGCGCGCCGCCACCAGCAGCGGCCTGCGCACGGTGGCGAGCAGTTCGCGGACCGGGCGGATCTGCTGGCGTCCCCACGGCGACAGGCAGATCCCCATGAGCAGCGCGTAGAGGCCGGCGCGCGGCCAGGCGCGGTCGAGGAGGGCGGTGATCATCGCCGGCAGCGAGATCAGCAGGATCAGCAGCAGGAGCACCGAGAGCAGTTGGTGGTTGAAGTCGAAACGCGACGGGTTGACGTGGATCGGCACGTCCACCGCCGGCTCGCGGATCAGCAGGCTGGTGACCAGCCCAGGCAGGATCAGCAGGGCGAACAACGCATAGGTCAGGCCCCAGGCCGACTGGCTGTAGTTGAGGCTGGTGGAACCGAACCATTCTGCGAGAATCAGCGCGCCGGCACTGGCCAGCAGGATCGCCGCGCGGTAGCCGGTCATGTAGCAGGCGGCGAGGGCGGCCTGGCGGCTATCCTCGGCGATTTCCAAGCGGTAGGCGTCGATCGCGATGTCCTGGGTGGCGGAGGCGAACGCCACCAGCAGGGCCAGGCCGATCAGCCAGGGCAGGTGGCTCTGCGGATTGCACAGGGCCATGCCGAGCAGTCCCAAGGCGATCAGCACCTGCGAGAACACCAGCCAGGAACGGCGCCGGCCGAGACGGCCGACGAAGGGCAGGCGCCACTGGTCGAGCATCGGCGACCAGACCCACTTGAAGGCGTACACCAGCCCCAGCCAACTGGCGAAACCGATGGTATCCCGCGCCACGCCGGCTTCGCGCAGCCACACCGACAGGGTGTTGAACACCAGCATGGTCGGCAGGCCGGCGGCGAAGCCGAGCAGCAGGAGGGCCAGGCTGGCGGGAGACTTGTAGGCGACCAGGGCCTCTCGCCAGGATTGCTGAGTCATGGGGTAACCGTTCCGCAAAAAATAACGCGCACTCTAACCGCTCTACTTCGCTGTAAGCCAGCCATGCCGACGTATGTCCACCCTGTCGTTGTGCAGGAGAACGCCTTCCTCGCGCAAGCGTGCGCGTTGTTCGCGACCGCCGGGACTGTCCGCCGGCAGGCTGATGCGACCGCCGGCGCCGAGAACCCGATGCCAGGGCAGGCGGGTATCCACCGGCAACTGGCTGAGCGTCCTGCCGACCCAGCGGGCGGCGCGACCGAGGCCGGCCAGTTCGGCCAGTTGCCCGTAGCTGACCACCAGCCCCGGCGGCACCTGCGCCAGCACCAGGTACAGGGCCTCGCGGCGCGCCTGGGCACTTGCCGGGTCGCTGCCGGCCCATGCATGCTCATCGGTTTTCCCTTTCCTGTCCGCCTTGTGAACGCCCATGTCGCTCAGAGCCCTCTGTTCAATCGTCGTGATGCTCCTGGCCGGCCCCGCGCTGGCCGACACCGTATGGCTGGACAACGGCGACCGCCTGTCCGGCGAGATCGTGCTGATGGACGGCGGCAAGCTGGCGCTGAAGACCCGTTATGCCGGCCAGGTGCTGATCGATTGGAAGGATATCGACACCATCAGTTCCGACAAACCCCTGCTGATCAAGCAGCAGGGCGTATCCGGGCAGCGTAGCCGAACCCTGGAGGCGGCGGGCAAGGGCATGGTGCGGATCGTCGATGGCGGCAGCCATACCGTCCCGCTGGCCAGTATTCGCCAGATGGTGCCGCCGCGACCGCTGGTGGAGGACCTGGTCTGGGAGGGCAATCTCGACGTCAAGCTGGATAGCAAGCGCAACGACAGCGACAAGGACGAATGGAAGCTCAAGGGCGATACCCGGGTTCGCCACGGCGCCTGGCGCCACGTGCTGGCGGGGGAAGTGGAGCGGGAAAAGAAGGATGGGCGCAAGGTCGAGGACAACTGGGAGCTGGACTACGACCTCGATCGCTTCTTCGACGAACACTGGTTCTGGCGTGGCAGCTATTCGCAGAAGCACGATGCGATCGACAACCTGGAGCGCCAGAGCGCGCTGGGAAGCGGCCCCGGCTACCAGTTCTGGGACGACGAACTCGGGCGTTTCGACCTGGTCGCCGAGATCAGTCGCTGGCAACTGGAGTGGCGCGATCAGCCACGCGAGGATTTCACCTCCTATTCGCTGGAGTGGGACTACAAGCGGCTGCTCGCCGGCACCCGGCTGGAGCTGTACAGCAAGGGAATCGTGCTGGTTCCCGGTATCGAGCGGATCGACTATCTGCTCGACAGCGAATACGGCCTGCGCTATCGCCTGAACAGTTGGGCGCGTCTTTCGTTCCTCTATGAGCTGGACCAGTTGCGCTCCGAGGGGGGCACCCAGTCCGACCGGCACTACCTGATCGGGGTCGGCGTCGGCTGGTGACGCGGCTCACCTTTCGGTCGATCCGGCTGAACTTTACCGCCCATGCCCCGGTCCTTGCTCTGCCGCCCGGCATTTGGATAATGCCGGCCTCTTCGAACCCAACTCAGTTGATTTGTGCTCATGTTGTCGAGAATCCTGCTGTGCCTCGCTGCCCTTGCAACTTCCACCTCTGTCCTAGCCGATACGGTCTGGATGAAGAACGGTGACCGCCTTACCGGCAAGATCACCCTGTTCGACGGCGGCAAGCTGCTGCTGAAGACCGACTATGGCGGCGACATCACGCTCAAGTGGGACAAGATCTCCACCTTCGAGAGCGAGCAGAACCTGCTGGTCAAGCAGGATGCCGAGACCGGCGAGCACTCCAAGGGCATCAAGGCCGCCGGGCCGGGCCAGGTGACCCTGGTCAACGGCGAACCGAAGACCGTGGAGCTGGCCAGCATCCAGCAGATGATGCCGCCCAAGCCGATCCTCCAGGACTGGGTATGGAACGGCAACGTCGATTTCTCGCTGGACCGCAAGCAGGCCGAGAACGATGTGTCCGACTACGACATCGATTTCAAGACCAACGCCCGCCACGGACTCTGGCGCCACAACGTGCAGGGCGAGTACAACCGCGAGAAGAAGAACGGCCAGGTCAGCACCGACAATTATTCCGGCCAGTACGCGCTGGACCGCTTCATCGACGACCACTGGTTCTGGCAGGGCCAGGTCGCCTACAAGCGCGACATGATCGAGGACCTGGCGAAGAAGCGTACCGTCGGTACCGGCCCCGGCTACCAGTTCTGGGACAACGAGCTGGGCGCGTTCTCCATCGCCACCCTGGTCAACCGCAACGACTACGAGTTCGCCGACGGCGAGAAGGAACACTTCTATTCGTCGAGCTTCAAGTGGGACTACAACCGCTACCTGCTGGCCAAGCAGTTCGAGCTGTTCACCAACGGCGAGGTCAGCAAGCCGCTGCAATCCGGCCTGGACTACGAGCTGCAGACCGAAGCGGGGATCCGCTACAAGCTGACCAGTTGGGCTTCGCTGAGCATGAAGGCGGAATGGGACAAGTTCAGCGGCAACGACGGCAACGTCAACCAGCGCCGCTATACCTTCGGCCTCGGGGTCGGCTGGTAAGCCGGCCTGCACGAAAAAGCCCCGCGATAGCGGGGCTTTTTCCTTGCCGGGCCGGGGTCTACAGGCGCAGGCCGCCGTCCAGTTCGAGAACGCGGCCGGTGTAGTAATCGTTCTCGAAGATGTAGGCCACCGAGTGGGCGATCTCCACCGGCTTGCCCATGCGCTTGAGGGGGATGCCGGCGGTCATCTTTTCCAGCGCCTCGGGTTTCATCCCGGCGGTCATCTCGGTCTCGATGAAGCCCGGCGCCACGCCGGCCACGCGGATGCCGTAGCGCGCCAGTTCCTTCGCCCAGACCACGGTGTCCGCGGCCACCCCGGCCTTGGCTGCCGAGTAGTTGGCCTGGCCCATGTTGCCGGCGCGGGAGATCGAGGAAATGTTGACGATCGCGCCTTCGTTCTTCAGCTCGATCATCTTCGCCGCCACTTCGCGGGTGCAGAGGAACACGCCGGTGAGGTTGACGTCGATCACCGACTGCCATTGGGCCAGGCTCATCTTGCTCAACTGGCCGTCCTTGACCTTGATGGTCAGGCCGTCGCGGAGGATGCCGGCGTTGTTGACCAGGCCGTTGATCGCGCCGAAGTCGCTGGCGACCTGGGCCACCATGTGGGTAACCTGTTCCTCGTCCGCCACGTTGCACACGTAGGCGCGAGCGTCGCCGCCGGCGGCCTTGCAGGCAGCGACGGCTTCGTCGAGACGTTCGCGGTTGAGATCGACCAGGGCCAGCCTGGCGCCCTTGCCGGCGAGATATTCGCCCATTGCCCGACCGAGCCCTTGGCAGCCGCCGGTGATGATGATGACCTTGTCTTTCAATTGCATTGCTTGGAACCCCACGAGCAGTTTCTGGAAGCGGACCTTGCCGGCACCTGCGAACGTACTTTGATATGCCCGTCCGTTTACGACGGATTCTATGCAAGGAGTCATAAATTGAGCGTTGAAGCTGCAAAGAATGCCCGAGAATTGCTGCTCAAGGAATACCGTGCGGTCCTTTCCACCCACTCGAAGAAATGGCCGGGCTTTCCCTTCGGCTCGGTGGTTCCCTATTGCCTGGATGCCGAAGGCCGGCCGCTGATCCTGATCAGCCGGATCGCCCAGCACACCCACAACCTGCAGGCGGACCCGCGCTGCTCGATGCTGGTAGGCGAGCGCGGCGCCGAGGATATCCAGGCTGTCGGCCGCCTCACCCTGCTGGCCGAGGCGCGGCAATTGGCGGAGGAGGAGGTCGCCGCGGCGGCCGAGCGCTACTACCGCTATTTCCCCGAGTCCGCCGACTACCATCGGGTCCACGATTTCGATTTCTGGGTGCTGCAGCCGGTCCAGTGGCGTTTCATCGGCGGTTTCGGCGCGATCCACTGGCTGGCCGCCGAGCGCGTGCCGCTGGCCAATCCGTTCGCCGGAGAAGCCGAGCGCGGCATGATCGAGCACATGAACAGCGACCACGCCGCCGCCATCGCCCACTATGTGGAACTGGCCGGACTGCCGGCGCATGCCGCGGCACAGCTGGCGGGAATTGATACAGAAGGTTTCCACCTGCGCATCGGCCAGGGCCTGCACTGGCTGCCGTTCCCCGCCGCCTGCGGCAACCCCGGGGCCGTGCGCCAGGCGCTGGTGCAACTGGCCAGGGCCGAGCGCTGGCCGACCGTCGAGCCGGAGCAGGGTTGAATTCTTCCCCGGCTGGCGCCAACTACTGGTGGTACCGGGGGCAAACGGGCCCCGCCAAGGACTCTGAAATGCGCGCTTTCCTCTTCCTGTTGTTGCTCTTCCCGCTGGTCGAGCTGGCCGTCCTGATCAAGGTCGGCAGTGTCATCGGGGTCGGCTGGACCCTGTTCCTGATCGTCGCCAGCGCCTTCATCGGTGCCGCATTGTTGCGCGTGGCCGGCGTGGCCACCGCCTGGCGCGCCCGCGAGCGACTGGCCCGTGGCGAACTGCCGGAGCAGGAAATGCTCGAAGGCCTGTTGATCGCCGTCGGCGGCGGCCTGCTGATGCTGCCGGGTTTCATCAGCGACATCTTCGGCATCCTCTGCCTGATTCCTTTCACCCGTCGCCTGATGCTCGGCGGCCTGCGCCGCCGCGTCGAACAGCAGGCGCTGCGCCGGCGCGCCTTCGCCGACGACCTGAGCGCCCGCTACGGACAGGGTCCGTCGCGGCCGAACGTCATCGAGGGCGAGTACGAGCGCCGCGACGATTCGCGCAACTGAAAAAAAATTTCACTGCATGCCCTTGAAATGGCTTGTGGCGACCTTATGTAACCGTCACCGCAAGGTCCCTGCCACAAGGGCAGGCTGTCTTACGCGGCTCGCGCGTCGAGTCGCAAACCGGCAACGCCGGCTTCAACAAAACCCGCCGGACTTCGATCCGGCCGTTGGAAACCACTGTTTGGGAGAGTTACGACTATGAAGCTTCGTCCTCTGCATGATCGCGTCGTTATCCGTCGCAGCGAGGAAGAGACCAAGACCGCAGGCGGCATCGTGCTGCCGGGTTCCGCCGCCGAGAAGCCGAACCGCGGTGAAGTGGTAGCCGTAGGTACCGGTCGTGTACTGGACAACGGCGAAGTGCGCGCTCTGGCAGTGAAGGTGGGCGACAAGGTGGTCTTCGGGCCTTACTCCGGCAGCAACGCCATCAAGGTCGATGGCGAGGAACTGCTGGTGATGGGCGAGTCCGAAATCCTCGCCGTCCTGGAAGACTGATCGGTCTCCCCACTCCGTTTTCACCGAATTCGATTTAGAGGAAAGAGAACATGGCTGCCAAAGAAGTTAAGTTCGGCGATTCCGCTCGCAAGAAAATGCTGGTCGGCGTGAACGTGCTGGCCGATGCCGTCAAGGCCACCCTCGGCCCGAAAGGTCGCAACGTGGTTCTGGACAAGTCCTTCGGCGCTCCGACCATCACCAAGGACGGCGTTTCCGTCGCCAAGGAAATCGAGCTGAAAGACAAGTTCGAGAACATGGGCGCGCAACTGGTGAAAGACGTTGCCTCCAAGGCCAACGACGCTGCCGGTGACGGCACCACCACCGCGACCGTCCTGGCCCAGGCCATCGTCAACGAAGGCCTGAAGGCCGTTGCCGCCGGCATGAACCCGATGGACCTGAAGCGCGGCATCGACAAGGCCACCGTGGCCATCGTCGCCCAGCTGAAAGAGCTGGCCAAGCCCTGCGCCGACACCAAGGCCATCGCCCAGGTAGGCACCATCTCCGCCAACTCCGACGAGTCCATCGGCCAGATCATTGCCGAAGCCATGGAAAAAGTCGGTAAAGAAGGCGTGATCACCGTCGAGGAAGGCTCGGGCCTGGAAAACGAACTGTCCGTCGTCGAAGGCATGCAGTTCGATCGCGGCTACCTGTCCCCCTACTTCGTGAACAAGCCGGACACCATGGCTGCCGAGCTGGATAGCCCGCTGCTGCTGCTGGTCGACAAGAAGATCTCCAACATCCGCGAAATGCTGCCGGTGCTGGAAGCCGTCGCCAAGGCCGGCCGTCCGCTGCTGATCGTCGCCGAGGACGTCGAGGGCGAAGCCCTGGCCACCCTGGTGGTGAACAACATGCGTGGCATCGTCAAGGTCGCGGCCGTCAAGGCTCCGGGCTTCGGCGACCGCCGCAAGGCCATGCTGCAGGACATCGCCATCCTCACCGGCGGTACCGTGATCAGCGAAGAAGTCGGCCTGAGCCTGGAAGGCGCTACCCTGGAGCACCTGGGCAACGCCAAGCGCGTCGTGATCAACAAGGAAAACACCACCATCATCGATGGCGCCGGTGTGCAGGCTGATATCGAGGCCCGCGTCCTGCAGATCCGCAAGCAGATCGAGGAAACCACTTCCGACTACGACCGCGAGAAGCTGCAAGAGCGCCTGGCCAAGCTGGCCGGCGGTGTTGCCGTGATCAAGGTAGGCGCTGCCACCGAAGTCGAGATGAAAGAGAAGAAAGCCCGCGTCGAAGACGCCCTGCACGCTACTCGTGCAGCGGTGGAAGAGGGCGTGGTTCCCGGCGGCGGCGTAGCCCTGGTTCGTGCCCTGCAAGCCATCGAAGGCCTGAAGGGTGACAACGAGGAGCAGAACGTCGGTATCGCCCTGCTGCGTCGCGCCGTCGAATCGCCGCTGCGCCAGATCGTGGCCAACGCCGGCGACGAGCCGAGCGTAGTGGTCGACAAGGTCAAGCAGGGTTCCGGCAACTACGGCTTCAACGCTGCTACCGGCGTGTACGGCGACATGATCGAGATGGGCATCCTGGACCCGGCCAAGGTCACTCGTTCCGCTCTGCAGGCTGCGGCCTCCATCGGCGGTCTGATGATCACCACCGAAGCCATGGTTGCCGAGATCGTGGAAGACAAGCCGGCCATGGGCGGCATGCCTGACATGGGCGGCATGGGCGGCATGGGCGGCATGATGTAAGCCGACCGGCCCCTGTGGTTGGAAAAGCCCCGCTTCGGCGGGGCTTTTTTATTCCTCAGCGCGGGCATTCCTGGCGGTAGCCCGGCAGCTCCTTTGCCGCCGGTTCGCAGGCCAGGCGCAGCGCCTGCTTCAGGTCGTCGGGCAGAGTGGCGCGGCTGATCGGCCGCCAGTGCATGCGTTCGCCGAAATAGCGCGCCCAGTGGAATTCGATGAAATAGCTCTGCCGATCCTTGTCGAAGGCGTTCTCGTCCTCGGCGTAGCCGGCCAGGGCGCGGTAGGGATCGTCGCCAAGCCCGGCGAGAGCGTCCGGCAGGGCCTCGGGCGGGATCTCCGCGCCACGCGCATCGTGCAGCCAGACCCAGTGGTTTTCCTGCATCCTCTCCCAGAAGTCGGCGGCCTGGGGGAGTCGGCCGATCACCTTCACCGGTACGTCCTGTTTCGGGTCCAGACGCCAGAGCGCGCTACTCAGGTGATGGCGATCGGTGAGGTAGAAGCGGCCACCGGGGCCGATCACCACCGGAACCTCCTTCTTGCGCAAGTAGCGCTCGAGAGCCTTGGGCTTCTTCCCGGCGAGCTTGGCCTGGTCATCCTCGACCTGCAGCAGGCCGACATTCTGCTGGGTCGGGTGGAGGGCCGCGAGCGGCAGCTCGCACCAGCTACCGACGGAGGTTTGCGGCGAGCAATCCTCGGCCTGGGCGGTGGCGGACAGGAACAGGCAGCAAAGCAGCAGGACTGGGCGCATGGGGGCTCCGGCGAAGGAAGGGGAAAGGTTCCCTAGACTGGCACGCTTCGGGCGATCCGGCGTACTCCGGCCTTTGATAGGTGCCTCGCTTTGTGCCACTCTTGCCGACAGGAGATGGCATTCCTCCTTCAACCGCCCCTGGGGCTGATGATGCCTACGCATGAACCTGGAAAGGCGCGTAGGCGCTCGCCTGCCGCCTGTCCGAATCGCTCCTACAAGGACAGGACTATGTGGAAATCCATTCTCGCCATCGCCCTCGGCGCCGCCCTGGGGGCGTTGCTGCGCTGGTTCCTCGGGCTCAAGCTGAACAGCCTGCTGCCCAGCATTCCTCCCGGCACGCTGCTGGCCAACCTGGTCGGCGGCTATGTCATCGGCGCGGCGATTGCCTATTTCGCCCAGGCGCCGGGCATCGCTCCGGAATGGCGGCTACTGATCATCACCGGGTTCTGCGGCGGCCTGACCACTTTCTCCACCTTTTCCGCCGAGGTCGTCAGCCTGCTTCAGGAGGGCCGCCTGGGCTGGGCCGCCGGGGCCATCGCGACGCACGTCAGCGGCTCGTTGCTGATGACCCTGCTGGGGTTGTTCTCGATGAACTGGATGCTGGGCAAATAGCGCAGCGGGAGGACCGACCATGCAAGGCTATCAACTGACCTTCATCACCCAGCAGGGGCGTCGCCACCAGGGCCAGCCGATCTGCGACTGGCTGCTGGAAGAGGCGCGCCGCCTGGGCGTGCGCGGTGCCACCGCGCTGGCTGCCAGCGAAGGCTTCGGCCAGAGCGGCCGGCTGCATTCGATGCACTTCTTCGAGCTGGCCGACCAGCCGCAGGAAATCCTCATGGCGGTCGATCCCGAGCAGGCAGAACGGCTGTTCGAGTCGATCCGCCAGGCCGGCGTGCGGCTGTTCTACATGAAGGTGCCCATCGAGTTCGGCGTGCTGGGAGCGGACGAACCGTCTTCCTGAGCGCGGTTTTCGTCGGCGCCGCTGCGCTGTCCTCGCGTCTCCGGTCGGTAGAGCATCAGGCGGTACAGGCCGAGGCAGATCAGCCAGTCGAACAGCATCGTCCACAGATTGTGCGAGAGGAAGTGCGCACCTTGCAGCATGCGCGACAGCGATAGCAGGCAGCCCATGGCGAAGGCGAAGACCAGGGCGTAGCGCGCCAGCCTGGGCTTGCGGTCGCGCAGAGCGAAGAACAGCGCGAACAGGACGAATCCGGAGGACGCGTGCCCGCCCGGCCAGCAGCGTCCGGGGTGCTCGGTCGGCGGCCGTGGGCTGAGCAGCGAACTATAGGTTTCCTCGCCGCCGAACTGCGCCAGGCTCCAGGGGCACTGCACGGCGGTGAGCGCCTTGAGCGGAGTGACTATGCTGGCTGAAAGGCTCATGGCGAGGAACACATAGGCCAGCGGCCGGCTCAGTGCGCGCCATGGCCGGTGGAACAGTCCGGCGATGGAGATCAGCAGACCGAGGACGCTGATGGCGATCACCAGTTGCTTGACGCGGTCGTGCAGGATGTTCTCCAGGAACCAGCTGTGCCGGCCGATGAAGCCGGCGCCCGGCTCGTACATCAGGTTGGCCAGGGCGAGGTCGAGGGTCACCGGCTCGAAGGCCAGCAGCAGTGCCGCCAGGCCCAGCGGCAGGGCGAGGAACAGCCAGGGGTTGAATGGACGGGAAGGGGAATGGACGGCGGCCTGGGTCATGCGATCTCCAACGCTGGCGTTGACGTTCTCTTGACTTCGACGCTGGTTAAATCCACCGCCGGGGTTCGTGCGCATCCGCAAAGCCGCTATGATCGGCGGCCGTGGAAGACGCCATGCAGTCTCTGGTGGCGAGCGTAGAGCCGGTGTGAATCGCCGGTGAAGAATCCGTAAATGCGCGAGAGGCGCTCGATCGGTCTTCCTGCGAAGGAGTGGGACATGCGAATACTGGTGGTCGAAGACAACCGCGACATCCTGGCCAACCTGGCCGATTACCTGTCGCTCAAGGGCTATACCGTGGATTGCGCGCAGGACGGGCTGTCTGGCCTGCACCTGGCGGCCACCGAGCACTACGACTTGATCGTGCTCGACGTGATGCTGCCGGGAATCGACGGCTATGCCCTGTGCCGGCGCCTGCGCGAAGACGCGCGGCGCGACACCCCGGTGATCATGCTCACCGCCCGCGACCAGTTGGACGATCGCCTGCAGGGGTTTCGTTCCGGAGCCGACGATTACCTGGTCAAGCCCTTCGCCCTTTCCGAACTTTCCGCACGCATCGAGGCGGTGCTGCGTCGCGCCCAGGGTGGCGGCCGCCGCGAGCTGAGCGTGGCCGATCTCAGCTACGACCTGGATACCCTGGAGGTCAAGCGCGCGGGCAAGTCGCTCAAGCTCAACCCGATCGGCCTCAAGCTGCTCGCCGTGCTGATGCAGAAGAGCCCCCATGTGGTGCGCCGGGATGCCCTGGAAGAAGCGGTCTGGGGCGACGACTGCCCGGACAGTGACAGCCTGCGCAGCCACGTCCATCAACTCCGTCAGGTGATCGACAAGCCATTCTCCGTGGCCTTGCTGCATACGGTGCATGGCGTCGGCTACCGCCTGGCGGAGGAGCCGAATGGAGTATAAGCAGAGCCTCGCCCGCCGGATCGTCATCGCCTTCATGCTGATGACGGTCGCCGTGGGGGGACTGTTCTCCGCCGGCATCGTCGGCGTGGTCCACATCATCGAGGAGCGCCTGATTTCCCGCGACCTGGGCGGCGAACTGGAGCGCATCCTGCGCGACGACCTGGCCCAGGGACGCAACCCGGTGCTCGATCCCGGCATGCGCTTCTTCATCAGCGACGGCCAGGGCTCCTACGCCATGCCGCCGGCGCTGGACCAACTGGATGTCGGTTTCCACGAAGTGTTCGAGGGCGACTTGTCGTTCCATGCGCTGGTGCGCGACATCGATGGTCGCCGCTTCGTCCTGCTGCAGGACCAGAGCGATTTCGAAGCGCGCGAGCAGGTGCTCTACGCCTCGGTGCTGACCGGCTATGTGCTGAGCATCGCGCTGGCCGGCCTGCTTGGCTGGATGCTTGCGCGCAAGGTGATGGAGCCGGTGGTGCGCCTGGCGCGCCAGGTGCGGCATCGCGAACAGTTGCTCGGTCTGGCGCCGCCGTTGGCGCCGGACTACGCCAACGACGAGGTCGGCGAGCTGGCTGCTTCCTTCGACGAGACCCTTGGCCGCCTGCGCGACGCGCTCAAGCGCGAGCAATTGTTCACCAGCGACGTCAGTCATGAGTTGCGTACGCCGTTGATGGTCATCGCCACTTCATGCGAACTGCTGGCCGAAGAACCCAGCCTGGGCCCGCGCGCCCGTGGACAACTGGAGCGGATGACCAAGGCCACCGAGGAGATGCGCGACCTGGTGCAAACCTTCCTGTTGTTGGCGCGTGCGCAGAAGGGCGAGGAAAGCCTGGCGCCCCACGGTAGCCTGGAGAGCATCGCCGACGACTTGGTCCAGGTCTGGCGCGAACAGGTCGAGGCGCGAGGCCTGACCCTGCACTACCGCAACGAAGGTGCCTGCGCCGGCCAGTTCAACGCGCCGCTGCTGCGCGCGGTGATGGGCAACCTGTTGCGCAACGCGACCCACTACACCGATGCCGGGAGCATCACGCTGACCCTCGACGAGCGTGGTTTCAGCGTCGAGGACACCGGGGCGGGCGTCCCGGAAGAACAACGCGAACGCATCTTCATGCCCTTCGTTCGTGGCAGTTCCAGCTCCGGACGTGGCGAAGGCCTTGGCCTGGGGCTCTCGCTGGTGAAGCGGATCTGCGCGGCCGAGGGCTGGAGCGTAACCCTCAGCGCGGTGGAGCCGCACGGCTGCCGGTTCGAAGTTTTACTCGATGTTGCTTGACGAAAAATTCACCACCCCTTGACCCGAGCTTGACGGCTGGATTCATACCGTTCGTCTCATGAGTCCTGGAGTTCCCGTCATGAACAATCCGCCTGTCGACCTCGACTTTTCTCACAAGTATGATCGCGAGCATGCTGAGGCCTACCTGAAGAAGCATCAGGACGGCCTCGCCCGGAAACTTTCCCACCGGCGCGACGTCCAACTCGCCCGGCACGCGCTGAAGCTCGCGGGACAGCCCAACCTGGTGCTCGACCTGCCCTGCGGCGCCGGACGCTTCTGGCCGCTGCTGGCGGAAAAGGACAACCGGGTTATCATCGGTGCCGACAATTCCGCGGACATGCTGGCGGTCGCCTGCGCCGGCCAGGCGGACGGTGTGGTTAAACGGGTACGGCCCTTGCAGACTTCCGCTTTCGCCATCGACCTGCCGGACAGCTCGGTGGACAATATCTTCTGCATGCGGCTGCTCCACCACATCGGCGAGGCGGACGATCGACGCGTCCTGCTCCGCGAGTTTCACCGGGTCACGCGGGACAGCGTGATTCTTTCCCTCTGGGTCGATGGCAATTTCAAGGCCTGGAAGCGTAGGCGCATGGAGGCACGGCGGGTAGCGAACGGGGAACAGAACGGCTACCAGAACCGCTTCGTGTTACCAGCCGAAACGGTCGAGCGCGAATTCCGCGACGCCGGCTTCGTCGTCCAGAAGCATCTCGATTTCATCCCGCTGTACCACATGTGGCGGGTCTATATCTTGCGAAAGGAATAACGATGGCTCCCGATCTGGCATCCCTGCAACGTATCTCCGGCGACTCCGCCATCGACCAGTGGTTGCAGGTACCCGGCAGCTGGGTCGAGGAGCCCAACGAGCGGCGCGGCGGGGCCAGCGGCGTGCAGCGGGTGTACACCGGCGATGGACGGCTGCTCTATCGCAAGCAGCAGACCGGCCACGTCTACCGCGACTGGCAGCGCCCTTTCGGCTATCCCACCGCCATGCGCGAGCGCGATGCGCTACGGGCCTTCGAGTCGCTCGGTATACGCGTGCCGCGCCTGGTCTATTCCGGCTGCCGCAAGGTCGACGGGCAATGGCAGGCGCTGCTGGTGACCGAAGCCCTGGAGGGTTTCTCCAGCCTCGACGAGTGCTATGCGCGCGGTGACCAGGACCGCTGGGGCGAAGCGAAGCACCAAAGAATTCTGCAACAAATCGGCGCTACCATCGCCCGGATGAATCTCGCCCACTGGCAGCACGGTTGTCTCTATCCGAAGCACATCTTCGTTCGCGTCGAGGGCGAGGCCATCGAAGTCGCGCTGATCGACCTGGAGAAGAGTCGCCGCCGCCTTACGGTGAGCAGGGCGTCCCAGCACGACCTGAAGCAGTTGAAGCGCCGTTCGTCGTGGACTGGCGCGCAGTGGCAAGCCTTCATCTATGGTTACCAGACGGCGTTTGGCAGCGCCATCAAAGGGTTGCAGACATGAAATTAGAAATCACTCGAGGTTTGTTGCTGGTCGGCGCTCTCGCCGTGGCTACAGCCGCGGCTGCCGCCTGGCACGAACCCGCGCCGAACGTGGTGCAGATGAGCGGCGGTCATGAGTACTGCCCGACGCCTTCGGCGCTCAAGGCCGAGCGGCCGACGCGCCAGGAGGTCCAGCCGAACAAGGACATCCTGCTGCTGATGTTCGGTCTTTCTCAGGGGGGAGCCAGCCTGTCGCGCTGAGTCTCCTGGTCGAAAAAGCCCCGCCTTGGCGGGGCTTTTTCATGGGCGATGAGATCATCGGAGGCATGGGCCGAATAAGGACCAGGCCTCATGCGCCACCTTGCCGTGGCACGCCAGGCTTGCTTTAGGCGACCTGGAACACGTGCTTGAGGTAGTGGATGAAGTCAGGGTCCCGGCATTGGGCCTTGCCGGGAGTATCGGAGATCTTCGCCACCGGATGGCCGTTGCAGGCGCTCATCTTCACCACGATGTTCATCGGCTCGACGCCCGGCAGGTCGCAGGTGAAATGCGTGCCTATGCCGAAGCTGACATTGATCCGGCCCTGCAGCGCACGATAGATCTTCAGGGCCCGCGGCAGGTCGAGGCCGTCGGAGAACACCAGGGTCTTGGTCAGCGGGTCGATGCCCAGCTTGAGGTAGTGGGCGATGGTCTTTTCCGCCCACAGCAAAGGGTCGCCCGAGTCGTGGCGGAGGCCGTCGAAGAGCTTGGCGAAATAGAGGTCGAAGTCGCGCAGGAAGGCATCGGTGGTGATGCAGTCGGTCAGTGCGATACCGAGCAGCCCACGGTATTCGCGGACCCAGCAGTCCAACGCGGCACTCTGGCTGTCGATCAGGCGTGGACCGAGCTGCTGGTGGGCCATCAGCCATTCGTGGGCCATGGTGCCGAGGGGCTTGAGGTCGAGCTTGCGCGCCAGGTGGACGTTGCTGGTGCCGACGAAGCAACCTGGAAAGTCCTCCTTCAGACCGCTCACCACCGCCTCGTGGACCCGATAGGAAAAGCGGCGGCGGGTACCGAAGTCGGCCATCTTGAAGCCGGCCAGTTCCTCGGCGCTGGCCTCCCGGCGCAGCCAATCGAACTTTTCCTGCAGGCGCTCACGCGCCTGTTCGACGGTGGCCGCCGGGTAGCGGGCGCGGTTGCGCACCTCGCTGATCATCGCCAGCAGCGGCACTTCGAAGAGGATCACGTGCAGCCAGGGACCTTTCAGGCGCAGGAAGAATTCGTCGTTCTCGATGCCGGTCTGCACGTAGCGCGGGTTGAAGCGGAACAACCCGAGGAAGCGGATGAAGTCCGGCGCGAGGAAGGGAATCCGTTCGAGGAAGGCCAGTTGCTCGTCGCTGATCGCCAGGCCCGCCAGGTATTCCAGCTGTTCACGGATGGCCGGCAGGTACAGGCGCAGGTCTTCCTGGTTGCGGCAGCGGAACTCCCACTCCACCTCGGCGTTGGGATAGTTGTGCAGTACCGCCTGCATCATGGTCAGCTTGTAGAAGTCGGTATCCAGCAGGTTCTGCACGATACGTTCGGAAAAAGCGCTCTCGGCCATGCTCGTCTCACCACTGCGTTTCAGCGGGCAGTCTACTGGAGGCGGCTGCCGGCGGACATAGGATCGCGCCCGGAGGGCTGTGGGATGGAGCGACAGCGCCGGCGGACAGCGCTGTTGTCGCTGTCCGCCGTTTCCGATCAGTGTGCGTTTGCCGCTTGCGTCACGCCTGGCGGGGCATCCGGCCTGGCCACCAGGGTGTAGATGCACGGCAGGACGAACAGGGTGAAGAGGGTGCCCACCGACATGCCGGTAGCGATCACGATGCCGATGTCGAAGCGACTGACCGCCCCGGCGCCGGTGGCGAGGATCAGCGGGATCACCCCGAGCACCATCGCCGCGGTGGTCATCAGTACCGGCCGCAGGCGGATCGCGGCGGCCTGCTCGATGGCCTCGCGACGCCCCAGCCCCTGTTCGTGGCGCAACTGGTTGGCGAACTCGACGATCAGGATGCCGTGTTTGCTGATCAGGCCGATCAGTGTCACCAGGCCGACCTGGGTATAGATGTTCAGGCTCGACACGCCGAGGAACAGCGGTATCAGCGCACCGCAGATCGACAGCGGCACGGTGACCATGATCACCAGCGGATCGCGGAAGCTTTCGAACTGTGCGGCGAGGACCAGGAAGATGATCGCCAGGGCCAGTCCGAAGGTGACCAGCAATGCGCTGCCTTCCTGCACGTATTGCCGGGAAGCGCCGGCGTAGTCGACGGCGAAGCCGCGCGGGGCTTCCTCGCGGGCGATCTGCTGAACCGTCTCGATGGCCTCGCCCATGCTGACGATGGGGAAGCCGGAGATGATCGCCGAGTTGAGCTGCTGGAACTGGTTCAGTTGCCGTGGCCGTGCCCGTTCGTGGGTCTCGATCAGGGTCGAGAGGGCGACCAGCTGGCCGTTGCGGCTCTTCACATAGTAGCTGCCGAGCCAGCCGGGATTGTCGCGATAGGGACGTTCGACCTGGGCGATGACCTTGTAGCTGCGCCCGTCGATGGTGAAGCGGTTGATCTCGCCCTCGCCGAGCAGGCTGGCCAGCGCCACCCCCAGGTCCTGCATGGAGACGCCCATCTGCGCGGCCTTCTCGCGGTCGATGTCGACCACCAGCTCGGGTTTGTCGAACGCCAGGTCGAGATCGAGGAAGGCGAACTTGCCGGACTCGCTGGCGCGCTGCTTCACCCGTTGCGCCACTTGCAGCAGCGACTCGTAGTCGTTGGCGGTGTTGAGCACGAACTGGAATGGCAGGCCCTCGCCGGTGCCCGGTAGCGACGGCAGGTTGAAGGCGAAGATCTGCACGCCGGGAATCTCGTTGAGCTTCGCCTGCACCGCATGGAGCAATTCCATCTGGCTCTTTCCGCGTTCGTCCCAGGGCTTGAGCAGCATGCCGCCGATGCCGGCCTGGACGCCGTTGTAGCCGTTGATCTGGAACGCCGAGTAATACTCCGGGAAGCTGCGGAAGATGCCTTCGAACTCGGCGGTGTAGCGATTCAGGTAGTCGAGGTTGGCGGTCTGCGGCGAGTTGGTCATGAGGAACACGATGCCCTGGTCCTCTTCCGGCGCCAGCTCCTTCTTGGTGAACATCAGCAGTACCGGGATCAGCGCCAGTACCAGCACGGCGAACACCAGGACCACCGGACGGGTGTCCAGGGTGCCGTGGAGGGCGCGCTGGTAGCGTCGCTTCAGGCCCTCGAAGATCAGGTCGAGGCGATGCGCCAGGCCCGAGGGATTCTCCTCGTGGCGCAACAGGCGCGAGCACATCATCGGCGACAGGGTCAGGGCGACGATCCCGGAAATGATCACCGCGCCGGCCAGGGTGAAGGCGAACTCCTTGAACAGGGCGCCGGTGAGGCCGGTGAGGAAGCCGATCGGAGCATAGACCGCGGCGAGAGTGATGGTCATGCTGACCACCGGTACGGCGATCTCCCGCGCGCCCTCCAGGGCGGCCTCGAAGGGCGGCTTGCCCTCCTCGATGTGGCGGTGGATGTTTTCCACCACCACGATCGCGTCGTCCACCACCAGGCCGATGGCCAGGACCATCGCCAGCAGGGTCAGCAGGTTGATCGAGTAGCCCATGGCCTGCATGAAGAACAATACGCCGATCATCGACAGCGGAATGGTCACCACCGGGATCAGTACCGAACGGAACGCGCCGAGGAACAGGAACACCACCACGATGACGATCAGCACCGCCTCGCCGAGGGTCTTCACCACTTCATCGATGGAGGCCTGGATGAAGCGCGTGGCGTCGTAGGCGATGGACACCTTGAGGTTGGGCGGCAATTGCTCTTCCAGTTCGGGCATCTTCGCCCGCACTTCCTTGATCACGTCCAGCGGGTTGGCGCTGGGCGTGCCCTTGATGCCGATGTAGACCGAGGGAATCCCATTGAACGAACTGATCGCGTCGTAGCTGGCGGCGCCCAGTTCGACCCGCGCGACGTCGCCCATCAGTACCCGGCGGTCGCCGTCGGTCTTCACCGGAATGGCGGCGAAGGCCTGGGGCGACTTGAGGTCGGTGGAAGCATTGACGCTGGTGACCACCAACTGGCCCTTCACCTCGCCGGCGGCGGCGAGGAAGTTGTACTGCTGCACCGCCTGGTTGATCTCGCCGGCGGTGACGCCGAACGCGGCCATCTTCACCGGGTCCAGCCACAGGCGCATGGCGAACACCTGGTTGCCGAGGATCTCCGCCTCGGCGATACCGGGCAGGGTCGCCAGCTTGGGCTGGATCACCCGCGACAGGTAGTCGGTGATCTGCGGGTTGTTCATCTGCTCGCTGTAGAAGCTGATGTACATCAGCGCCGAGGCGTCCGCGGCCTCCTTCTGCAGCACCGGGTCCTCGGCGTCCGGCGGCAGCTGGCTCTTCACTTCGTTGGACTTGGCCAGCAGCTCGGTGACCAGGCGATCGGTATTGGCGCCGATCCGCGCGTAGATGGAGATGGTCGAATAGTTCTGCCGGCTCACCGAGGTCATGTAGTCGATGCCTTCGGCGCTGGCCAGGCTCTGCTGCAGCGGCTGGGTGATGTAGCCCTGGATGGTTTCCGCGTTGGCTCCGGCGTAGAGCGTGGTCACCGTGATCAGCGCGTTCTCCATTTGCGGATACTCGCGGATCACCAGCTTGCTGAAGGCCTGCATGCCGAGCAGGACGATCAGCAGGCTGACCACGCTCGCCAGGACCGGACGACGGATGAACGGATCGGTAAAAGCCATGTTTCAGTCCCTTGGCAAGCCTTCCGCCACGGAGCGGGAAGGCGCGCGAGTCAGTGCTCTTGCTGGAGGTCCCGCTCGGCGACGATGGCCACCGAGGCGCCGTTGTCGAGCTTCAGTTGCCCGGAAGTCACTACCTGCTCGCCGCCCTCCAGGCCTTCGAGCACCACCGCCAGGCCTTCGCGGCGTTCGCCGATCCTGACGAAGCGGCGCTCGACGACCCGTTGCGGCTGGCCCTTGTCGTCCTTCGACGCCTGGCCCTGCTCGTCCTTCTGCTGCCCGACGACGTAGATCGAGTCGCCGTAGAGGGTGAAGGTGATCGCCGTCTCCGGCACCACGACGCGTTGTTCCTCGCCAGGCAACATCACCTCGAGGTTGGCGAACATGCCCGGCAGCAGCTTGCCGTCCGGGTTCTCCAGGGCGGCGCGGACCTGCAGGTTGCGGGTCTCGTTGTCGACCTTGGGGTTGATGGCGGCGATCTCGGCGTCGAACACCTGGCCGGGGTAGGCGGCGACCCGGACCTTCACCAGTTGGCCGCGGCTGAGCAGGGGGAAGTCCTGCTCGGGCAGGTGGAAATCCAGGAGCAGGGTGGAAAGGTCCTGCAAGGTGGCGATCGGCGTCCCGGGCGAGACATAGTCGCCGACGTCCACCTGGCGGATGCCGATGGTCCCGGCGAAGGGCGCGAGCACGCGCTTCTTCGCCAGCGCCGCCTTCAGCTCGGCGACGGTGGCGCTGGTCTTGGCCCACTGCGCGGCGAGACGGTCGAATTCGCTTTTCGAGATGGCCTTGCTGCCGATCAGTTCGCGGCCGCGCTGGTACTCGGCCCTGGCCAGGCCGAGATCGGCCTCGGCGGTGCGCAGGGTGGCTTCCTCGACGTCGCTTTCCAGCTGGATCAGCGGTTGGTCCAGCTTCACCTGGTCGCCGGAAAGGAACAGTACGTCGCGTACCGTGCCGGAGACTTCGGCGGTGAGGGTCACGCCCTGGAACGCCTTGAGGCTGCCGATGGCTGGCAGGCGGCTCTGCCAGGGACGCTTTTCGGCCAGGCTGGCGGTCACGCTGATCGGCGGTTTCGGTGCGCTGAAAAGGGCGATCTGCTGACGGATGGAATAGACCTTGTAGCCGGCGAGAATCGCCACCACGGCGATCACCGCGGCGAGCATGATCAACATGCGGCGGAGCAACATAATCCTGGTCCCTGGTATGCCGAGAGCGCCCCGTTGCGGGGCGAATCCGACACATTACGTGCAGCTTTCAGGGCTTGTCAAAGCACAGGATCGGCGAAAGATTTCAAGCGTGCTGCAGGTCGCTTCCGGCTTTCGCGGACCGGTATGGCGAGAGGTTGACGCCGCGCTCTCAGGCCAGGTGCAGGTGGTTGTCCCAGAGGCCGGAAGGCAGCTCCAGCGGTTGCGCGGCGATGCGCTCGCCCTGGCAGTCGTAGAAGCGGCAACGGCCCTGTCCGGACGTGACGACGAAGCCGTTCTTCACCGCGCCCACGCCGGCGCAGTCCGGCAACGGCGCGTCGAGGCGCACGGCACCGCTGTCCAGGTCCCAGATGAAGAAACGGTTGCCGCGCGGGGCGGTCAGGGCCACCAGGCGCAGGTCGTCGTGGATCGCCACGCTGGCGGTGTACTGGGCCATCGCCAGGCGCTGCTCCTCGGCCACCGGGAAGGCTTCGAAGGGACGGCCGGGGCGCTTGATCGCCAGCAGGTCGGCATGTTCGTGGGCATCGCCCATGAACTGCTGGCCGGCGACGATGGTGCCGTCGCGACCGATCGCCAGGTGGCGGACGCTGTTCATCTGCTGCGCCAGGGTTTCCTTGGACAGCAGGTTGCCGTCGCGGCGCATCAGCACCAGGCTGGGCTCCATGGCGTCGAGGTTCATCTCGACCCGGCTTTCCGCCTCGGTACGAATGCCGCCATTGGCCACTACCAGGGTTTCGCCGTCGGGCATCCAGGAAACCTGGTGCGGCCCGAGGCCGTGAGTGGAGATCTCGCCGCTGTGCTGCAGTCGCTCGCCGTCGAAACGGTAGACGCCGAGCACGCCGCGACCGGGATCGGTAGTGTCGTTCTCGGTGGCGTAGAGCCACTCGCCGCTCTGGTGGAACACGCCGTGGCCGTAGAAGTGGCGGTCTTTCTGCGAGACCAGGGTCTGCAGCAGGCGACCGTCGTTCAGGTCGATCAGGTAGCTTTCGGTGCCAGGCCGGCGGGCGACGAACAGCGCCAGCGGCAGGCTCGGGTGCTGGACGATGTCGTGGCAGCGCTGGGCCACGCGGGTGGCGAACTGGCGCTTGCCGTCCAGGCGGTAGCCCACCGCGTAATGCTGGCCATCGGCGTCGTCGCGCGCCGATAGCACCAGCGGTTGGCTACCCTGGCGGCTGAAGCTCCAGCCGCCGAAGGACAAGGCGCCGAGCAGCAGGCTGCCCAGGCCGATCACATGACGTCGCAGCATGGTGCCGACCTCAGTCGCCATCGTTGGCGTTGAAGCCCAGTTGCACGCCGAGGGCGCGGGCCAGGTCGCCTTCGTGCAGGCGGTGGACCACGTTCAGGCTGTCATAGAGGGCGTTGAGCTGGTTGCGCCCGTCTTCGCTGGCGAGCAGTTCGGAGAGCGGTTTCTGTTCCAGCGCCGCCAGCTTCGCGTGGCTGTCGGCGTAGGCGGCGTCGATCTTGCCGGCCAGGTCCTTCTGTTCGGCCGGCAGCAGGGTCTTCAGGCCCTTGCCGTCGATACCTTCCCAGAGCGCCTGGGCGCCGCTCAGGCTGGCGTCCAGGCTGGCCAGCGAGGCGTTGCTGCGCCAGGCCTCGGCCTGGTAGGGCTGGGGAATGCCCTTGCTCTGCCGGCCCAGCGGAGTACCGAGTTTCTTCTTCAGCATGTCCAGGGCGGTGACCTGGACCCGCAGCAGCTCGGCGATCGCCTCGTGGGCGTCGGCGTAGCGGTCGTTGGGGAACTTGCTCATCTGGGTGAGCATGCCGCCGTCGTTCTTCCAGCGCGCCAGGATGTCCTGGGCCAGTTGCTGCTGGTGGGTGCCGATGGCTTCCAGCAACGGGCAATAGCGGGCCTTGGTGGCGGCGTCGGCGAGGTCGATCTTGCTGTCGAAGAGGATGTATTCGTAAGCGGAGAGCCCCTGCACCACCACGCTGGCCTTGGCCAGGGCCGCGGCGTCGACCTGCGGGTTGTTTTTCAGCAACTGTTCGACCTGGCGCCCGACCAGGTCCTTCTTGTCCGGCCAGAACTGCACCTGCCAGGCGCGGTTGCCCTCGGCCAGCGGGCCGATCAGCAGCGGTTGCAGCTCGGCCCAGGCCTTCTGCGCGGCGTGGAACGCGTCGCGGGCCTTGGCCAGGTCTTCCTTGCCCTGGCAGTAGGCCAGGGCGCTGCTGGCCAGGGCCTGGTCGGCCTCCACCCAGCGGCTGTAGGTCGGCAGGATCACCTGTTGCGCCAGGGCGGCACTGGTGACGGCCTGCGGGTCTTGCGGCGAACAGGCGCCGAGGGCGATGGCGAGGCTGGTCAAGAGCAGTCGTGGGCGGAACATGTGGGCTCCTCAGAGTGAATTCAGGAAGGCCAGCAGGGCGCTGCGCTGGTCGGCGTCGAAGCCGAGCACGTGCCGCTTGGCCGCTTCGGCTTCGCCGCCGTGCCAGAGGATCGCCTCCAGCAGATTGCGGGCGCGCCCGTCGTGGAGGAACTGGGTGTGGCCGTTGACCGTTTCGGTCAGGCCGATGCCCCATAGCGGCGGGGTTCGCCAGTCCCGCCCGCTGGCGAGAAATTCCGGGCGATTGTCCGCCAAGCCGTCGCCCATGTCATGCAGCAACAGGTCGGAATAGGGACGAATCCGCTGGTTGGCCAGCTCCGGCTCGCTGGCGTCGGAACCGGTAGTGAAGGCGGGAACGTGGCAGGCCACGCAGTTGGCCTGGGCGAACAGGCGCTTGCCGGCCAGCACCTGCGGGTCGTCTACCTTGCGCCGCGCCGGGACCGCCAGGTTGCGGCTGTAGAACAGCACCTGGGCGAAGATGTTGTCGCTGACTTCCGGCTCGCCGCCGTCGGGCGCCCGGCGGCACTCGACCTGGGCGGCGCTGCAGTCGTCGTGGGGCAGCAGGCTGCTGGTCAGGCCCATGTCGTTGGCGAAGGCGTGCGCGTTCTGCTGCGGGATATCCGGCTGGCCGGCCTTCCAGCCGAAGCGGCCGATCGCGGTGCGCTGCCGCGCGGCATCCCAGACCTGGTTGGCGCGCCCGCGGATACCGTCGCCGTTGCGGTCGTCCGGATCGGCATTGGCCAGGATCGCCTCTTCGGGAATCGCCTCGAGCAGGCCGAGCCCGATCATCGGCGGGGCGACGCGGGCGGAAAACATCGTCTGCGGATGCATCGGCCCATAGCCGAGCTGGCTGATACGCAGGATCGGCTTGCGCAGTTCGACCTCGGTGCCGTCCTCGAACCTCACCTTCAGCGGCTCGTAGTCCATCCGCACCTTGCCTTCCGGGGCGACGCCGGGAATACCGACGTCCTGCAACTGGCCGCCGTAGGTCGGTTCGGGAATCACCCCCTGGTGCAACAGGGTCTTGCCGTCCGCAGGGCCGGCCGGGATCGACAGGCGTACCAGCATCGACACCGCGCTGACCGCGTCCGCTCCCGGCGGGTGGCCGCGACCGTCCTTCACATGGCAGTTCTGGCAGGCGTTGGTATTGAACAGCGGCCCCAGACCATCGCGCGCGGTGGTGGAGGAAGGGGCGATGACCCAGGGGTTGCGGAAGAAACTGTTGCCCACGCTGAAGTCCAGGCGCCGGCTCGGGGCGAGGTTGGCGGAGGGCAGGGAGAAGGCGTTGCGGTCGCTTTGCAGCACCGTGGTCGCGCCCCCGGACAGGTGTTCGCCGGGCTCGGCGCGCAGCGGTGCGTCGTCGGCGCCGCATCCGCCCAGAAGGAGCGCCGTCAGGAGACAGGCGAGCGGCATGGAAGGTGACGGCAACGACATCGGCGAACATCCCGGACTGCGTGGAAACAGCCCGCAAGCTTACCAGTTGGGGCTAATCAAAATAAGAGGGATTTGCGTTTGTAAAGGCCCGCGAAGTCCGCTTTCGAGGCCCTGAAACGCAGCGTGCGGCCATGGGCCGCACGCTGTTGGCGCAGGAAGGAATCAGAACTCGTGGTCGGCGTTGTCCGGTTTCAGGTCCTGGATACCCAGCTTGCCCGCGGCCTGCTCGATGGCGCCGGTCTGCTTGACCAGGGCGGCGATGGCGTCGCGGATCTTCTGCTGGCCGTCCTTGTTGTCCGGAGCGATCATCTGGTCGAAGTGCACGCCATCCTTATCGGCGCTGTCGACGATGGCCTGCAGCTTGGCCTCGGTGTCGGCCAGGTCGGCCTTCAGGGTGTCGTTGGCGGCGGCGTCGGCCTTGGCGACCAGGTCGGCCAGGCTCGGGCCCTTGACCACGCTACCGTCGATGCGCTTGTACTCGCCGAGGTAGATGTTGCGGATGCTCTTGCCGTTGAAGAACAGGGTGTGGTGGGTGTCGTCGCTGAAGCAGTCGTGCTCGTCTTCGGTGGAGTTGGCCTCCAGCGCGACCTTCATGCGCTCGCCGGCCAGTTCGCCGAGGGACAGGCTGCCCATGCCGAAGAACATCTTGCGCAGGCCGGTATCCACCGGTTCGGCTTCCAGCTTGGCGCGGTAGTTGTCGGCGACGCCGGCCTTCCACTGTCCGGCCATGTATTCGAGGTCGCTGACCAGCAGGTCGGTGACGGCCTTCAGGTAGGCGGCGCGACGGTCGCAATGGCCGCCGGTGCAGTCCTTGCCCTGGGCATAGTCGGTGGCGGGACGGTTGCCGGCGCCCGGACCGGTGCCGTTCAGGTCCTGGCCCCAGAGGAGGAACTCGATGGCGTGGTAGCCGGTGGCGACGTTGGCTTCGGAACCGCCCAGCTCGTTCAGGCTGGCCAGTTTCTCGCCGGTGATTTCCTTGACGTCGATCTTGTCTTCGCCAACCTGGATCTCGGTGTTGGCGACGATGTTGGCGGTGGCGCCGGGGTTGCCCAGGGCGTGCTGGTAGTCCTTGGCGACATAGTCGATCAGGCCTTCGTCCAGCGGCCAGGCGTTAACCTGTCCTTCCCAGTCGTCGATGATCGCGTTGCCGAAGCGGAAGGCTTCGCTCTGGGAGTAGGGGGTACGTGCGGCAAACCAGGCTTCCTTGGCGGCTTTCAGGGTTTCCGCGTCGGGCTTGGCGAGGAACGCGTCGACGGCTTTCTGCAGGTCCCTGGCGGTGCTCAGGGCATCGGCGAAGGTGGCTTCGGCGAGGTCCGCGTAGTTCTTGATCACTGCCTTGGCGGCGGCCTCGTCGACCTTGGCAGCCGGGGCGGCGGCGGGAGCGGCGGGCTGCGTGCTGGCCGCCGGTGTCGCGGGCGCTTCGGCTTTCTTGTCGTCGCCGCAGCCGGCGAGGGAGATGGCGAGGGCCAGCAGACTGGCGGTGGCCAGGGGCATACGAGTCATGGCGGATTCCTTTGCTTTATTGGTGGCGTGCCGAAGCGGCGTGCGCTTGTCGGAAACACCCGCAAGGGCGTTAAAAAACCGCCACATAATGCGAAAGATTTGCATTTTTGAAAAGGGCGCAGCGTGATCGCCGTCGTGCCTGGACATGTCGGGCGCAGCTAGAATGCCAGCATCTTCGTCCGGAACTCCGTCCATGAGTCTGACCGCTATCGCTTTCTGGGTTGTCCTGCTGCTGCTCGCCGGCTACGCGGTGGTGCTCTACAACGGCCTGGTACGGCTGAAGCACTCCGTGGGCAAGGCATGGGCCAACATCGACGTGCTCCTCAAGCAGCGCCATGACGAGTTGCCGAAGCTGGTCGAGGCCTGCAAGCACTACATGCAGCACGAGCGCGCCACGCTGGAGCGGGTCATCGCCGCCCGCAACGCCGTCGCCAGCGCCCGCGAGCGCGCCGACGTGGATGCCCTGGGCAAGGCCGAGAGCGGGCTGCGCGCCGGCCTGGGACAGCTCTTCGCGCTGGCCGAGAACTACCCGCAGCTCAAGGCCAACGAAAGTTTCCAGTTCCTTTCCCAGCGCATCAGCGGCCTGGAGAACGGCATCGCCGATCGCCGCGAGCTGTACAACGAGGCGGTGAACCTGAACAACGTGCGCATCGAGCAATTTCCCGACCTGCTGATCGCCCGTGTCGCTGGCTTCAAGGCCGCCGAGCTGTTGCAGTTCAGCGAGGCGGAGAAGGCCAACGTCGATCTCAAGGCCCTGTTCGGCTGAGATGGACTTCGACCTGCGCTGGCTGTTCATCGCCGCCAGCCTGGGGCTCTGCGCCTGGGCCGGCTGGCAGTTCGTGCGCCGTCTTGCGCGGGCGCGCCTGCTCGGCGACGTACCGACCTCGCGGATCCGTTCGGCGGCGCAGGGTTTCGTCGAACTCTACGGGGTGCTCGAGGAGGGCCCGGAAGGCCCGCTGCAGGCTCCCTTGACCGGCAAGCCGTGTCTGTGGTGGCGCTACCGCATCGAAGTCGAGGAAAAGCGCAGCGGCCGCGAGAAGGCCTGGCGCACCGTCGACAAAGGTGCCAGCGAGTCGCCATTCGGCTTGCGCGATGCCACCGATGCCTGCCTGGTCGACCCACGCGGCGCCGAGGTGCGACCCTTGACCCAGCAGCGCTGGGAGGCTTTTCGCGAAGCACCGATCGATACCCTGCGATTGCTGGAGAGCTTCGGCACCCTGGTCGGCGGAGAGCGGCTCTACCGCTACACCGAGGAGCGCCTGCACGCCGGCGAGCCGCTCTATGCGCTGGGCGAATTCCGCAGCAGCGGTGGCGGTCGCCAGGGGCTCGATGCCGAACGGGCGCAGGGTGCGGTCATCCGTGAATGGAAGGGCGATTTCCATGGGCTGCTGGCGCGCTTCGACAGCGACGGCAACGGCGAGCTGGACGAGCGCGAATGGAACCGGGTGCGCCTGGCGGCGCGGCTGGAAGCCGAGGATCGGCATCGGGCAAGCAGCGCCGCGCCGACCCGCCACCTGCTCGGCAAGCCGGAGGAGGCGCATCCCTTCATTCTCTCCAGCCAGGGCGAGGACGATCTCGCCGTGCAACTGCGCCGCCAGGCGGCGGGGGCCGCGTTGCTCTGCCTGGGCAGCGCGCTATTGGCGGGCTGGCTGTTCAGCCGCCTGTTCTGATCAGGGCCGTTCGCTGCTGGTGGCCTGGCTCAGGCGTCGCGCCTGCTTGAGGTACTGGGTCAGTTCCCTGGCCGGCAGCGGCTTGCTGTACAGGTAGCCCTGACCTTCGTTGCAACCTTCGGCGATGATGTACGCTTCCTACTCGGCGGTTTCCACGCCCTCGGCGATCACCTGCATGCCCAGGCTCTTGCCGAGCTGGATGATGGCGCGAACGATGGTCGCGTCGTCCTCGTCCTGCAGCAGGTCCTGGACGAAACTCTTGTCGATCTTGATCTTGTCCAGCGGCAGGCTCTTCAGGTAGCTCAGCGAGGAATAGCCGGTGCCGAAATCGTCGATGGCGATGAGCGCGCCGGCGCGGCGCAGGCTGAGGAGGTGCTGGGCGGCAGTGGAGATGTCCTCCATCAGGCCGGTCTCGGTGACTTCCAGCTCCAGGCTGCGCGCCGGCAGGCGGTAGACCTGCAGCAGGTTGCTGACCACCCGCGGCAAGGCGTTGTGGTGGAGCTGCACGGTGGAAAGATTGACCGCCATGCGCAGGTCGTCGAAGCCCTGGTCGTGCCATTCGCGCAATTGCCGGCAGGCCTGGTCGAGCACCCACTCGCCGATGCTGAAGATGCTGCCGTTCTGTTCCGCCAGCGGGATGAACAGGTCCGGCGGGACGAAGCCGTGCAACGGATGTTGCCAGCGCAGCAGCGCCTCGACGCCGACCACGCGGTGGTCGCGGTAGTCCACCTGCGGCTGGTAGACGAGGTGCAGCTCGTGGCGCTGCAGGGCGTCGCGCAGGTCCTTTTCCAGTTCCCGGCGGCGACGCATCTCGCTGTCCACGCTGGCGATGTAGAACTGGTAGCGGTTGCGCGAGCGTGTCTTGGCCAGGGTCATGGTCTGCTCGGCCTTCTGCAGCAGTTTCTCCGTGGTCTCGCCGTCCTCGGGGAACAGGGTGATACCGATGGTGGCGCGCAGGCGCACCTCGTGCTGGTCGATCTCGAACGGCGCTTCCAGGCCGTCGAGGATGCTCTGCGCCAGTTCGGCCGCCTCGTAGGGTTGCTCGATGTCGGCCTGGACCAGGGCGAACTGGTCGCCGCCCAGGCGCGCCAGCGAACCGAGCCGCGCGCTGTGCCCGCGCAGGCGGTCGGCGAGGGCGATCAGCAACTGGTCGCCGAGCTGGTAGGTGTACTGCTCGTTGATCCCCTTGAAATCGTCGAGACCCAGGCACAGTACTGCTACCCGGCGCTGCTGGCGGCCGGCGCCGTCGAGGATCTGGTCGAGTTGCTGCTGCAGCAACTGGCGGTTCGGCAGGCCGGTGAGGAAGTCGTACTGGGAAATGCGCAGCAGGTTGTCCTCGGCCTCGCGGCGCAGGTGACTGTTGCTTTCGATCGAGGCGAGCAACTGGTTGGCGGTGGTCACCCAGAGCCCCAGCTCGTTGCGTTCGTGTCCCTTGAGCAGCGGCAACTGGTGCTGGCTGGGGCGGTCGGGATTGATGCTGACCAGGTGCTCGATGATCTTCGACAGCGGCTTGGTCAGCATCCAGTGGTAGACGAGGAATAGCACCAGGCCCATGGCCAGGGCGCGGAGAATGCCGGAGATGAAGATGATTTCCGAAGTGGTGACGAAGTTCTCGCCGTAGGGCGCGGTGTCCAGGGTGATCTTCAGGTCGCCGTAGTATTCGCTATAGGGCGGGCGGCCGATCAGTCGAATGCTGAAGGTGCGTTCCTGGCCGAGGATCGGGTCGGTCAGCCAGCGCGTCGGCAGGTCCAGCAGCGGCCTGGATTTCTCCGCCAGCATCGGCTCGCCGGGATGGCCGATGCTCGCCTGGCGCACCGCCTCGTGCTGGAACAGGCCTTCGAGGACCTGCATCGCCATTTCCCGGTCGAGGCTGTAGACCGCCTGGGTAGAAGGGTCGCGGACCATCGCGAGGATGCGTTGGGCGTCGCTGCTCACCGCCTGCTTGGCCTTGTAGGCGTCGAAGACGATCTGCGCGCAACTGAGCACTACGCCAACGGCCAGCGCCGCCAGTAGCACGACACGCAGCAGCTTGAGCGAGAGGCTGTGTCGGGAGTCCAGTTTCAAGGGGCCTTCCTTGTTCGTCGCCAGGGCGAAAGACAAGCCGGTAGGAAGAGCTTGTTTACCTCAAGAGGCTATCACGAGCGAAGGTCTACCAGTTCCTGAGGGTAGACGATGGCTCCTGGACCCCAGATTAAAACGAAAAAGCCCGGCGAATGCCGGGCTTTTTCGTGGTTCTGATCAGACTCAGGCAGCGAAATTCTTCGCTACGAAGTCCCAGTTGACCAGGTTCCAGAACGCTTCGACGTACTTCGGACGCAGGTTGCGGTAGTCGATGTAGTAGGCATGTTCCCAGACGTCGCAGGTCAGCAGCGGGGTGTCGCCGCTGGTCAGCGGGTTGCCGGCACCGATGGTGCTGGCCAGGGCCAGGGAGCCGTCGGCCTTCTTCACCAGCCAGCCCCAGCCGGAGCCGAAGGTGCCGACGGAAGTCTTGGTGAACTCTTCCTTGAACTTGTCGAAGGAGCCGAAGGCGGCGTTGATGGCGTCGGCCAGGGCGCCGGTGGGCTGGCCACCGCCGTTCGGGCTCAGGCAGTTCCAGTAGAAGGTGTGGTTCCACACCTGGGCGGCGTTGTTGAAGATGCCGCCGGAGGAGCTCTTGACGATCTCTTCGAGGCTCTTGCCTTCGAACTCGGTGCCTGGGATCAGGTTGTTCAGGTTCACCACGTAGGTGTTGTGGTGCTTGTCGTGGTGGTATTCCAGGGTTTCTGCGGAAATGTGCGGCTCAAGGGCGTTCTTTTCGTAAGGCAGCGGCGGCAATTCGAAAGCCATGGTGTCTCTCCTATTCTTCCTCAGGTCAGGACTGGCGCGGCTAGCGCGCGACCGGTTCACGGGGCCGGTCCGATGCCTGTCCGGGAGCCCGTCCTGGATCCCCGGGGGGACGTTCGGCGGAGCGCTCCGGAAAGGGCGCCGGGTGCGACTCGGAGCCTAGGCTCCCAGTGCCGCGAACTCCGGATCATAGCACCCGTGTCGGGGCATATCCACGCAGCAACTGTAGGGGCAAAGGCCGGCGGCGGCGCGCTGCGACGGGCTTCTGCAAGCTCGCCGGCGAACACCGCCGCATTCTCTCTGGACTGCCTGGCGGCGCGAGGGTTCGCTCGGGAAGACGGAAACCGAGTTATCCCCGGAACAGCAGTTGCGCGGCCAGGCCCAGCATCATGGCCGCCACCATCAGGTCGAGCAGGCGCCAGGTGGCCGGGCGCGCCAGCCAGGGAGCCAGCCACGCCGCGCCGAGGGCGAGGGCGAAGAACCACATCAGCGAGGCGCTGGCGGCGCCGAGGGCATAGGCGCCCGGCGCGGCCTGCTGGGCGCCGAGCGAACCGATCAGGAGTACGGTATCGAGATAGACGTGGGGGTTGAGCAGGGTGACCGCCAGTGCCGCCAGAAGCACCGCCTTGCGCGAGCGTGGCCCGGTTTCCGCGGCGTTGCCGAGGGCGTCCGGGCGCAACGCGCGAAGCAGCGCCTTGAGCCCGTACCAGGTCAGGAAGGCGATCCCGCCCCAGCGGGCGATGGCCAGCAGCGTCGGGTTTTCCAGCAGCAGCTTGGCCAGGCCGAACACGCCGAGGCTGACCAGCACCGCGTCGCAAAACACGCAGAGCGCGGCTACCGAGAGGTGATGCTCGCGGCGCAGGCTCTGCGCGAGGACGAAGGCATTCTGCGCGCCGATGGCGATGATCAGGCCGGCAGCCACCAGGATGCCGTTGAGATAGCTCTGCCACATGTCAGTGCGCCTCCGCCGCCAGCCGCTGGAGGACGGCGAGGGCGCGCCGACCTTCGTCGCGGGCGACGAACAGGTGGTCGTGGAAATAGCCGGCCATCACGTTGCAACTGATCCCGGCTTCGGCCAGCGCCCTGGCGAAGGTGGCGGTCAGGCCCACCGCCGCCAGCGAGGAGTGCACCGTCAGGGTGATCCAGGCCGCTACGTATTCGTAGGGCAGGCCCAGGCGTTCGGCCTGCCGGCGTTCGAGCACCAGGGTCAGGCCCTCGCGCTCGCGGAAGCTGGCGAGCGGCTCGGCGCCGTTCGGCAGCGCGCCATCGGCGCAGGTACAGAACACATAGTCGCCGGGGTTGAGTTCGGGAGTGAGCGTGCGCAGCAGGGTGCGCAGCGAGGTTTCGCCAGCCATGGTCGGTCCGCGTCGGGTGGATCGGAAAAGTGCTGGCGAGTGTGGCCGCGGGCGGTTTATAAGGAAAACGAATCCTGCTGATCTCTCATTAGGAAAACTGATTTTGTTCGACTACAAGTTGCTCGCCGCGCTGGCCGCGGTGGTGGAGCAGGGCGGTTTCGAGCGCGCCGCACAGGCGCTGGGGCTGTCGCAATCGGCGGTATCGCAGCGGATCAAGCTGCTCGAGGCGCGGGTCGGCCAGCCGGTCCTGGTGCGCGAGACGCCGCCGCATCCCACCGATCTCGGGCGCCGCCTGCTCAACCATGTACAGCAGGTGCGGCTGCTGGAGGGCGACCTGCAGCGCTGGGTGCCGAACCTGGATGAAGGCGGTGCCCCGGAACGCCTGCGCATCGCTCTCAACGCCGATAGCCTGGCGACCTGGTGGGCCGCCGCGGTGGGCGATTTCTGCGCCGAGCGGCGGGTGCTGCTGGACCTTGTGGTGGAGGACCAGGAGGTCGGGCTCAAGCGCATGCGCGCGGGCGAGGTGGCCGGCTGCGTCTGCGGTAGCGCGCGGCCGGTGGCCGGCGCGCGATCGCTGCTGCTCGGAGCCATGCGTTATCGCGGCCTGGCCAGCCCGGATTTCATTGCCCGGCACTTTCCCCGCGGGGTCGAGGCGGCCGCCCTGGCCGGCGTGCCGGCGATCGTGTTCGGCCCGGACGACCTGCTGCAACACCGCTTTCTCAAGGACCTCGGCGTCGAGGGCGGTTTCATCCACCACCTCTGCCCGTCCTCGGAAGGTTTCGTCCGCCTCACGGCCGGCGGTCTCGGCTGGGGCCTGGTGCCGGAGCGCCAGGTGCAAGGCGAGCTGGAGCGCGGCGAACTGGTCGAGTTGCTGCCCGGCCAGGTCATCGACGTACCGTTGTACTGGCACTACTGGCGCAACGGCGGCGAACTGCTCGCGTCGCTCACCGAGCACCTGCTCGCCCGCGCCGGCGACGGCTTGGTGCGGGTGGCAGGCTGATCAGCCGATGACGGTGATTCGTCCGGAGCCGGGCAACGATTCGACGCAGCGCGCGCCGAGCAACCGCGATGGCGTGAAGTAGCCGCCGGGACCCTGGTAGTCCAGCAGGTGGCGCATTGCCAGGAGCACGCCGTGCAGGGTCAGGTCGTACACGTTGGCCGTCTCCAGGCGCGCCGTGCGGCGTTCGCCGCGGGCGTTGCGCGCCTCGCCCCAGACCCAGGTGCGCAGGCGTTCGCGGGCTGCCTGGTCGGGGCCGGCGATGCGTTTGTCGACCTGCCCCTTGAGCCAGTCCTGGACCCGTTGCCGACCGAGCAGCGGACGCAGCGGGTCGATCAGGCGCATGCCCAGAGCCAGCAGCGGCGGCGCCGGCAGGTAGACCTCGATGTCAGGGATGCCGGTGCTGTAGTAGGCGGTGGCCACGTCGCCCCAGGGAATCGTCACGGCGTGCCGCAGGCCGCGGCCGAAATCGATGTCGCGGCGCTTGTAGCCCAGCGGCACGTCGCGCAGGCGGCCATTCTCGCGGATCTTGCCGCCGAACTTGAGGCCTTCGACGCTGGTCTTCGCGGTTCCCGTCGAAAGCCCGCTGCCGGTGTCGAAGCCCAGCGCCAGCCGTTGCGCGTCCGGCAGCGCCTCCTTCAGGCAGGCGGCCAGGCAATCGGTGGGGATCACATCGAAGCCCACGCCCGGGCAGACCACGATGCCGGCCTCGCGGGCCTCGGCGTCGCCGGCGTGGGCCTGCTCGAACACCGCGATCTCTCCAGTGATATCCACGTAGTGGGTGCCGGCGGCGCGGCAGGCGGCGATCATCGGCGTGCTGGTGGCGGAGAACGGACCGGCGCAATGGGCCACCACCTTCACCTGGTCCAGGGCTTCGCGGCAGGCCTGCGGATCCCCCAGGTCGAAGACCCGGCACTCCAGCCCGAGCTGGCTGCCGAGGGCGTGCAGGGCGGCCGGGTTGCGTCCGCCGAGGAGCGGCGTCAGGCCCTCGCGCTGTGCCTGTTCGGCGACCAGCCGGCCGGTGTAGCCGTTGGCGCCGTAGATCATCCAGTGACTGCCCATGGTGTGTCTCCCAGCGTGCAGGTGGCTTTCAGGTTAGACCTTGTAGCGCGCAGCGCCGCTTCTGTCGCCCAACGCAAGTCGTGCCGGCGGCCCGCAAGGTCGTTGTTCTGGCATGCTGTGCCAGTGGTGGCGCGGCTCCGGGTTGCTAGAGTCGCGGCACAAGAAGAACAACGGGAGAACGCAATGCGGATTCTGGTAACGGGGGCAACGGGCTTCATCGGCGGGCGTTTCGCTCGCTTCGCCCTGGAGCAGGGCCTGTCGGTACGGGTCAGCGGTCGGCGTGCGGACGCGGTGGAACATCTGGTGGCGCGGGGCGCCGAGTTCGTTCCCGGCGACCTCGCCGACCCGGCGCTGGTCCTGCGCCTCTGCGAGGATGTCGAGGCGGTGGTGCATTGTGCCGGCGCGGTCGGAGTCTGGGGACCGCGCGAACGCTTCCTGGCGGCCAACGTCGGGCTTGCCGAGAGCGTCGTCGAGGCCTGCATGCGGCAAAAGGTGCGGCGCCTGGTGCATCTGTCGTCGCCGTCGATCTATTTCGACGGGCGCGACCACCTGGACCTGAACGAAGAATACGTACCCCGGCGTTTTTCCGACCACTACGGGGCGACCAAGTACCAGGCCGAGCAACTGGTGCTCAGCGCCCGCGACCTGGGCCTGGAAGTGTTGGCGTTGCGTCCGCGCTTCGTGGTCGGCGCCGGCGACACTAGCATCTTCCCGCGAATGATCCAGGCCCACCGCAAGGGACGCCTGCGGATCCTCGGCAACGGCCTGAACCGGGTCGACTTCACCAGCGTGCACAATCTCAACGACGCCCTGTTCAGTTGCCTGCTGGCCGGCGAGCCGGCGCTGGGCAAGGTCTACAACATCAGCAACGGGCAGCCGGTACCGTTCTGGGATGCGGTCAACTACGTGATGCGCCAGCTCGACCTGCCGCCGGTCGGCGGTCACCTGCCGTATGCCGTCGGCTATGGCCTGGCGGCGCTCAACGAAAGCGTCTGCCGGATCCTGCCGGGGCGCCCGGAGCCGGTGCTGTTCCGCCTGGGCATGGCGGTGATGGCGAAGAACTTCACCCTGGACATCAACCGCGCCCGCGAATACCTCGACTACGACCCGCGGGTCAGCCTGTGGACCGCGCTCGACGAGTTCTGCGCCTGGTGGCGCGCCCAGGGACTCTGATCAGCCGCGCAACGGGCCGGCGTATTGCCGGCTCGGCGCCTGCGCGGGCAACAGGGAAGGTTCCGCCGGCGGCAGCTCGACCCCGCTGAGCCTGCCGAGGCGCTGTCCCAGCTCCCGCGTCGTCGCATCGCCGGAGCGGGCGCAGGCCGCCTGCATCGCGGCGACCGCATCGCGTTGCTGGAAGTGGATATCCAGCGCCTGTTCCTCGCGCAGGCGTCGGCGTACGGCGCGCATGCAATCCAGCAAGGATTTGTTCAACTCCATGCATCCTCCGGCTCTCGAATCTGCCCGGCAAGGTCCAGGCAAGCGACGTGCCATGCGGGCCGCGGGCCAGCGCCGGCGTGCGGGGCGGGGAACCGGCGGCGGCCTGCGGCGGTCTGTGCCGGGCAGCGTTCGCTCCGTCTTGGGGCGCACGGCTTCGCGGTGGAGCGCCCCGGTCCGGCAATTTGCTTCGAGCAGACGCTGAAGGGGCGGGGCCGAACCGATATAATGCGCCATTCGGCCCTTTCTCCAGGCCTCCGGCAGGATGCCGTTCCCCTTCACAGGTTTTCACCATGCGTAACGATGCTTTCGACGAACTCGACGATGTGCCCAGCCTGACCACCGATGCCGCCGACCGCGACGAATTCGGCCACCACCCGCGGCACGTCTACGAACCGGAGCAGCGCCGGGTCGTAGACACCAAGGAGCGCCGCCCGGCCTCCACCGGCCCGCTCTGGGCTCTGCTCGGGGCGATGCTGATTGCCCTCGCCGGGGTGGGTTGGTGGAGCCACCAGCAAATCAGCCTGATGGAACAGCAGTTGGTGGCGACCCAGGAAAGCTTCGTGAGGATCAGCGAGGAAGCCGCCGGTCGCCTCGACGACATTCGCGGCAAGGTGGTCGCCAGCGAGTCCAGCGTCACCAGCGAACGCGAGGCGCTGCGCCTGCAGGTCAAGCAACTGCAGGAGAAACTCGGCAGCCAGGAGCGCCAGCAGGCCGATGTGAGCAACCAGTTCGGCGGTCAGGGCAAACGCCTCGATCAACTGGCCAGCGATCTCAAGGCCCAGCAGGAAAGCGCGGCGCAACTGGTCGCGCAACTGGACGGCAAGCTGCAGGCACTGGCCGCCGAACAGGAGAAGCTGAAAGCCCTGCAGGTCGAACTGGGCAAGACCAACGAGCAACTCAAGGCCCTCGGCGGCGATGTCGCGGCGCTGAAGAAGCAGGGCAACCCGAGCCAGACGATCAAGGGTATCCAGGACGATCTGCTGGTGCTGCGCAGCCAGCTCGACAACCGCCCGGCCCAGGGCGGCAATACCGCCGAGTTCGACGCCTTCCGCACCCAGGTGATGCGCAACATCAACACCCTCCAGGCCCAGGTGCAGAACCTGCAGCAGCAGCTCAATACCCGCTGACCCCTTGCGCCGCCAGCCGCCCCGTCGCACCGGGCGCTGGCGGCGACAGTTCGCCGCGCCCGGCGAAAATCCCCGCTTCCATTGCTCTGGATCAGCGAATCCGCTGCTCCTCCGCTCCGATACTGCGTCCTTAAGCGAGCCTTAAGTGAGAGTCGTTTAGATTCTCGATCACCGGCCAGGGAGGCCATTGGTCCCTTCCTCTGCCTGGAATCCGCCATGAGCGCATTGCAACCGTCCCGTTCCTATCGCATCACCGGTTATTCCCCCGCCATCAGCAACGGCTATCGCCAACGCCTGTTCTCCATGGGGCTTCTGCCCGGCGCGGCGCTGCGCGTGGTGCGCATCGCCCCGCTGGGCGACCCGGTCCAGGTCGAGACCCGCCAGACCAGCCTGGCGCTGCGGCGCAAGGATCTCGCCCTGCTGACCCTTGTCCCGCTCGACTGACCCCGCCCGGAATCCCCATGACCGCATTGACCCTCGGCCTGATCGGCAATCCCAACTCCGGCAAGACCACCCTGTTCAACCAGCTCACCGGCTCGCGCCAGCGGGTCGGCAACTGGGCCGGCGTCACCGTGGAGCGCAAGGAGGGTGCGTTCCACACCGTCCGTCACGCGGTACGCCTGGTCGACCTGCCCGGCACCTATTCGTTGACCAGCGTTTCCGCCCAGGCCTCGCTGGACGAGCAGATCGCCTGCCGCTACATCGCCAGCGGCGAAGTGGACGTGCTGGTCAACGTGGTGGATGCGGCGAACCTGGAGCGCAACCTGTACCTCACGGTGCAGCTGCGGGAGATGGGCATTCCCTGCATCGTCGCGCTGAACATGCTCGACATCGCCCGTAGCCAGCGCATCCGCATCGACATTGACGGTCTGGCGCGGCGTCTCGGTTGCCCGGTGGTGCCGCTGGTATCCACCCGCGCCGATGGCATCGACGAACTGAAGGCGGCCATCGACTCCCTGCAGGTCCCGCAGGCGGCGCTGGCGGTGGATTACCCGCCGGCCATCCAGGCGCAGGTCGGCTACCTCCTGGAAACGCGCGCTCCGGCGGCTTCGGCCATCGAGCCGCGCTGGCTGGCGTTACAGGCGCTGGAAGGCGACATCTTCAACGGCCCGGCGCTGGGCTTGCCGCCGGCCACCCTGGACCAGGCGCGCCAGGGCTGCGGCGAGGAGCCCGAGCTGGCGATCGTCGATGCGCGCTACCGGCTGATCGGCGAGATCTGCGCGGCGGTCTGCGACCACCAGCAGGCTCAGCCGCACCGGCTGACCCAATGGCTCGACCGGGTCGTCCTGAATCGCTGGCTGGGTCTGCCGATCTTCCTGCTGGTGATGTACCTGATGTTCTTCTTCGCCATCAACATCGGCGGGGCGCTACAGCCGATCTTCGACAAGGGCTCGTCGGCGATCTTCATCGACGGCATCCAGTGGCTGGGTATCCGCTTCGGCCTGCCCGATTGGCTCACGGTGTTCCTCGCCCAGGGCATCGGTGGCGGGGTCAACACGGTGTTGCCGCTGGTGCCGCAGATCGGCTTGATGTACCTGTTCCTCTCGCTGCTCGAAGATTCCGGCTACATGGCCCGCGCGGCCTTCGTCATGGACCGCCTGATGCAGGCACTGGGCCTGCCGGGCAAGTCGTTCGTGCCGCTGATCGTCGGTTTCGGCTGCAACGTACCGTCGATCATGGGCGCGCGGACCCTGGACGCGCAGCGCGAGCGGCTGATCACCATCATGATGGCGCCGTTCATGTCCTGCGGCGCGCGCCTGGCGATCTTCGCCGTGTTCGCCGGGGCCTTCTTCGGCCAGGGCGGCGCGCTGGTGATCTTCTCCCTGTACCTGCTCGGCATCGTCGTGGCGATCCTCACCGGGCTGCTGCTCAAGCACACCTTGATGCGCGGCGAGGCCTCGCCGTTCGTCATGGAACTGCCGCTGTACCATGTGCCACACCTTAAGAGCCTGCTGCTGCAGACCTGGTCGCGCCTGCGCGGCTTCGTGGTGCGGGCCGGCAAGGTGATCATCCTGGTCAGCCTGGTGATCGGCGGCCTGAACAGCATCACCCTCGACGGCAAGCCGGTGCAGGGCGACATCGGCCATTCCGCGCTGGCCAGCGTCAGCCAGCGTCTCACTCCGCTGCTGGCGCCGCTCGGGGTGCAGCCGGACAACTGGCAGGCCACCGTCGGCCTGGTCACCGGGGCGATGGCCAAGGAAGTGGTGGTCGGCACCCTGAACACCCTCTACACCGCCGAGCAGATCCAGGGCGAGGCCTTCGACTACGAAGGCTACGACCTGCCCGGGCAACTGCGCGACGCCCTGGTCGAAACCCGGGACGGCCTGGTCGATACCTTCAGCCTCAGCGTGCTGGCCAACCCGGTGGAGGCGAGCATGGCCGACGGCGACATGGATACCGGCTCGATGGGCACCATGGCGAGCAAGTTCGGCAGCCCCATCGCGGCCTACAGCTACCTGGTCTTCGTCCTGCTCTACGTGCCCTGCGTGACCGCCATGGGTGCGATCGCCCGGGAAAGCAGCAAGGGCTGGATGGCTTTCTCGGTGCTCTGGGGGCTGAACGTCGCCTACTCGCTGGCGACCCTCTGCTACCAGGTCGCCACCTTCACCGCGCACCCCGAGCGTAGCGTCCTGACCATCGCCGTGGTGCTGGTCTTCAACCTGATCCTGATGACCTGCCTGCGTCTGTTCGGCCGTGAGCAGGTACTGCAACTGCCAGGCCGAATGGCCGATGCCCCGAGCGGGCAGGGAGGATGTCACTGATGGCGACACTCATGCAGATCCGCGCCGCCCTGGAAGACGGCCAGGCGCGTGGGCTGAAACAGCTCAGCCGCCAGGTGGACGCGCCGCCGGCGCTGGTGGAGGCGATCCTGGAGCGGCTGATCGCGCTCGGCAAGGTCGAGCGGGTGGCTGCGCAAAGCTCGGGCGGTTGCGGCGGCGGTTGCAAGGGCTGCGCCCAGCGCGATCCGTGCGCGGAACCGGAGCCGTATTTCCGCCTGCGCTAGACGGGAAAAGCACAGAGCCCGCCACGGCAAGCGTGGCGGGCTCTTTCCTGGCTGGCGCGATCAGGCCAGGGTCGGATAGTCCAGGTAGCCTTCGGTGCCGCCGGTATAGAAGGTCTCCGGGCGCGGCGGGTTCAGTTCGGCGCCCTGGCGCAGGCGTTCGACCAGGTCCGGGTTGGCGATGAAGGGGATGCCGAAGGCCACCGCATCGGCGTCGCCCTTGGCCAGGATGGCGTTGGCGCTGTCGAGGGTGAACTTCTCGTTGGCGATGTAGGGTCCGCCGAAGGCTTTCTTCAGGGCTACGCCGATGCTGTCGTCGGCCTGCGCTTCGCGGGCGCAGATGAAGGCGATGCCGCGCTTGCCCAGCTCACGGGCGACATGGCTGAAGGTTTCCAGGCGGTTGGAATCGCCCATGTCGTGGGAGTCGGCACGCGGCGCCAGGTGTACGCCGACGCGCTGGGCACCCCATACGGAGATCGCCGCGTCGGTGACTTCCAGCAGCAGGCGCGCGCGGTTCTCGATGGAGCCGCCGTAGCGGTCGGTGCGCTTGTTGGTGCTGTCCTGGAGGAACTGGTCGAGCAGGTAGCCGTTGGCGCCATGGATCTCCACGCCGTCGAAGCCGGCTGCCTTGGCCCGCTCGGCGCCCTGGCGGTAGGCCTCGACGATGTCGGCGATCTCCTCGGTGTCCAGCGCGCGCGGGGTGACGTAGGGACGCTTCGGGCGCACCAGGCTGACGTGTCCCTCGGCGGCGATGGCGCTCGGCGCCACCGGCAGCTCGCCGTTCAGGTAGAGCGGGTCGGAAATCCGCCCGACGTGCCAGAGTTGCAGGAAGATGCGCCCGCCGGCGGCGTGCACCGCCTTGGTCACGTTGCTCCAGCCACGGACCTGGTCATCGGACCAGATGCCGGGGGTGTCGGGATAGCCCACGCCCATCGGCGTGACCGCGGTGGCCTCGCTGAGGATCAGGCCGGCATCGGCGCGCTGGGCGTAGTACTCGGCCATCAGGGCGTTGGGCACGCGGCCTTCATCGGCGCGGCAGCGGGTCAGCGGCGCCATGACGATGCGGTTGGGCAGCTCGAGGTCGCCGAGCACGATGGGATCGAACAGAGTAGCCATGGAACATCCTCCACTAGGGAATAGACGGACAGGGGATCAATCGAGGACCGGCTGCGCCTGGGCGCGGCCGTTTCCGGAAAAGGCGATCAGGGTGGCCAGCAGCGCCAGCGCGGCCAACGCGGCGGCGGCCAGCGGCACGCGGGTCAGGCCCAGGCCGTGGTCGATGACGCTGCCGCCGACCCAGGCGCCGAGTGCGTTGCCGACGTTGAAGGCGCCGATGTTCAGGGTCGCCACCAGGTTCGGCGCGGCATGCCCGACGCGGACCACGTTGACCTGCAGCGCGGGCACCGCGGCGAAGGCGGCGGCGGCCCAGAAGAACAGGGTGATCTCCGCCGGCAGCAGGGCCTGGCTGGTCCAGCTGAACAGCGCCGAGACCAGTGCCATGGCGGCGAACACCGCGGCCATGGTGGTGCCCAGGCGCCAGTCGGCGAGGCGGCCGCCGATCATGTTGCCGACGGTCAGGCCGACGCCGATCAGCAGCAGGGTCCAGGTCACGCCGCGCGGGCTGACCCCGGTGACTTCGCCGAGCAGCGGCGCGACGTAGGTGAACAGGGCGAACATCGAGGCGGCGAACAGCACGGTGGTGCCCAGGGCCAGCCACAGCGACGGGTTCTTCAGCGCGGACATTTCCTGGCGCAGGTCGACCTTCTCTTCCTCGCGGTCGTTCGGCAGCACCCTGGCCAGGCCGACGAAGGCGACCACGCCGATCAGGGTCACCACCCAGAAGGTCGCGCGCCAGCCGGCTTCCTGGCCGAGCGCGGTGCCCAGCGGCACGCCGAGTACGTTGGCCAGGGTCAGGCCGGTGAACATCAGGGCCACGGCGGAAGCGCGGCGGTTCGGCGCCACCAGGCTGGCGGCGACCACCGAGCCGATGCCGAAGAAGGCGCCGTGGCAGAGCGCGGTGACGATCCGCGCCAGCATCAGCAGGCCGTAGTTGGCGGCCACCGCGCAGAGCAGGTTGCCGACGATGAAGATGCCCATCAGCGCGAGCAGGGCTTTCTTGCGCTCCAGGCGGGCGGTGGCCATGGCCATCAGCGGGGCGCCGAAGGCCACGGCGAAGGCGTAGCCGCTGATCAGCCAGCCGGCGCTGGGAATGGATACCCGCAGGTCGCCGGCGACCTGCGGCAGCAGGCCCATGATGACGAATTCGGTGGTACCGATGGCAAAGGCGGATAAAGCGAGGACGAGAAGAGACGCCGGCATCGGTCGAGCTCCTGGACTGCGAGGTGGTGGGGTGGAAGCGAGTGCTGCTTACAGCTCGTCGCCGAGTTGGTCGAGGAAGGCCTGGATGGTCTCCTCGTTGCGCTTGAAGAAGTTCCACTGGCCGACCCGGCGGCTGGTCACCAGACCGGCGCGTTGCAGGGTGGCCAGGTGCACCGACACGGTGGACTGGGAGAGACCGGTACGCTGGTCGAACTTGCCGGCGCAGACGCCGATCTCGAACGGGTGGTCCTGCTCGACGAAGTACTTCTCCGGTTCCTTCAGCCAGCGCAGCATGTCGCGTCGCACCGGGTGGGAGAGAGCCTTGATGATTTCGTCGATGTCCAGTGGCATGGCGGTGGTCCGTTGGCCGTCCATATCGGGTTGGGACGAACTATATATCGGTGTTGGACGATATAGGGATCGATTGCGACGATAGTCGCTATCGACAGGGCTGATGACGATGATCGAAACGACCGTTCCGTCGCTGGGGTAAGCTAGCCCGCATGAACTACCTCGCGCATCTCCACCTCGGCGGCCCGCAACCGGCCCAACTGCTCGGCAGCCTGTACGGCGATTTCGTCAAGGGCCGCCTGCTGGGACAATGGCCGGACGAGATCGAGCGGGCCATCCAGTTGCACCGGCGCATCGACGCCTTCACCGACAGCCACCCACTGGTGCATTTGGCCAAGCGGCGCTTCCCGCTGGAGCGCCGGCGTTTCGCAGGGGTCCTGCTGGACGTGTTCTTCGACCACTGCCTGGCGCGCGACTGGAACGACTACGCCGACGAACCGCTGCCGCAGTTCGTCGAGCGGGTCTACGGCACCCTGCGCGCCGCCTCGCCGCTGCCGGAGCGCCTGGCGCGCATCGCGCCGCGGATGGCGGCCCAGGACTGGCTGGGCAGCTACCGCGAGTTCGCGGTCTTGCGCGAAGTGCTGGGCGGCATGTCGCGGAGGTTGTCGCGACCGCACCTGCTGGACGGCTCCTGGGAAGAACTGGCCCAGCGCTACGATGACCTGAGCGCGGATTTCCGCGCCTTCTACCCGCAACTCCAGGCGTTCGCCCTGAGCCAGCGCTGAGCCTGGCGCAGCGGCCATTGGCCCGGCCGGCGGAATCACCTATCAATTGTTTCAGTCCGAAGCATCCGCTTGATGCACATCAACCGGCAGCGGTCGCGTCGATCGTTCAATGGGGCCGACGTTCAACGCTCTGCCAATGGAGGTGGAAGATGAAACGAATCCTGGTGGCGACCGACCTGTCCTCGCGTTCCGAGCTGGCGGTCATGCGCGCCGCGGTACTGGCCAAGGCGAGGAATGCCGAACTGACCGTGCTGAACGTGCTCGACGACGACCAGCCACCGGTGCTGATCGCGCCGCAACGGCTGGCCATCGCCAACCTGCTGGAAGTGAACGGACAGGCCCTGAAGGAGCGCCTCGGCGTCGAGTCCAAGGCGATCGTGCGGGTCGGCGATCCGGTGGTGGTGATCAACGCGGTGGCCGAGGAGATCGGCGCCGACCTGCTGGTGATGGGCGCGCACCGGCACACGCCGCTGCGCGATCTGTTCATCGGCACCACCCTGGAGCGGGTTGTACGCAATGCGAAGATCCCGGTGCTGCGCGCGGCCGGTGCGCCGGAAGAGGAGTACCGCCGGGTGCTGTTGGCGCTGGACTTCTCGCCGACCTCGACGCGCGCGGTGCAGATGGCCGGCCAGCTCGGCTTCCTCGACGCCGCCATCCTCACCGCGCTGCATGCCTTCGAGCCGTTCGCCAAGGGCATGATGCGTTATTCGGGGATCAAGGAAGACCGCGTCGAGCATTACGTCGACCAGGAGGAACTCAAGGCTAACGTCGAACTGCGCGACTACGTTGCCGGCCTGGGGCTGGGCCGCGAGGACATCCAGTTGCGCGTCGGCGAAGGCTTGCCGATCAACGTGATCATGACCGAGGTACGCCGCCAGGCGCCGCAGTTGACGGTGCTCGGCACCCAGGGGCTGACCGGCTTCCGCCGCGCGCTGATCGGCAGCGTGGCCGAGGCGGCCCTCGGCGACCTGCCGTGCGACGTGCTGGCGGTGCCGCCCAAGCGCGACTAGGCGGCGCGCCGGGTTTCCGTAGGGGCGGCAGTGCCGAACAGCGCCAGGCGTACCGCCTGCTGGGCCTGGCGGGCCAGTTCGGTGCGGTCCAGGCCCTGGCTGGGGATCGGTTCCAGCAGCTGGATATGCACGCTGCCGCGCTCGCCGCGCAGCAGGCGGCCGAGGTGGCTGAGCAGGTCGTCGTCGCCGATGAACGGCGCCAGCGCATCGGGTACGCCGTCGCGGCGGTAGCTGATCGCCACCGGCTGCACCGCCACGCCGGCTTCCAGGGCGCTGGCCATCAGGCGACCGTGGAAGGTGCGCAGGCTTTCGCCGTTGGTGGTGGTGCCTTCCGGGAATATCAGCAGGTTGCGCCCGCGGTGCAACTGTTCGGCCAATCGCTGGTTGATCAGCCGGCTGTCGCCCGAGCCGCGGCGGATGAACAGGGTACCGGCCTTTTCCGCCAGCCAGCCGGCCAGCGGCCAGGCACGCACCTCGGCCTTGGACAGGAAGGTCAGCGGCGCCAGGGCACCGAGCAGCGGGATATCGGTCCAGGACACATGGTTGGCTACCCACAGCATGGGTTGCCGGGGCGCTTCGCCGCTGACCCTGACCTCGAAGGGCAGGGCCGCGCAGAGGCGCGCCAGCCACCAGCGGGTCAGGCGCTGGCGCAGCGGCGTGACATCGGCGCCGGGCAGCCGCTCGCGCAGGCTGACCCAACCGGCCAGGCCCAGTCCGAGCGCGACCAGCCCGAGCAGGCGGGCGCTGCGCAGCAGCAGGCGCAGCCGCGCCATCAGACCGCCGCCTTGAAGTGGCGGGCGTAGCGCGGGCAGAGTTCGTCGCGCTTGAGCAGGATGAACACGTCGGCGACCTGGAAATCCGGGTCCCAGCAGGGCTCGCCGCAGATCTTGGCGCCCAGGCGCATGTAGGCCTTGAGCAGCGGCGGCAGCTCGGCGGTGAGGTTTTCCGGGACGTCCAGCGGCGGCAGCGGGTTCTTCGGCTCGGCCTGCAGGTAGTCGGTGCACAGGTAGCGCTCGCGCAGCCGCTGCATCACCGCCTTGGCCTGCATACCGCCGTCGCGCATGGGAATGCTGGCGCAGCCCATCAGGTAGCGGTAGCCGCCCTCGTTGAGGACCTCGGCGAGTTCGCCCCAGAGTACCGCGATGGTGGCGCCGTTGCGGTATTCGGGAGCGACGCAGGTGCGGCCGATCTCCAGGACCGGGCCGTGCAGGGCGTCGAGGCCGGAGAGGTGGAACTCCTCTTCGCTGTAGAAGCGCCCGAGGCGTTCGGCGGCACGATGGTCGAGCAGCCGGGTGGTGGCCACCAGGGCGCCGCTGTCGAGGTCGCGGACGCCGATGTGCGCGCAGTGACGGTCGTAGTCGTCGCGGTCGAGGCCGTCTTCGGCGCCTTCGAGCTTGGCGTCGAACTCGGCGCTGAATACGCGGTAGCGCAGGGCCTGGGCCTCGCGCAGGGCGCGGGCGCCGTTCAGGCGCTCGGCCTTCAGGCGGCGTCCGGCGACGGGTTCGCGGGTAATGGCGGTCTGGGTCATGCCTGGGCCTCCTTGGGCCGGCGCCGCGGGTTGCGGCCGCTCGGCTTTGTTGTGCAAGCTCAGGCTAGGAAGGCGCGGTGTCACCCCTGTGACAGGGGCGTGATGCTTGTATGACATTGTCGCCGGATGTAACGCGCCGTTGTTCAACGCTGGCACCCTCGGCAGGATGCCGGTTCCGACACATTCCACATTGGAGTCCGCCATGTCCTGGCAACGCTTGCTCGGCCCGCTCGACCGCCTGCCCACCGAAGGCTCCCTGGAAGACTGGCACGCCGCCGCCCTGGCGCGCGCCGACGGTCTTGGCACCCTGGAGCGGGCGGTGCTCGGCGGACGATTGGCCGCGAGTCCGGGCCTGGCCTTCCTCGCCGGCTACCAGGCGGCCCTGCGCGCGCTCTGGCCGGCGGCGCCGGAAGGTCTCGGCGCGCTGTGCGTGACCGAGAAGCGCAGCGTGCGCCCGGCGGACCTGCAGACCCGCCTGGAGGGGCTGGTCCTGCATGGACAAAAGGATTTCGTCACCGCTGGCGACAGCGCCTCCTGGTGGCTGGTGGCCGCCCGCGACGAGGCGCCGGGGCAGCCGCCGCGACTGTCGATGACGGTGGTCCTGGCCGGCGCCCCGGGGGCGCGCCTGGAGGCGTTGCCGGCGCTGCCGCTGATGCCGGACGTGCCGCATTCCCGCCTGTTGCTCGACGGTGCCCATTGCGAGCGCCTGCCCGGCGATGGTTGGGACGACTACGTCAGGCCGTTCCGCCTGCTGGAGGATGTCCATGTGCTGGCGGCGCTGGTCGGCTGGCTCTATGGGGTCGGCCATGAATGCGGCTGGCCCTCGCCGCTGCTGCTGCGCCTGGCCGGCATCCTCGGCGGCTGCGCCGAGGTCGCGCGGCATCCGGTCGCCTGTGTCGGCACCCAGGCGGTACTGGCTGGGCTGTTCGAACAGTTCTCGGCGCTGGAGGGGCAGCTGGATGCCGCCTTCGCCGCCAACGCCTCGACCTGGGAGGCATTGTGGCAACGCGACCGCGGCTTGCTGGCGATTGCCAACGGGGCCCGCAAAGTTCGCCTGGAGAAGGCCTTGACCCGCCTCGGGCTTGACCCAGGTCAGTGAGGCGCCGCGCCGCAGGCGCTTACCCTGCGCAGCATCCGGCGAGGAATGCTCCTCGGCGCCTGCACAGAGTAGATTTCACCGACCATGCGACGCGAACCGATCGTGCTGTTCGACAACGGCAGCCACCAGTGCCTGTGTTTCGATGACCTCGTCAGCGGCGAAGGGGTCCAGTCCAACCAGTTCCTCATCGTCGACAACGGCCAGTACCTGCTGCTCGATCCCGGCGGCGACCTGACCTACACGCCGCTCTCGCTGGAACTGTCGAAACGCTTTCCGCTGCAGGAGCTGGACTACATCTTCGCTTCGCACCAGGACCCGGACATCATCGCCGCCCTCGACAAGTGGCTGCTGCACACCCGCGCCCGGGTGATCTGCTCCAAGCTGTGGGCGCGCTTCCTGCCGCACCTGACGGCCAACTACCTGGCGGTCAGCCATGGCATCAACACTTACGACCGGGTCATGCCGTTGCCCGACCGTGGTCAGGCGATCGCTCTCGGCGACTGCTCGTTGAAGGCGATCCCCGCGCATTTCCTGCATTCGGTGGGCAACTTTCAGCTCTACGACCCGGTGAGCAAGATCCTTTTCTCGGGCGACATGGGCGCCTCGCTGGTGGACGACGCCGCGCCGGTCAGCGATTTCGCCGCGCATATCCAGTACATGGACGGATTCCATCGCCGCTACATGGCGGCGAACAAGATCTGCCGCCTGTGGGCGCGGATGGTCCGGGACATGGATGTGGAGATGATCGTGCCGCAACACGGGCGGCCCTTCGTCGGCAAGGAAATGATCAGCGCCTTCCTCTACTGGATCGAGAACCTCGAGTGCGGCATCGACCTGCTCGGCCCGGACGACTACCGCATGCCCGGCTGAGTCCGCGCTTCCTGGCGTCATCGACGCCATGCTAGGGTTGCCCCTCGACCGTCGAGAGGGCCCGCCGATGCCCGCTTTGCCGTTGTCCCGCCGCGCCCTCGCCGCGCTTGCCCTGGTATTCGCCCTCCCAGCCCTGGCCGAAGACTGGCCCGACACCGACTGGCCCCGTGCCCAACAGCCCGCGGGGCCGGCGCTGGAGGCATTCGAGCGCTATGCCTTCGGCCGTCGCGACGATGTTCGTCGCAAAGGCATCCGCACCGACGCGGTAGTGGTGATCCGCGACGGTCGCCTGGTCTATGAGCGCTACGCCGGCCCGAGCCGTGCCGAGACCCCGCACCTTACCTGGTCGGTGAGCAAGAGCCTGCTCGCCACGCTGCTCGGCGTCGCCGAGGGCGAAGGGCGCTTCCAGCTCGACGACCCGGTGGCGCGCTACTATCCGCCCTTCGCCCGTCATCCCGAGGTGACGTTACGCCACCTGCTGAACTGGTCTTCCGGGCTGGACTGGCAGGAGGACTACGAGTTCGCGCCGTTGAAGTCCTCCGTGGTGGCGATGCTCTACACCCGCGGGCGCGCCGACATGGCCGGCTTCGTCGCCGAGACCCCGCCGGCCCGGCCGCCGGGCCGGCGTTTCCGCTACTCCAGCGGCGACAGCAACGTGCTGGCGGCGGCCCTCCACGGCATGCTCGGCGCGGACTATGCCGAGTACCCCTGGCGCGCGCTGTTCGAGCCGCTGGGCATCCGTTCGGCGGTATGGGAGCGAGACGCCGCCGGCACGTTCGTCGGCTCGTCGTACGTCTACATGAGCGCCCGCGACCTGGCGCGCGTCGGGCTGCTGATGCAGCGCCACGGGCGCTGGCGCGAGCGGCAGCTGCTGCCGCTGGCATGGGTCGAGTTCAACCTGACGCCTTTCGCCCGCTACCGGCCGAGCCCGGAAGAGGCCGGCGAGGCGGTGCCCGGCGGCCACTGGTGGCTGAACCGTGCGGTGAAAGGCGCGCCGGCGCCCTGGCCGGACGTCGCCGAGACCGCCTTCGCCGCGCTCGGCCACTGGGGCCAGGCGCTCTACGTGCTGCCCGAGGAGAAGCTGGTGATCGTGCGCTACGCCGACGACCGCGACGGGCGTTTCCGCCACAACGAATTCCTGCGCCTGGCACAGGCGGCGTTCGCCGGGGAGGCGCGACCATGATCCGTCGCCACCCCTTGCTCTTCCTGTGCGTCCTGGGCCTGCTCGCCGCCCTCGCGTGGGCCTGGCAGAACCGCATCCACCTGGCGGCCTTTCCCGCCATCATCGGCGCCTACACGGCCAAGGAGTATTGCTCCTGCCGCTACGTGATGGGGAACTCCGCGGACTATTGCCGGGCCTATACCCAACAGTACGTGCCGATCAGCGGTTTCTTCGACGACGAAGCCCGCCGCCGGGTGACCGCCCGCGGCCTCGGCAGTACGCAGACGGCCGCCTGGCTGGGCCCGCGCGAGGGATGCCGGCTCATGCCCGCGGCGGACAGGCTGCCGGACTGACCGGCGGCGCATGTCGGGGCGCGGGGCGAGGGACGGCGCCGGCCCGAAGCCGGAGGTGGAATGCCTGTTGTATTGTGTGTCCTGTTGTTGCTCCTCAGCCCGCTGCTGTCGGCGGCGGAATGGCAACTGGAGCCGGATTATTCGCGGATCAGCTTCGTTTCCGTGAAACGCGCGAAGATGGCCGAGGTGCAGCGTTTCGACCGTCTCAGCGGCCAGATCGACAAGCAGGGCGTCGCGCGCGTCGTGGTGCCGCTGGGCACCCTGGACAGCGGCCTGGCCTTGCGCGACGAGCGAATGAAGGACAACTTCTTCGAAACCTCGCGCTTCCCCGAGGCCACCGTGGAGAGCCGCCTGGACATGGCCGGCTTCGACGACCTGCGGGTCGGCCAGTCGCGGGTCGAGAAGCTCGACTTCACCCTCGACCTGCACGGCCAGCAGCGCCGCCTGAAGGCCGACGTGCTGGTCACCCGCCAGGGCGAGGGGCTGGTCCAGGTGGCGACCCTGGAGCCGGTGCTGCTGAAGCTGCTCGACTTCGACCTGGAAGAGAAGCTCAAGCCCTTGAAGGAGATGGCCAATATTCCCTCGATCACTCCCGAGGTACCGGTGTTCGCCGTGCTGAACTTCCGCGAAGTGCCGCCGGAACAGTTCTGACGTACCGGCGCAGGGCGGCGCGGGCCTTGGGTTCCACCCAGTGGAACCGCCTTCCGTTGTCCTTCGCCGCGTGCCGCGCTTAGCTGTGACCACGCCCGGCCGGCCTTGCGTCCGGGCCTCCCGCCAACAAGACCGGAGCGCAATCCGGCCAGAGGAGAGACGGCATGGCTCGACATCGACACATCGTGGCCTGGCTCGAGGAGGTCGCCGACGACCTGCGCAGCCTGCGCCAGGACATCCACGCCCATCCCGAACTGGGCTTCGAGGAGCGACGCACCGCCGCGCTGGTCGCCGAATGCCTGCGCGGCTGGGGCTACGAAGTGCACGAAGGAATCGGCCGCACCGGCGTGGTCGGCGTCCTCCGCCAGGGCGACGGCACGCGGCGGCTCGGCCTGCGGGCGGACATGGATGCGCTGCCGATCCTCGAGGCCACGGGGCTCGGCTACAGCAGTTGCCACGGCGGGCGCATGCACGCCTGCGGCCACGACGGACACACCGCGATGCTGCTCGGCGCGGCACGCTACCTGGCGGCGACGCGGCGTTTCGACGGCACCCTGGTGCTGATCTTCCAGCCCGCCGAGGAAGGCCAGGGCGGCGCCGAGGCGATGCTCGCCGACGGGCTGCTGGAGCGCTTCCCCTGCGATGCGCTGTTCGGCATGCACAACATGCCGGGACTGGAGGCCGGCCACCTGGGCTTCCGCGCGGGACCGATGATGGCTTCCCAGGACCTGCTGAGCGTCACCCTGGAGGGCGTCGGTGGCCACGGTTCGATGCCGCACCTGAGCGTCGATCCGCTGCTCGCCGCGTCGAGCGCGGTGATGGCCCTGCAGAGCGTGGTGGCGCGCAACGTCGATCCGCAGAAGGCCGCGGTGGTCACGGTCGGCGCCCTGCAGGCCGGCGAGGCGGCCAACGTCATACCCCAGCGCGCCGTGCTGCGCCTGAGCCTGCGGGCGCTCGACGGGCAGGTGCGCGAGCAGGTGTTGCAGCGGGTTCGCCAGATCATCGAGTTGCAGGCCGCCAGCTATGGGTGCCAGGCCAGCATCGAGCACTACCCGGCCTATCCGGTGCTGGTCAACAGTGTCGAGGAAACCGAGTTCGCCCGCCAGGTCGGGGTCGAGCTGGCCGGCGCGGAGCAGGTCGACGGCGCCACGCCGAAGCTGATGGGCAGCGAGGACTTCGCCTGGATGCTACAGCGCTGCCCCGGCAGCTACCTGTTCATCGGCAACGGCAGAGGGCGGCCGATGGTGCACAACCCGGCCTATGACTTCAACGACGACATCCTGGTCCGGGGCGCGGCCTATTGGGGCGCGCTCGCCGAGACCTGGCTGGCCGCCCCCGCGGCGTCCGGCCTTGCGACTGACTGCCGCCAGTAACGGCGCGGCCTGAGCCGCGCCGGCATTTCCCCCGGTTACCAGGAGATTCCCATGCACGCTTGCCCGAGCGGTACCTCGCGTACCCGCCAGGTGGCGGCTGCCGTGATCGGCAACGCCCTGGAGTGGTACGACTTCATCGTCTACGGCTTCCTTTCCAGCCTGATCGCCAGGCTGTTCTTCCCTTCCGGCGACGAGTACACCTCGCTGCTGATGGCCCTGGCCACCTTCGGCGTCGGTTTCTTCATGCGTCCGGTCGGTGGGGTCCTGCTCGGCCTGTATGCCGACCGCAGGGGACGCAAGGCGGCGATGCAACTGATCATCCTGCTGATGACGCTTTCCATCGCGCTGATCGCCTTCGCCCCGACCTACACGGCGATCGGCGTTGGCGCGCCGTTGCTGATCGTGATCGCGCGAATGCTGCAGGGTTTCGCCACCGGCGGCGAGTACGCCAGCGCCACGGCTTTCCTGGTGGAAAGCGCGCCGCCGCAGCGGCGCGGTCTCTACGGTTCCTGGCAATTGTTCGGCCAGTGCCTGGCGGTGTTCGCCGGTGCGGGAATGGGCGCGCTGGTCACCCATTGCCTGGATGCCGAGGCCCTGGAGAGCTGGGGCTGGCGGGTGCCGTTCCTGTTCGGTCTGCTGATCGGTCCGGTGGGACTGTGGATCCGTCGCTACATGGGCGAGACCGAGGCCTTCCTCGAAGCCATCCGGGAGCCCGGCGAGCGCCAGGGGCTGCTCGGCGTGCTGCGCGAATACCGGCGCAGCGTGCTGGTGAGCATGGGCCTGACGGTGATCGGCACGGTGTCCTTCTACGTGGTGCTGGTGAACATGCCGACCTTCGCCCACAAGCAGTTGGGCCTGCCGCTGGACGAGGTGTTCATGGTGCAGATGGCTGCGGTGGCGCTGATGACCCTGGTGATCCCGTTGGCCGGGGGACTCTCCGACCGGGTCGGGCGGCGCCCGGTGCTGCTGGTCGCGACCCTGGCCTTCATGCTCATGGTCTATCCGCTGTTCGCCTGGGTCGCCGCGGCGCCGAGCCTGGGGCGCCTGCTGCTGATGCAACTGTTGCTGTGCACGGCGATCGGCGGCTTCTTCGGCCCGGCGCCGACCGCGGTGGCCGAGCAGTTTCCGGTGCGGGTGCGTTCCACCGGCCTGGCGGTGGCGTATAACCTGGCGGTGATGCTGTTCGGCGGTTTCGCTCCGTTCATCGTCACCTGGCTCACCGAGGTCGGCGGCTCGCCAGTGGCGCCGGCGTTCTACGTGCTCGGCGCGGCCTTCCTCGGGCTGCTCGCCACCCTCTATCTGCGGGAGGGCGCGACGCCTGCCCCGCGCCCCCGCGAACCGGCCCTGGGCAAGCCGGCAAGGAGTCTGTGAATGAGCGCCACCCGCCATCGAAGCGACAGCCACGAGGAAATCGTCGCGCTTGACGCGCTGCCGCTATCCGCGGCGATCCGCCGACGCGAACTGTCCTGCCGCGAGGTCATGCAGGCCTACCTGGCACAGATCGAACGGTTCAACCCGCGGGTCAACGCCATCGTCTCGTTGCAGGCGGAAAGCCGCCTGCTCGCCCAGGCCGACGAGCGCGACCGGCAACTGGCGCGCGGCGAATGGCTGGGCTGGATGCACGGCATGCCGCAGGCGATCAAGGACCTCGCCGCCACCTCCGGCATTCCTACCACCCTGGGTTCGCCGCTGTTCGCCGGGCAGGTGCCGGAGCACGACGCCATCGTCGTCGAGCGGGTGAAGAGCAGCGGTGCGATCGTCATCGGCAAGACCAACGTACCGGAGTTCGGGCTCGGCTCGCAGACCTACAACCCGCTGTTCGGCACCACCCGCAATGCCTACGATCCGGCGCGGATCGCCGGCGGCAGCAGCGGTGGGGCGGCGGTGGCGCTGGCGCTGCGCATGCTGCCGGTGGCCGACGGCAGCGACATGATGGGTTCGCTGCGCAACCCCGCCGCCTACAACAACGTCTACGGCTTCCGCCCGTCCCAGGGACGGGTGCCGCACGGCCCGCAAGCGGAACTGTTCGTCCAGCAACTGGCCACCGAAGGCCCGATGGGGCGCAGCGTGGCCGACCTGGCCCGGCTGCTGGCCACCCAGGCCGGCTACGATCCGCGCTGTCCGCTGTCGTTGCGCGACGATCCGCGCAGGTTCGCCGACGACCTCGGGCGCGACTTCCGCGGAGCCCGGCTCGGCTGGCTCGGCGACTACGCCGGCTACCTGCCGATGGAGGAGGGCGTGCTGGAGCTTTGCGAAGCCGCGCTGGGCGATTTCGCCGAGCTGGGCTGCGATGTCGAGGCGTGCCTGCCGGACTATCCCCTGGAGCGCCTGTGGCGCACCTGGCTGGTCCATCGCCAGTGGCTGGTGCAGGGCTCGCTTGGCGAGCTTTACGCCGATCCCGCACGGCGCGTCCGGCTCAAGCCGGAGGCGCAGTGGGAAGTGGAGTCCGGGCTCGGCCTCGGCGCCGCCGAGGTCTATCGCGCCTCGCTGGATCGCAGCGACTGGTATCGGGCGCTGGCGCATCTGTTCGAGCGTTACGATTTCCTCTTGCTGCCCAGCGCCCAGGTGTTTCCTTTCGATGCAGAAACGGCGTGGCCGCGGCAGGTCGCCGGGCGGCCGATGGACACCTATCACCGCTGGATGGAGGTGGTGATCGGCCCGACCCTGGCCGGTTTGCCGGCGATCAGCGTACCGATCGGCTTCGGCGCGGCGGGCCTGCCGATGGGATTGCAGATCATCGGCCCGGCGCAGGCCGACCTGGCGGTGCTGCAACTGGCTCATGCCCACGAGGGCCTGACCCGTTGGGTCAGCCGCCGTCCGCCGGCGATGCTCGAGGCTCCAGGGGGCATCGACTAGGCCGCGGAGCAATGCTGGCGTATTCGCAGATTCCCAACATGACCTGGGCCTGCATCTTGCTTTGCCATAACGGTCTGTCGACGGTGGAGGTGTCGTCATGCCGGAAAGAGAAGAGGCGGGAACCGTGCGTTCGGTGGAGCGGGCGCTGGCGATCCTCGATCTGCTGGGCCAGCACCAGGCGCTGGGGCTCGAGGAACTGCATTACCTGACCGAACTGCCCAAGGCCACGGTGTCGCGGCTGCTGCATACCCTGCTGGAGCAGGGCTGGCTGTACCGCGGCTTGACCGACCGGCGCTACCGGCTGCGTTCCACCCGCCTCTACGGTGACGCCGCCGAGCGCTTCCGCTGCCAGGTGGTGGAGCGTTCCGCGCCGCTGCTGGTGGAGTTGAGCGAGCGCACCGGGCTGGTCGCCGATTTGTCGATTCTCGACGGCGACCACCTGCTGGTGGCGGAGAGCTCGGTGCCCGGCGTCCTGCGCAAGCGCTACCCGGCCAACCGGCTGGTGGTCGGCCAGCACGCCAGTCTGTTCCATTCGGCCATGGGCAAGGCCTGCCTGGGCGAACTGGCAGACAGCGAGGTGCGCCGCCTGGCGCGCCAGCACCAGGTAGACGAGGACCTCTGGTTGCGCACCCGCGAGCAGGCCCACGGCCAGGGATACGGCGAGCGTACCGAGGGACACTGGGAGTATCCGGTGCGCCTGCCGTTCCTGATCCGCGCGGTGGCCTTGCCGGTACGCGCCCAGGGTCGCCTGCTCGGCAGCGTGGCGCTGCACTGGCCGCGCGACCAGGATTGCGTCGAACGGGTGCGCCGCCGGCACCTGGGAACCCTGGCCGATACCGTCAGTCAGTTGCAGCACGCGCTCGACTGACGCGGGAGTTTGCCTGCTCCCAGGCGGCCGGTTTAAGGTGGCGCCGGACGCAAAGGGAGCCCGCATGCACAAGTTGATCTGCCTCGGCCTGGCCCTCCTGGCCTTGCCGGTCCAGGCCGCCTGGTACCTGGACTACGAGTCGTCGCGACTCAGTTTCATCTCCACCAAGAACGCTACCCTTTCGGAGGTCGGCCGCTTCCTGGTCATGCACGGCAAGGTCGACGACAAGGGCCAGGCGCGCTTGCGCGTCGAGCTGGACTCGGTGAGCACCGACATCCCGCTGCGCGACGAACGCATCCGCGAGCATCTGTTCGAGACCAAGCGCTTCGCCGAGGCGGAGATCACCGCCCAGCTCGACCTGGCGCCGATCGTCGAGCTGGCCGACGGCGTGCAACTGGAAATGCGCCAGCCGCTGACCGTCAGCCTGCATGGCAAGCGCAAGAGCTACGCCAGCGACCTGTTGGTGACCCGCCTGGACGAGCATCGCTTCCAGGTGGTGACCCTGTCGCCGCTGGTGCTGGACGCCGCCGACTTCGACCTCGCCCCTGGCATCGAGACCCTGCGCAAGCTGGCCGGCGCCGGCAGCATCGGGCTCTCGGTGCCGGTCGGCGCCGTGCTGATCTTCACTTCGCGGTGAGCGGCCCGGTCTTTCCCTGGCGCAGCGACAACCGCTTCGCCCTGCTCAATGACGGCGTGCGGTTCTTCCCGCGCATGCTGCTGGCCATCGAGGCGGCGCAGCGGAGCATCGAGCTGGAGCTGTACCTGGTGGAAGACGGGCATTGCGCCGAACTGTTTCTCGTCGCCCTGCTGGATGCCCGCCGCCGGGGCGTCGCCGTGCGCTGCCTGTTCGACGGCTTCGGCTGCCTCGGCCTGGGCAGCGCCTGGATCCAGCGCCTGCGCGAGGCCGGCGGCGAACTGCGGTTGTACAACCCGCTGCGCTGGAAGCTGACCGGCGGCAATCTCTACCGCGACCATCGCAAGCTGCTGCTGGTGGACGGGCGCCTCGGCTATGTCGGCGGCGCCGGGATCACCGACGAATTCTGGGAACCGGTCAGCGACGTCAGCGCCTGGCGCGAGGTGATGGTCGAGATGGACGGCCCGGTGGTGGCGGACTGGGCGGCGCTGTTCGAGCGGCAATGGCTGGCCTGTCTCGAAGAGAAAGCCTGGAAGCCCCGCGAGGGCATGACCCTTACCCGCCTTCCGCCGCAGCCGGGGGCGGCCCGCGGGTTGGGCCGGGTGGCCTACGCCGACGCCCGCCAGCACCGCGACATCCTGCAATCGCTGGTCCGCGCGCTGAACGGCTCGCGCCGGCGGATCTGGCTGGCGACGCCGTACTTCCTGCCGACCTGGAAGGTTCGCCGGGCCCTGCGCAAGGCCGCCCAGCGCGGCGTGGAGGTGCGCCTGCTGCTGGCCGGGCGGCTCACCGACCACGCCCCGGTGCGCTATGCCGGGCAGCGCTACTACCCGCGCCTGCTGCGCGCCGGCGTGCGCATCCACGAATACCAGCCGCGCTTCCTGCACCTGAAGATGGTCATGGTCGACGATTGGGTGAGCGTCGGCTCCTGCAACTTCGACCATTGGAATCTACGCTTCAACCTCGACGCCAATCTCGAGGCCCTCGACCCGGACTTCACCAATGAGGCGGCGGCGAGCCTGCTGGCGGACTTCGCCGACAGCCGCGAGGTGACCCTGGCGATGTGGCGCGCGCGCCCCCTGTGGATGCGCCTGCACCAGCGCCTGTGGGGTTGGCTGGACCGGGTAGTGGTGAATTTCCTCGACCGCCGGCGCTAGGGAGCGGCCGTTCGTAGCCGCTGGCCGGCCCGGTGAAACTTGCCGGGGAGCTTGCGGGTCTACCCCGGACCGCCCATTACAATGACAAAGGAGAGATGCGTGGCAACGCCCGACTCCAAGGAACGTTTCATCGGACTGGAATGGTTGCGCTTCCTGCTCGGCCTGTACGTGGTGGTGTACCACACCCTGCATACCTATCCGAAAGAGCAGAAGTTTCCCGGTCTCGACGAACTGACCAGCCTGGGGTTCTTCGCCACCAGCACCTTCTTCGTGCTTTCCGGCTTCCTCCTGGCCCATGTCTACGCGCGCAGCGGCCGGTTGCGCGAAAGCGCCCGCAGCTTCTGGACCAAGCGACTGTCCAATCTATATCCGCTGCACCTGTTCTCCCTGCTGTTGTCGATCCTGGTGCTGCTGGCCCTCAGCCACCTGGGAATCGGGCCCGAGCTGGACAAGGCCACCCCGCGCTTCGTCATCTACGACACCAACGAAGTGCTCGGCCGCACCCACCCGGAACTCTTCCTGCACTGGATGAGCAACACCGAACTGTTCGTCAACAGCATCCTGCAGATCCTCCTGCTGCAGGCCTGGAATCCCTATTACCTGACCTTCAACGCGCCGTTGTGGTCGCTGTCGACGCTGATGTTCTTCTACCTGGCGTTTCCCTTCGTAGCCCCGCGGCTGATGCGTAGCCGGCACAAGTGGAAGGTGCTGGCGCTGGTCTGGCTGGTCTACCTGGTCCCGCCGGTGCTGGTAGTGGCCAGCGAGAGCTACGGGATCCCCTGGACCGGCCTGCTGCACCGCAATCCGTTGCTGCGCCTGCCGGAATTCCTTGGCGGCATCCTTGCCTACGGCTTGTTCCGCGGTTACCGCGACCGCGGCATGGTGCCGGGACGCGGCCTGCTGGCCGGGCTGGTGGCGCTGGTGGTGGCGGCCTTCCTGGTGGCCGACTACCTGTTCACCCAGGGCGCCAAGCATTGGTACTTCCTGCTGCACAACGGCCTGCTGCTGCCGGCCCAGTTGCTGCTGGTGTGCCTTTGCGCGCTGCCCGCCGACCCGAAGAGCGCTTTCGTCCGCCACTGGTCGCCGCGCCTGGGGGCCGCCTCGCTGTCGCTGTTCGCCCTGCATGTGCCGATGTTCACCCTGTTCTCCCGTAGCGAGCGCCTTATCGCCGTGCCGGGGCGTTGTCTCGACGACTGGAGTGCCTGCACCGAGGCGGCGGCCGCGCTGCCATCGTCGCTGCTCTACTACCCGCTGTTCCTGGTCCTGCTGGTGGCGTTCTGCGTGCTGTTCCAGGAGCGCGGCGTGGTGCCGGTGCGCAAGTGGCTGGTGCGCAGGCTGATGCCGGCGCCGGTGCTGGCCAAGGTGCCGCGCCCGGCCTGAGGCCGTTTTCCCGGCGAACCGGACTTTCGACGGGTGGCAGGCCCGGCCCGGCTGGCTATGCTGCGCGGATAACCATAAGAAGAGGGATGGAGCATGCTGCGCAGCCTGTCGCTGGCCCTGTCGATCGTCGCGAGCCTGGTCGGCTGCAGCACGCCCGGCGCGTTCTTCGGTGCGGTGGACGGACCGGCCTTCGTCGCCCATCCGAGCGCCGATGCCAGCCACGCCACCGTCTACCTCTACCGTCCGCGGAGCCAGTGGGCGGACGAGGAACTCGAGGCGCCGGGGATCTTCCTCAACAACGAATTGATCGGCAGCCTGCCGAGCAACGGCTACCTGGCGTTCGAGTTCGAGACCGGCAGCTACAAGCTGGAAATGCGCCGGCCGCTGGCGGGCAGCTTCTGGACCCTGTTCGCCGACGGCCCGATGGATTTCACCCGCATCGCCAGCTTCATGCTCGAGGCCAGGGCCGGCTCGGTCTACTACCTGCGCTACGACGAACTCAACCCGCCACCGAAGAGCGAGCACCCGGCGGGTGAGGGCGATGGCCCGCTGCAATTGGTGGCGGCCGATCTCGGCGCTGCGGAAATCGGCGCTACCCACCAGGTCCAGGAGCCCATGCAGTTCGCCGCCAGCGGCTACCGGAAACGCGTGCAGCGCTCGTTCTGGGAAGGCGTCGGGCGGGCCCTGGACAAGATCGGCATCTGAACCCGTCACGCGTGTAGTAACCGTCTATTACCCGCGTCCCCCTGCGGATTGGCTACCTTAGGTGCATCCCCGGTATGACCGGGCCCTGCCCGAAGGAGTGCGCGTGATGGCTGCGAAGAAGATCCTGATGCTGGTCGGCGACTATGCCGAAGACTACGAAACCATGGTCCCGTTCCAGGCCCTGCAGATGGTGGGCCACCAGGTGCATGCGGTGTGTCCGGGCAAGCGGGCCGGGCAAAGCGTGCGCACCGCCATCCACGATTTCGAAGGCGACCAGACCTACAGCGAGAAGCCGGGCCACAACTTCACCCTCAATGCCGACTTTGCCCAGGCCCGCGCCGAGGATTACGATGCCCTGCTGATCCCCGGCGGCCGCGCCCCCGAATACCTGCGCCTGAACGAGCAGGTGCTGGCCCTGGTGCGTGACTTCGACGCCGCGCGCAAGCCGATCGCCGCGGTCTGCCATGGCGCCCAACTGCTGGCCGCCGCCGGCGTCCTGCAAGGGCGGGCGTGCAGCGCCTATCCGGCCTGCGCCCCGGAGGTGCGGCTGGCCGGCGGCGAGTACGTCGACATTCCGTCGGACCAGGCCCACGTCGACGGCCACCTGGTCACCGCGCCGGCCTGGCCGGCGCATCCGGCGTGGCTGGCGCGCTTCCTCGAGGCGCTCGGCACCCGCATCGGCCACTGAGACCCAGGAGACCCCCGCGCATGTGCGAACTCTATGTGAAAGCCGACCCGATCCTCTATGAATCGCGCTCGCGTTCCTTGCGCATCCGCGGGGTGGTGACCACCCTGCGCCTGGAGAACCAGTTCTGGGACATCCTCCGGGAAATCGCCGAAGGCGAGGGCCTGAGCACCAACCAGTTGATCACCAATCTCTACGAGGAAGTGATGGACTATCGCGGCGAGGTGCTCAACTTCGCCTCCTTCCTGCGTGTCAGTTGCACCCGCTATCTGGCGCAGCGGCGCGAGAAAGTCGCCGAGTTGAGCCTGGTCGGCCAGCGCGCCCAGGCCTGAGGCGAGGGAAGACGCGACCGGGGTGAAACGTTTAGGCTGGTCGCACTTCCTCCCCCGATCCGGCGTCGCCTCGTGAAATACTCCCTGCCCACCACGGCCACCGCGCCGTTCTGTCCCTCGGCGGTCAGCCACAGCGTGGCGGTGCCGGCCGACGCCTCGCCGCTGCGCAAGCTGGCGCTGTTCGTCGGCCCCGGCCTGCTGGTCTCGGTCGGCTACATGGACCCCGGCAACTGGGCCACCGCCATCGAGGCGGGCTCGCGCTTCGGCTACGCGCTGCTGTTCGTGGTGGTGCTGGCGAGCTTTTCCGGGATGCTCCTGCAAAGCCTCTGTTCGCGCCTGGGGATCGCCACCGGCCGCGACCTCGCGCAGCTCTCCCGGGAGCGCTACCGCCCTGGCGTGGCGCGTGGCCAATGGCTGCTGGCGGAGCTGTCGATCGTCGCCACCGACCTTGCCGAGGTGCTCGGCGCGGCGCTGGCCTTCCACCTGCTGCTGGGAGTCTCGATTACCACCGGGGTGGTCCTCACCGCCTTCGATACCCTGATCGTGCTGGCCTTGCAGGGCGCCAACTTCCGCCGCCTGGAGGCCATAGTGCTGGGGCTGATCGCGACCATCGGCGCGTGTTTCTTCGTCGAACTGGTGCTGATCGGCCCCTACTGGCCGGATGTCGCCGCCGGCTTGCGGCCGTCCTGGGACACCCTGAGCAGCCAGGAGCCGCTGTACCTGGCGATCGGCATCCTCGGCGCGACGGTGATGCCGCACAACCTCTACCTGCATTCGTCCGTGGTGCAGACCCGGGTCAGCGGCGACGACGCGGCGAGCAAACGCTCGGCGATCCGCTTTTCCCGGCTCGACACCATCGGCTCGCTGTCCCTGGCGCTGCTGGTCAATGCGGCGATCCTGATCCTCGCCGCCGCGGCTTTCCACGGCAGCGGCCATACCGAGGTGGTGGAGATCCAGGACGCCTACCACCTGCTCGACCCGTTGGTGGGCGGCGCCCTGGCCAGCTTCCTGTTCGGCTTCGCCCTGCTGGCGGCGGGACAGAGCTCGACCTTCACCGGCACCATTGCCGGGCAGGTGGTGATGGAGGGTTTCCTCCGGGCGAAGATTCCCTGCTGGCAGCGGCGCCTGATCACCCGCGGCCTGGCCCTGGTGCCGGCCTTGATCGGCGTGCTCTGGCTGGGCGAAGGCGCGGTAGGCAAGCTGCTGGTGCTCAGCCAGGTGGTGCTCAGCCTGCAATTGCCGTTCGCCCTGTGGCCGCTGATTCGCTTCAGCAGCGACCGGAACCTGATGGGGGAGTTCGTCAACCCGCGCTGGGTCAGCGCGCTGGCCTGGTCGTTGTTCGGCCTGATCTCGGCGGCGAACCTGACCTTGCTGTATTTCTGGTTCGGCTGAACCAAGGCGCCTGCGGCGCTGCCAGCCCAGGCTCCGGCCAGTGGCCGTACGAAAAAGCCCGGCGCGGGGCCGGGCTTTTCCAGGGACAGAGCAGGCTTACTTGACCTCGACCGCCAGGCTTTCGGCGATCTTCTTCTGCCAGACCGCCGGGCCGGTGATGTGCACCGACTCGCCGTTGGTATCGACCGCGACGGTGACCGGCATGTCCTTCACCTCGAACTCGTAGATCGCTTCCATGCCCAGTTCGGCGAAGGCCAGCACCTTGGACTTCTTGATCGCCTGGGCGACCAGGTAGGCGGCGCCGCCGACGGCCATCAGGTATACCGCCTTGTTGTCCTTGATCGCCTCGATGGCGATGGGACCGCGCTCGGACTTGCCGATCATGCCCAGCAGGCCGGTCTGTTCGAGGATCTGGCGGGTGAACTTGTCCATCCGGGTGGCGGTGGTGGGGCCGGCCGGGCCGACCACCTCGTCGCCGACCGGATCGACCGGGCCGACGTAATAGATGAAGCGGCCTTTCAGGTCCACCGGTAGCGTTTCGCCCTTGTTCAGCATGTCGACCATGCGCTTGTGCGCGGCGTCTCGGCCGGTGAGCATCTTGCCGTTGAGCAGCAGGGTCTCGCCCGGTTTCCAGCTTTGCACCTCTTCCGGGGTGATCTTGTCCAGGTCGACGCGGCGCGCGGACGGGCCGGCTTCCCAGACGATCTCCGGATAGGCGTCGAGCGACGGCGCTTCCAGTTCGGCGGGGCCGGAGCCGTCGAGCACGAAGTGGGCGTGGCGGGTCGCGGCGCAGTTGGGGATCATGCACACCGGCAGCGAGGCGGCGTGGGTCGGGTAGTCCATGATCTTGACGTCGAGCACGGTGGTCAGGCCGCCCAGGCCCTGGGCACCGATGCCCAGCTGGTTGACCTTCTCGAACAGCTCCAGGCGCAGTTCCTCGATGCGGTTCTGCGGGCCGCGGGCCTTCAGTTCGTGGATGTCGATCGGGTCCATGAGGACTTCCTTCGCCATCACCGCTGCTTTCTCCGCGGTACCGCCGATGCCGATGCCGAGCATGCCCGGCGGGCACCAGCCGGCGCCCATGGTCGGTACGGTCTTCAGCACCCAGTCGACGATCGAGTCGGACGGGTTGAGCATGGCCATCTTCGACTTGTTCTCCGAGCCGCCGCCCTTGGCCGCGACATCGACCTCGACCTTGTCGCCGGGAACGATGGAGTAGTGGATCACCGCCGGCGTGTTGTCCTTGGTGTTCTTCCGCGCGCCGGCCGGGTCGGCCAGGATCGAGGCGCGCAGGACGTTCTCCGGCAGGTTGTAGGCGCGGCGCACGCCTTCGTTGATCATATCGTCGACGCTCATGGTAGCGCCGTCCCAGCGCACGTCCATGCCGACCCGGACGAACACGGTGACGATCCCGGTGTCCTGGCAGATCGGGCGGTGGCCGGTGGCGCACATGCGCGAGTTGATCAGGATCTGCGCCATGGAGTCGCGGGCAGCCGGCGATTCTTCGCGCAGGTAGGCCTCATGCATGGCCTGGATGAAATCGACCGGGTGGTAGTAGGAGATGAACTGCAGGGCATCGGCGACGCTCTGGATCAGGTCGTCTTGCTTGATCACGGCCATGGAGCACGGTCCTCTTCAGGCGGGTAATTCGGATGCGGGGCAGGGTCACGGAGCCGGCCGCAGCCGAGGAGCGCGCCGGTCAGGCACCGGCGCAAAAAAGGCGCGACAGTATAGCCGTTCCGACGAGAGGGGCGCACGCGTCGACGATCAGACCTTGGTCGGCCGATAAATCCGCGGTCCGCTAGCTGGCAGTTCGTTCGACTAGGCAACCCGCAGGGGGCAGGGTACATTGCGGCCAGGTGCCATTACGGGACGGAGCCCATGCGCACAGACAAGCCTCCTCTGAAACAGCGTGCGCTGCAAAAGCTCTTGCTCCGCCGGTTCGGCATGGCCGCAGGCACCTACCTGCTCGGCCTGGTCCTGCTCTGGCTGGCGCTACTCAGCGGCTTCTACCGCGCAGCGCCGACCACCGCGGCGGCCAGCACCACCCTGGTGGTGGCTTGCCAACTGGCCTTCCTCTGGCTGTTCGCCAGCGGTCGCAACCTGCGTTACGCCGATCCCAGCCTGACCGAGCCGCAGGTGCTGGTGGCGACCGCCTGGCTGACCTATTTCCTCTACCACGTCGACAGCCTGCGCGGCACCTTCATGGTGTTCTACGTGCTGGCCCTGCTGTTCGGCGTGTTCCAACTGCCGCCGCGGGTCTTCGCCCGCTGTGCGGCGCTGGCGTTCATCGCTTTTTCCGGCATCTACCTGGTAGAGGCCTTGCAGCAGCGTCTCGAGCTGCCGGGCCGGGCTGCATTGCAGGTGCTCGTGATGTTCATCGTAATGGTCTGGCTGAGCCTGTTCGCCAGCTACATACAGGCGATGCGGCAACGCATGCGCCAGCGCCGCTATGCCTTGCAGGCGCACCAGGACACGCTGCGCGGCATGATGCGCCAACTGGAAGACCTGGTGGCCACCGACGAACTCACCGGTCTGTTCAACCGCCGGCATTTCATGCGCATGGCCAGTCGGGCGCTGGAAGACCTGCTGCCGAACCGGCAGCACGGCCTGGCGCTGATCGACCTCGATCACTTCAAGCGGATCAACGACCGCCACGGCCACGCCGCCGGCGATCGGGTCCTGCAGACCTTCGCCGCGGTGGCGCGTTCCTGTCTGCGCGATGGCGACGTCCTGGCCCGTTACGGCGGCGAGGAGTTCGTCCTGCTGCTGCCCCACGCCGACGCGGAACAGCTGGAAAGCTGTTGCGAACGCCTGCGCCTGGCGTTCCAACAGGCGGAACCGGTCGGGGTCACGGTGGATACCCTGAGCCTTTCGGTGGGCATGACCCTGCTGTATGCCGACGACGATCTCGACGAGGCCTTGCAGCGTGCCGACCAGGCGCTCTACCGTGCCAAGCGTGGCGGACGAAACCGCTGCGACGCCACCTGGGAGGTCACCAGTGCCTGACATACGGGTCGGCGAGCGACGCCTTGCCGTCGCCGCCGGCAGCAACCTGCTGGATGCGCTGCTCGCCGGCGGCATCGCCGTGCCCCATAGCTGCCGCGCCGGCAGTTGCCACGCCTGCCTGGTGCATTGCCTGCAGGGCGAGGTGGAAGACACCCTCCCGGAGGCGCTCGATCCGGCACGGCGCGAAGCGGGCTGGCGGCTGGCCTGTCAGTGCCGGGTGCTCGGCGACCTCGTGTTGCAGCCTTTCGATCCTCAGCGCGACGGGCTGCCGGCCAGGGTCGTCGCCTGCCACTGGCTGGGCGATGTGCTGCGCCTGCGCCTGGAGCCGGAGCGGCCCCTGCGCTATCGCGCCGGGCAGCACCTGCTGCTGTGGAGCGACGACGGTGTGGCGCGTCCCTATTCGCTGGCCAGCCTGCCCCACGAGGACCCATGGCTGGAGTTCCACATCGACTGCGGCGCTCCCGGCGCGTTCTGCGACCGTGCCCGTCGCCTGGCGCCTGGCGCTCTCCTGCGCCTGGGCGAGTTGCGCGGCGGGGCGTTGCGCTACGAGCCGGACTGGCAGGAGCGACCGCTGTTGCTGATCGGCGCCGGCACCGGGCTGGCGCCGCTCTGGGGGATACTTCGCGAGGCCTTGCGCGCGGAACACCAGGCGCCGATCCAACTGCTGCACCTGGCGCGTGACCACTACCTGGCCAGCGAGCTGGCGGAGTTGGCCGGGCGACATCCGCAAGTGCGCGTCAACCTGGTGTCGGCGGCACAGTTGCCCTCTGCCTTGGCCGATCTCCGCCTTGTTCCGCGGCGCAGCATCGCCTTACTCTGCGGCCAACCCGCCAGCGTCGAACGCTTCGCCCGGCAGCTCTACCTGGCCGGTGTACCGCGTAGCCAGACCCTGGCGGACCTGTTCCTGCCCCACGCCTGACTCTCGGCGCCGGTGGCGGAGCCTTGCAGCCATTGCCGCGGCCCTGCGCCGCATCCCTGGAGTGACGATGAGCGAGCTGATTCGGGTCGAACGCGAAACGGGGCTGCTGACCCTGCGCCTGGACCGCCAGGACAAGAAGAACGCGCTGACCCGCGCGATGTACAGCCGGATGGCCGAGGCGCTGCTGGAGGCGCAGGCCGATACGGCTGTGCGGGTGGTGCTGATCACTGGCGGCGACGCCTGCTTCACCAGCGGCAACGACATTCTCGACTTCCTCGAGCAACCGCCATCCCTGCGCGACAGCCCGGTCGGCCGCTTCATGAGCGCCCTGCTGGAATTCCCCAAGCCGGTGATCGCCGCGGTGAACGGACCGGCGGTGGGTATCGGCACCACCCTGCTGCTGCATTGCGACCTGGTCTTCGTCGGTCGCAACGCGCGATTGAAGATGCCGTTCGTCAACCTCGGCCTGACACCGGAGTTCGGCTCGAGCCTGATCCTGCCGCGCATGCTCGGCCATGCCAGGGCTGCGGAATTGCTGATGCTAGGCCAGGACTTCAGCGGCGAGCAGGCTGCCGCCTGGGGCCTGGCCAACGCGGCGCTGGAGGATGGCGCCACGGTGCTGGAGCACGCCCGCGATGCGGCCCGGCGTTTCCTGCACCTGGCGCCCTCGGCGGTAGTGGAGAGCAAGCGCCTGATGAAAGCGCCGTTTATCGAGGAGCTTCGCCGGGTGATCGCCGAGGAAGGCGATATCTTCAGTACCCGTCTGCGCTCGCCTGAGGCGATCGAGGCGCTCAGCGCCTTCATGCATCGGCGCCAGCCGGATTTCTCTAGGTTCGCCTGAGCACGCCGCTGTTGGGCCAGCGGGGTGCCGGTCCGCAGGGCGGATAACGCCACAGGCGTTATCCGCCGCGACGCGGCTGAAACGGCGG
>NZ_KV811281.1:0-149907 GCF_001813025.1 Pseudomonas sp. HMSC066A08
AGATCATCGCCACCCAGCCGAGGGCGCCGGCGTGGACATGGCCGATGGTCCAGTCGGTGTAGTGGGACAGCGAGTTGACCGTCTTGATCGCCATCATCGGGCCTTCGAAGGTGGACATGCCGTAGAAGGCCAGGGACACCACCAGGAAGCGCAGGATCGGGTCGTCGCGCAGCTTATGCCAGGCCCCGGAGAGGGTCATCATGCCGTTGATCATGCCGCCCCAGCTCGGTGCCAGGAGGATCAGCGACATCACCATGCCCAGCGACTGCGCCCAGTCCGGCAGCGCGGTGTAGTGCAGGTGGTGCGGGCCGGCCCAGATGTACACCGCGATCAGCGCCCAGAAGTGGACGATGGACAGGCGGTAGGAGTAGACCGGACGCTCGGCCTGCTTGGGCACGAAGTAGTACATCATGCCGAGGAAGCCGGCGGTGAGGAAGAAGCCCACGGCGTTGTGGCCGTACCACCACTGGACCATGGCGTCGGTGGCGCCGGCGTACAGCGAGTAGGACTTGGTGAAGGTCACCGGCAGCTCGAGGTTGTTCACCACGTGGAGCATGGCGACGGTGAGGATGAACCCGCCGAAGAACCAGTTGCCCACATAGATGTGCTTGACCTTGCGCTTGACCAGGGTGCCGAAGAACACCACCGCGTAGGCGACCCAGACCACCGTGATCAGGATGTCGATCGGCCACTCCAGCTCGGCGTACTCCTTGGACGAGGTGTAGCCCAGCGGCAGGCTGATGGCGGCCAGCAGGATCACCAGTTGCCAGCCCCAGAAGGTGAAGGAGGCGAGGGTGTCGGAGAACAGTCGCACCTGGCAGGTGCGCTGCACCGCGTAGTAGCTGGTGGCGAACAGTGCGCAACCGCCGAAGGCGAAGATCACCGCGTTGGTGTGCAGCGGGCGCAGGCGGCCGAAGCTCGTCCACGGCAAGCCGAAGTTCAGGTCGGGCCATACCAACTGGGCGGCGATCAGGACACCGACGGTCATGCCGACGATGCCCCAGACCACGGTCATGATGGCGAATTGGCGGACCACCTTGTAGTTATAGGCGGACTCTGGGTTAGTGGTGCTCATGCTATGGGCTTCCATCCACGGTTATACGCTATGGCTTTTCCGGCAGTTGGGATGCCGGGCGTCCCCCCATTGGGGCTGGTCTAATTGGCGTAATTAGCGAGAGGAAGCATGGATAATGGGCCGTTATGAAATATTGATCGGGATCAATTGGCTTCCCGACCCCCACTGCATACGAGGTGTGGCAAGTTGTCGCTGAAATGGAACCGCCCGGCCGGCTCGCTGTCGGCCACCCTGATTCTCGCCCATGGCGCCGGGGCGCCGATGGACAGCCCGTTCATGGAGCGCATCGCCGAACTGCTCGCCGCCCAGGGCATCGCCGTCGCGCGCTTCGAGTTTCCCTACATGGCCCAGCGCCGCGAGGACGGCCGCAAGCGTCCGCCGAACCCGCAGGCGCAGTTGCTCGACTGCTGGCGGCGAGTCCATGCACAGGTCCGCGAGACCCTGGACGGGCCCTTGGCCCTGGGCGGCAAGTCGATGGGCGGGCGCATGGCCAGCCTGCTGGCCGACGAGCTGGACGCGGATGCCCTGGTCTGCCTCGGCTACCCGTTCTACGCCGCCGGCAAGCCGGAGAAGCCGCGGGTCGCGCACCTCGCCGGGCTGCGCACGCCGACCCTGATCGTCCAGGGCGAGCGCGATGCCCTGGGCAACCGCGAGGCGGTGGCGGGCTATGCGCTGGCGCCGACGATCCGCCTGCACTGGCTGGCCGCGGCGGACCATGACCTCAAGCCGCTGAAGGCCTCCGGCCTGACCCACGAGCAGCACCTGGCGGCAACGGCGCGGGAGGTGGCCGGTTTCCTTGGCGGGCTCCAGGGCCATTAACGGTTCCTTAAGGCATCCCCTCATAAGCTGCGGCGCAACCACCCTCGCATCGAGGCGTGGGCGACTGACTTCTCTGAGGGGGGAAGACATGAACATGCATGCCGACGGTGAGCAGATCACCGCTATCGATACCCGCGAACGCATCCTGCTGACGGGCGCCACCGGCTTTCTCGGCGGTTCGGTCGCCGCCCAACTGATCGCCGCCGGGCACGGCGCCAACCTGTCCTTCCTGGTCCGCGCCGAATCCCGCCAGCAGGGGCTCGAACGCCTGCGCGGCAACCTGCTGATGCATGGCGTCGATGAAGCCGACTGCCTGGCACTGCGGGCGGAGCAGATCCTCTGCGGCGATTTCCTCGACACCTCCTGGCTGGCCCGCGAGACGCCGCGCCTGATGCAGGTGGAGCGGGTGATCAATTGCGCCGCCGTAGCGTCGTTCTCGAAGAACCCGACCATCTGGCCGGTCAACGTCGACGGCACTTTCGCCTTCGCCGACGTGCTGAGCCGTTCGAAGCGACTGAAGCGTTTCCTCCACGTCGGTACCGCGATGTGCTGCGGACCGCAGCGAGAGTCGCCGATCAGCGAGTCCTGGGAATTCCCGGCGGCTGAGCAGCAACTGGTGGACTACACCGCGTCCAAGGCGGAAATCGAGCGGCGCATGCGTGAGGAACTGCCGGGTCTGCCCCTGGTGGTAGCGCGGCCATCCATCGTGGTGGGCCACCGTACCCTTGGCTGCCAGGCCTCCGGTAGCATCTTCTGGGTCTTCCGCATGGGCTTCGCCCTGGAAAGCTTCACCTGCGGTCTGGACGAGCAGATCGACGTGATTCCGGTCGACTACTGCGCCGAGGCGTTGATCGGCCTGGCGCTGAAGCCGTGCCTGGGGCACAGCCTCTACCATATCTCCGCCGGCCATCGTGCCGCCTGCACATTCGGCGAGATCGACGAGGCCTTCGCCCGCGCCAACGGGGCTGCGCCGGTAGGCGAACGCTACCGCAAGGTGGAGGTGGACGACCTCAAGGAACTGGCGAAAAGCTTCGAGTCGCGCATCGGCCCGGCCAATCCGCGTCTGGTCCTGCGCGCGTTGCGCTTGTACAGCGGCTTTGCCGACCTCAACTACCTGTTCGACAACAGCCGTCTGCTGGAGGAGGGGATCTCCGCGCCGCCGCGCTTCACCGACTACCTCGACGTCTGCGTGCAGTCGTCCAGCGCGGTGAGCATCCCGGCGCAGATGCAATGGGACTTCAAGTGACGGCAGGCGCGGGGAGCTTCCTCCCCGCGGCCTGATCTCAGCGGTTGAAGCGCTCGACCAGGGAATACTGGCTCTGCGCGGTGGTGGTCAGTTCCTCGCTCAGTTTCGCCGTGCGCAGCGCCTCGTCGGAGGTCTGCTCGGCCAGGGCGGCGATGGTGCTGATGTTGCGGTTGATTTCCTCGGCCACCGCGCTCTGTTCCTCCGCGGCGGCGGCGATCTGGGTGGTCATCTCGGTGATGTTGCTGACCGCCTCGCTGATGCCGACCAGCGCGCTGTCGGCTTCCAACACCCGCTGGACCCCGGCCTCGGCCTGCTGCAGGCCGCTCTCCATGGTATGTACCGCATCGTTGGCGGTGTTCTGCAACTTGGCGATCAGGTGGTGGATCTGCTCGGTGGAGGCCGCGGTGCGTTGCGCCAGCGAGCGCACTTCGTCGGCCACCACGGCGAAGCCGCGTCCCTGGTCGCCGGCCCGCGCCGCCTCGATGGCGGCGTTGAGGGCGAGCAGGTTGGTCTGATCGGCGATGCCCTTGATCACATCGACCACGCCGCCGATCTCGTTGCTGTCCTGGGCCAGGCGACTCACCGCGGCCCCGGTCTCGCCCACCGACTCCGACAGGCGCTGGATGGCGTTGCGCGTCTCCGCGGCGATGTCGCGGCCGCGCGAGGTCAGTTCGTTGGCCTTCTGCGTGGCGTCGGCGGTCAACTGGACATTGTTCGCCACTTCCTGGGTGGTGGCGGCCATCTCGTTGACCGCGGTGGCTACCTGCTCGGTCTCTGCGCGCTGCTGTTCCAGACCGGCGGAGCTGTGGTGGGCCAGGGTGTCGGCCTGGCGCGCCTGCTCGGTGAGGTATTCGGCGGTGTCCTGCAGGCGCGTCAGGCAGGTCTTCAGGCGCGCGTCCTGGCTGAGGATGGCCATTTCCAGGCGCGCCTGGTCGCCGCGGCTGTCGGTGTACATCTGCGCGATCAATGGGTCGGAGGTGGTCTGTTCGGCGAGCCGCATCAGGCGCTTCAGCCCGCGCTTCTGCCAGCGCAGTCCGGCCAGGCCGAGCGGAATGGCGAGCAGGCCGGCGAGGATGAAGCCCCACCAGGAGTTCAGCCAGATACCGATGAGGAAGCCGATCTGGCTGATCAGGATGAACGGCAGCCAGTCGAGCAGTACCGGCAGCCAGCGGTCGCGCCGGGGGATCGCCGGCTTGCCGGCGCCGAGGCGACGGTAGAGGGCCTCGGCGCGCTGGATCTGTTCGGCGGTCGGCTTGACCCGCACCGACTCGTAGCCGACCACCGCGCCCTGGTCGTAGATCGGCGTGACATAGGCGCTGACCCAGTAGTGATCGCCGTTCTTGCAGCGGTTCTTGACGATCCCCATCCACGGGCGGCCGGCTTTGAGAGTGGTCCACATGTGGGCGAACACCGCCGGCGGGACGTCGGGGTGACGGATCAGGTTGTGCGGCGCGGACATCAGCTCCTCGCGACTGAAGCCGCTGATGTCGATGAAGGCTTCGTTGCAGTAGGTAATGATGCCTTTGAGATTGGTGGTGGTGATCAGGCGTTGTTCCGCCGGATAGACGCGCTCGTGCTGGGTGATGGGCTGATTGTTGCGCATGGGCCTTCCAAAACAAGTGAAGCATTTACCTCTGCATCGGCGAAAACGCCTTTCACATGAGGGATTTGTGAATGCTTTCACGAGGAAAAACAGATAGCTATTGACCCAAAGCATGAGAACCGACCGCCTGGTCGGATAGATGGCGGATTCGCTGATGGAGGTCAATGCGTTACGGTTTCGTGTCGTTTCCGGCGGCGCACATGGGCTGGGAGCAGCGCGGGCGGACTAGTGCGAGGCGGTCATCCGCCGGTCCTGCGGGGTATCGGCGGATGACGCCGGGGCGGCGTTCGTCCTGCGAAGCGCCCGCCGCCCCGGGCGCCGGAATGAAAAAGGGGTGGCCGAAGCCACCCCTGCGCGCGTACCGCCGCTGCCTCAGAGCATGCTGCGCAGCACGTAGTGGAGGATGCCGCCGGCCTTGAAGTACTCGACCTCGTTGAGGGTGTCGATGCGGCAGAGGACCTTGAAGCTGTCCTGGCTGCCGTCCTCGCGGGTCACTTCCACGCTGAGCGGCATGTGCGGCTTGAGTTCGCCGCCGAGGCCGCGGATGTTCAGCACCTCCTTGCCGGTCAGCTTCAGGCTCTTGCGGTCCTGGCCGTTCTCGAACTGCAACGGCAGCACGCCCATGCCGACCAGGTTGGAGCGGTGGATGCGCTCGAAGCTCTCCGCGATCACCGCCTTCACGCCCAGCAGGTTGGTGCCCTTGGCCGCCCAGTCGCGCGACGAGCCGGTGCCGTATTCCTTGCCGGCGACGATCACCAGCGGGGTGCCGTCCTGCTGGTAACGCATGGCCGCGTCGTAGATCGCCAGTTTCTCGCCGCTGGGCACGTACAGGGTATTGCCGCCTTCCTCGCCGCCGAGCATCTCGTTCTTGATGCGGATGTTGGCGAAGGTGCCGCGCATCATCACCTCATGGTTGCCGCGACGGGAGCCGTAGGAGTTGAAGTCCTTCGGTTCCACGCCGTGCTCGCGCAGGTAGCGGCCGGCCGGGCTGTCGGCCTTGATGTTGCCGGCGGGGGAGATGTGGTCGGTGGTCACCGAGTCGCCCAGCACCGCCAGCACCCGCGCCTGCTCGACGTCGGCGATGGCCGGCGGCGCCTCGGCGATGTGCTCGAAGAACGGTGGATGCTGGATGTAGGTGGAGTCGGCCTGCCACTCGTAGGTGTCCGACTGCGGCACCTGGATCGCCTGCCATTTCTCGTCGCCGGCGAAGACCTCGGCGTACTCCTTGTGGAACATCTCGGTGTCGACCTTCTGGATCGCCTCGGCGATTTCCTTCTGGCTCGGCCAGATGTCCTTCAGGTAGACCGGCTGGCCGTCCTTGCCGGTGCCCAGCGGTTCCTCGCTGAGGTTGATCCGCACGCTGCCGGCCAGGGCGTAGGCCACCACCAGCGGCGGCGAGGCCAGCCAGTTGGTCTTCACCAACGGGTGCACGCGGCCTTCGAAGTTGCGGTTGCCGGAGAGTACCGAGGCGACGGTCAGGTCGGCCTGCTGGATGGCTTTCTCGATCGGCTCCAGCAGCGGACCGGAGTTACCGATGCAGGTGGTGCAGCCGTAGCCGACCAGGTCGAAGCCGAGTTCGTCGAGGTAGCGGGTCAGGCCGGCGGCCTTGAAGTAGTCGGTGACCACCTTGGACCCCGGCGCCAGCGAGCTCTTCACCCAGGGCTTGCGTTGCAGGCCTTTCTCCACCGCCTTCTTCGCCAGCAGGCCGGCGGCCATCATCACGCTGGGGTTGGAGGTGTTGGTGCAGGAGGTGATGGCGGCGATCACCACCGCGCCGTTCTTCAGGCGGTGGGTCTGGCCGTCGTGCTGGTAGTCGATCTCGCCGAAGGCGGCGTTGGCACCGACCGCGGTGCCGCCGCCGCCCTCGCTGAGCAGGCGGCCTTCCTCGGTGCTGGACGGCTGCAACTGCAGGCCGAGGAACTCGTTGAAGGCGCTGGCGACGTTCTGCAGGGCCACGCGGTCCTGCGGGCGCTTCGGTCCGGCCAGGCTGGCCTCGACTTCGCCCATGTCCAGGTGCAGGGTGTCGGTGAATACCGGCTCGTGGCCCTTCTCGCGCCACAGGCCCTGTTCCTTGCTGTACGCCTCGACCAGCTTGACCGTGCTTTCCGGGCGCCCGGACAGGCGCAGGTAGCCGAGGGTGATCTCGTCCACCGGGAAGAAGCCGCAGGTGGCGCCGTATTCCGGGGCCATATTGGCGATGGTGGCGCGGTCCGCCAGGGGCAGGTCGGCCAGGCCATCGCCGTAGAACTCGACGAATTTCCCCACCACGCCCTTCTTGCGCAGCATCTGCGTGACGGTCAGCACCAGGTCGGTGGCGGTGATCCCCTCGCGCAGCTTGCCGGTGAGCTTGAAGCCGATGACCTCGGGGATCAGCATCGACACCGGCTGGCCGAGCATGGCGGCTTCCGCTTCGATGCCGCCGACACCCCAGCCGAGCACGCCGAGGCCGTTGATCATGGTGGTGTGGGAGTCGGTGCCGACCAGGGTGTCGGGGAAGGCGTAGGTCCTGCCATCCTCTTCCTTGGTCCAGACCGTGCGACCCAGGTACTCCAGGTTGACCTGGTGGCAGATGCCGGTGCCCGGCGGTACCACGCTGAAGTTGTCGAAGGCGTTCTGGCCCCAGCGCAGGAAGGCGTAGCGTTCGCCGTTGCGCTGCATCTCGATCTCGACGTTCTGTTCGAAGGCCGATTCGCTGGCGAACTTGTCGACCATCACCGAGTGGTCGATGACCAGGTCCACCGGCGACAGCGGGTTGATCTTCTGCGGGTCGCCGCCGGCCTTGGCCATGGCCGCGCGCATGGCGGCCAGGTCGACCACCGCGGGAACCCCGGTGAAGTCCTGCATCAGGACCCGCGCCGGGCGGTACTGGATCTCGCGGTCGGAGCGGCGCTCCCTGAGCCAGCCGGCGAGGGCCTCGAGGTCGTCGCCGGTGACGGTGCTGCCGTCCTCCCAGCGCAGGAGGTTTTCCAGCAGGACCTTCAGCGACATCGGCAGCTTGCCGAGATCGCCCAGGGTCCGGGCGGCTTCCGGGAGGCTGTAGTAGTGGTAGGTCTTGCCGTCCACAGCGAGACTGCGAAGGGTTTTCAGGCTGTCCAAAGCAGGCATTTCTGATTTCCTCACGGCGGGCCCGGGGGCGGCGGGCCTGGCCTCGTCCTGACGCCAGGCCCGTCGTCGAGCCGATAGTGCCTGGCTTCGCCCGGGACCCGCGGCGTCCGCGGACGCCAGGGTGCCGTTACCTTGGTAATGCGCGGTGGCCCGATCCCATCGGTACCGGCCGCTGGCGAGAGTCAGACTTTGGGATAGCGTTGTTCGAAACCTTCAAGCTAGACCGGCTCGAGGGCTCCTGCCATATACACTGGACCGACGAACGGTCGCTGCAGTTCCCTTGAGGCATGCCCGGCACTATAGTGCGCGGCCAAGGAGACAACCCCATGAATACCCTGTTGATGCACTGCCGGCCAGGCTTCGAAGGTGAAGTCTGCGCCGAAATCGCCGAGCATGCAGCCACTCTCGAGATTCCCGGCTACGCCAAGAGCAAGCCGGCCAGCGCCCACGTCGAGTTCGTCTGCCAGGACGCCGACGGCGCCGAGCGCCTGATGCGCCGCCTGCGTTTCGCCGACTTGATCTTCCCGCGCCAGTGGGCGCGCGGGCCCGGCTTCATCGAATTGCCGGAAAGCCAGCGCATCGAGGTGCTGCTGGCGGAACTGGCGAGTTATCCGGTCTGCGGCAGCCTCTGGCTGGAGGTGCTGGACACCAATGCCGGCAAGGAGGTCTCGACCTTCTGCCGCAAGTTCGAGAAACCGCTGCGCGCCGCGCTGGTGAAGGCCGGACGGTTGCAGGAGGATCCGGCGCTGCCGCGCCTGCTGCTGACCTTCCGCTCCGGCCGGGAAGTCTTCGTCGGCCTCGCCGAGCCGCGCAACAGCGCGCTCTGGCCGATGGGCATCCCGCGCCTGAAGTTTCCCCGCGAGGCGCCGAGCCGTTCGACGCTGAAGCTGGAGGAAGCCTGGCACCAGTTCATCCCGCGCAGCGAATGGGACAAGCGCCTGGCGCCGGACATGCTCGCCGTGGACCTCGGCGCGGCGCCGGGCGGCTGGACCTGGCAACTGGTGAACCGGGAGATGCGGGTGACCGCCGTGGACAACGGGCCGATGGCGGAGAACCTGATGTATTCCGGGCTGGTCGACCACCAGAAGGTCGACGGCTACCAGTACCGCCCGCGCCAGCGGGTCGACTGGATGGTCTGCGACATCGTCGAGAAACCGGCACGCACCGGTGCGTTGATCGAGACCTGGATCGGCGAAGGGCTTTGCCGCGAGGCGGTGGTCAACCTCAAGCTGCCGATGAAGCAGCGCTACGCCGAGGTGCGCAAGATCCTCCAGCGCCTGCGCGAGAGCTTCGACGCGCGCGGCCTGAAGGTGGCGATCGGCTGCAAGCAGCTGTATCACGATCGCGAGGAAGTGACCTGCCATCTGCGCCGCCTCGAACGCTGAGAGGCGGCGGCGTTCCGGTCGGGGACAGGTGACCGGCCGCGCCGCATGCGCGACAATGCGCGGATTCTGTTGCGGAGTTTCCCGATGACCCATTCTGTCGACGCCATTCTCGACGCCACCGGCCTGAACTGTCCCGAGCCGGTGATGATGCTGCACAACAAGGTCCGCGACCTGGCGCCCGGCGGCCTGCTCAAGGTGATCGCCACCGATCCCTCGACCCGCCGCGACATCCCCAAGTTCTGCGTGTTCCTCGGCCACGAGCTGGTCGAGCAGCAGGAAGAGGCGGGCACCTATCTCTACTGGATCCGCAAGAAGGCCGACTAGGCCTTCCGTGGACCCCGCCATCCCTCGCGCTTCAGCGCAGCTTCTCCATGAGCTGGTAGTACCACATACCGGCGGCCAGCATCGGATTGCCGAAGAGGTCGCCCAGCGGCACCCTGAGGTGCTTGCAACGGGCGAAGGTGTCGAACTGCTCCAGGTTCCCGCTCATCGCCTTGGCCATGATCTCGCCCATGATGTGGCTGGTGGCCACGCCATGCCCCGAGTAGCCCTGGCAGTACCAGACGTTGTCGGAGAGCTTGCCGAGCTGGGGGATCCGGTTCATCACGATGCCCATGGCGCAGCTCCACTGGAACTCGATCTCCACGCCCTTCAGGCGCGGGAAGGTGCGCTCGATGCATGGTCGCAGCTCGGCGGCGATGTCCCGCGAGTCGCGGCCCGAGTAGTTGGCGCCGCCACCGAACAGCAGGCGGCCGTCGGCGGTGGGGCGGTAGTAATCGAGGACGAAGCGGCAATCGTAGACCGCCAGCCCCTGCGGGTTGATCTCCCGTGCCAGCTCGCCCAGCGGGCGGGTGGTGACGATCCCTCCCATGGCCGGGAAGATCATGCCCTTGAGCTGCCTGCGTTCGAGCTTGTGGTAGACATCGCCGGCAAGCAGGATCTGCTGCGCCTCGATCCTTCCCTCGCGGGTGATCACCGCCGGCCGCGGGCCGTGGACGATATCCAGCACCTCGGAATGTTCGAAGATCAGCGCGCCGAGGCCGGCCGCCGCCCTGGCCTCGCCGATGCACAGGTTGAGCGGGTGCAGGTGCATGTTGCGGGTGTTCTTCAGCGCGCCGCAGTACAGCTCGGTCTCCAGGTGGGCCTGGACGCCGGCCTTGTCCAGCAGGACCACCTGGTCGCCCATGCCGCGGCGCACCGCTTCCTCGTAGGAGGCCTGCAGCTCGCCCATGTGGCTGGCCTTCATCGCCGCGTGCAGGTGGCCATGGCGAAGGTCGCAGGCGATGCCGTACTTCTCCACCCGCTGGCGGATGATCTCGTGGCCACGCCAGCGCAGGTGCCAGATGAAGTCCTCGACCTCGGCGCCCAGCCATCGGCGCATCTGCTTGTGCATCGCCGCGTCGCCGGACAGGCTGCCGGTGACCTGACCGCCGTTGCGCCCGCTGGCGCCCCAGCCGATGCGATGGGTCTCGACCAGGGCAACCTTGTAGCCACGCTCGGCCAGTTCGACCGCCGTGGCGACGCCGGTGAAGCCGCCACCGATGATGGCGATGTCGACCGTCACCGCGCCCAGCAGGGTCGGATAGTCGGTTTCCTCGTTGAGCGTGGCGGCGTAGTAGGACGGCGCGCGTTCCGCGGCCGGACGGGGATGGATTGCTGCGTTCATCGGGTATTCCTTGTTCCGGTGCGGCGCGTCCTGCCGGCGCGCCGCCGTATGCGGGCGGGGCGGGGATCTCAGGCCTGGGTCAGGTACCAGCGCCAGTCCTGCTCGCCGACCTCGCCCATGAATTGCCGGTATTCCGCGCGCTTCACCGCCAGGTAGACGCCGAGGAACGGCTCGCCGAAGGCTTCCCGCGCCCACTCGGAGCCTTGCAGGGCGTCGAGGGCGGTCAGCCAGTCGGTGGGCAGGCGCTTGCCGGCCTGGGCGTAGCCATTGCCCTCCACCGGCGCGCCCGGATCGATGCCTTCGCGGATGCCGCGGTGGATTCCGGCGAGGAGCGCCGCGGCGGCCAGGTAGGGGTTGGCGTCGGCGCCGCAGATGCGGTGCTCGATATGCCGACTGGAGGCCGGGCCGCCCGGCACGCGCAGGCTCACGGTGCGGTTGTCGACGCCCCAGGTCTGCGCCAGCGGCGCGTAGCTGTTGGCCTGGAAGCGCCGGTAGGAGTTGGCGTTGGGGCAGAACAGCAGGAGCGAGTCGAGCAGGCTGGCGAGCATGCCGCCGACCGCCTGGCGCAGCAAAGGCGTGCCGGCGGGGTCGTCGCTGGCGAACAGGTTGTTGCCTTGTTCGTCGGCCAGACTGACGTGCAGGTGCATGCCGGTGCCGGCCAGATCGTCGAACGGCTTGGCCATGAAGCAGGCGAGCATCCCGTGCTTGTGCGCGACGCCCTTGACCAGGCGCTTGTAGCGGATCGCCTGGTCCATGGCGACTAGGGCGTCGCCGTGGTCGAGGGTGATTTCCACCTGGCCCGGGGCGTATTCCGAGATCGCCGTGCGCGCCGGCAGGCCCTGCGCCTTGCAGGCAGCGTAGAGGTCGGCGAGGAACGGCTCGATCTGCTCCAGTTCGCGCAGGCCGTAGACCTGGGTCGCCCGCGGGCGGCCGCCATCGGCGTCGCGGGCCGGTTGCGGGCGGCCGTTGGCGTCGCGCTCACGGTCGAGCAGGTAGAACTCCAGCTCGGCAGCCATCACCGGGTGATAGCCCTCGCTCTTCAGCGCGTCGATGGTTCGCACCAGGAGGTGTCGCGGATCGGCGACGCTGGCGGGCAGGCCCTCGCTCGGGTGCATGCTGACCTGCACCGCCGCCGTCGGGATCTGTCGCCAGGGCAGGCGCACCAGGCTGCCGGACAGGGGGTAGGCGCGGCAGTCGATGTCGCCGACGTCCCAGACCAGGCCGGAGTCCTCGACATCCTCGCCGTTCATCGTCAGCCCCAGGATGGTGCTCGGCAGCGGCCGGCCGCTGCGGTAGACGGCCAGCAGTTCGTCGCGGTGCAGCAGCTTGCCGCGTGGCACGCCATTGGCGTCGAGGATGAACAGTTCGAAGAGTTCGATATCGGGATTGGCGGCCAGGAAATCCTGGGCTTCTTGTTCGCAGGCGAAGTTCATGGGGCTCTCTTGTCGGTCTTGTCCGGTAGCGTCGCGACGCTCGCAGCGTCGCTCCGGCGACGGCAGCGTCGCGGAACGGCATGCAAGCGGCAGGCCGGCCCCACCGTTGCGCGGGGCCGGAGGGATATCAGGCGTGACGAGCGTCCGGCGGACGCGCGTGACGGCAATGCCAGAGCGCCCAGAAGGCCAGTTCGAGAGGGAGGGAGAGCGGCTCCAGTTCCAGCCAGCGGCTGTGCTTGCGGGGTAGACACGCGGGCGTTCCGGCCGGGTTGGCGGAAGGCTGGTAGGGCAGGGTGCGCGTCGTCGGTAGGTGCATGAAGGAAAACTGGGCCAGGGGTTGGAACAGCCTCGCACAGGCTGACGGGTGAATTAAATGCGCTTTTTACGACCTTTGCTTGAGCGAAATCGAAACCGAAGGAAAAAGAAGGGCGCCCCCGAATGGGCTGAAGAGGCGCCCGGAAAGCGGCTCAACCCTTGTCGGCCTTGCCCGCGGCGGCGGCGAACCTGGCCAGGCGTACGTCGAGATGACGCGGGCGCCGGCCGGCGTCTTCGGCGTGCTCCTTGCGACGGATCGCGTTGCGCACCATCAGCGAACCGACATAGCGGATCGGCTCCGGCGGGAAGCGGCCGAGCGGCCCCTGGGTCAGCGGCGAACGGGTCCAGGGATTGTCCAGGCCGAGCGCCAGCGAAGAAAGGATCTGCCCGCCCATGTGGCATGGGCCGACGCCGCTGCCGGAGTAGCCGAAGCCGTAGAACACATTGTCGCGGCCGTCGAGCCGGCCGAAGAACGGCAGGCCGGTCACCGAGCGATCCGATGGGCCGTTCCAACTGGCCTCGATGGCGACCTCGGCGAACTCGGGGAAGAACTCCCGCAAACTGCCGCGCAGTTGCCCGAGATACGGCGAGGGGCGGTCGAACACCGGCAGCATGCGTCCGCCGTAGGCGAAGGTGTTGCCGCCCTTGCCGAGCATCAGCCGGCCGTCCGGTGTGTTGTGGTAGTAATGCACGAAGATCCGCGAGTCGAGCACGCTGACCCCGCTGGTCAGTCCGATCTCCTGCAGCAGGTCCGGTCGTGGCTCGGTGATGAGCATGTCGCTGGAGACGATCGCCACGCTGCGTTCGAACTGCGGGAAGGCCCTCGCCATCCAGGCGTTCAGCGCCAGCACCACGCGGTCGGCGACGACCCGCCCGTGGGGGGTGACCACTTCCGCCGGGCGGCCGTGCTCCAGTCCTCGCATCGGCGTGCCTTCGTACAGGCGTACCCCCAGTTGCAGGGCGACCCGGCGCAGACCGCGAACCAGCTTGCCTGGCTGCACCGTCGCGGCAGCCGGCGAGAACCAGCCTTCCAGGTGCCTGCGCGAGCCGGCCAGGCGCTGCACGTCGGCCAGCGGGCGCTTGGCGAAGGAGTTGATGCCGTGGCGCTCCAGGGCGGCGATCACGCTGTCGGTGCTGCCGACCTGGGCCGGGTTGGTGGCGGTATAGAGGGTGCCGTCCAGCCGGTAGTCGGCCTCGACGTCGTAGCGCTGGCAGAAGGCGCCGATGGCCCGGATGCTGTCCTCGGAGGCCTTGACCAGGCGGATCGCCTCGGTTAGCCCGAACAGTCGTTCCAGGGTGAAGAACTTGGCCGACCAGGACAGCGCGCAGCCGCCGTTGCGGCCGCTGGCGCCGGCGCCGCAGAGGTCGGCCTCGACCAGCACCACGTCGAGCCCGGGATCGTGCTCCTTGAGCATGATGGCGGTCCACAGGCCGGTGTAGCCGCCGCCGACGATGCACAGGTCGGCGCGGGTATCCCCGGCCAGCGGCGGGCAGGGGGCCGCATGTTCGGAGCGTAGGGCCTGGTCCAGCCAGAAGGGTCGGAAGGTCATGGTTGTGCTCTCACTGCGGGCGGGCGGCGACGACGATCATTTCCACCCGCCAGCGCGGGTCGATCAACTCGGCCAGGCTACAGGCGCGGGTCGGCGCCCGGCCTTCGGGAAACCACTGGTCCCAGACCTGGTTGAGACCGGCGTAGTCCTCCCGGTGGGCTAGCAGTATGCGTACCGAGAGCACCTGGCCGCGGTCGCTGCCGACGCTCTGGAGCAGCCGGTCGATGTTCTCCAGGACCTGGCGGGTCTGGTCCTGGATGTCACCGCTGGGGTCGTCTGCGACCTGGCCGCCGATGTAGACCGTGTTGCCGTGCAGGGCCATCTCGGCCCGACGCTTGACGACTTCGAAACGTTCGATGTGCATGAGGGGGTTCCCGGTTCGTGGAGAAGGGCGCGGCGGAGGTTCCCGCCGCGGACGGTCAGGAGCGGATGGGACGGAAGTCCGCCAGGCTGGGGATATTCCGCAGGCTTTCCCGTGCGCCGCCGGGCCGGCTGTTCCAGTGCGGGAGGAGCACTGCGGTGGCGATCAGGGCTGCGATGGTGAAGCCGATGAACACCGTGTAGGTGTCGAAATAGCCGGGCAACAGACCGCCGAGGATCGCGCCCACCGAACCGCAGCCATTGACGAAGCCGGAGGCGGTGCCGGCGGCCTCGCTGGTGCCGAAGTCGATGGCGGCGGAGCCACAGATCATCGAGTCCGGGCCGTACAGGGTCAGTCCCATCATGAACAGCAGGCCGACCACCACCGGAATGCTGCCGGTGGCCATCGCCGGGACGAACAGCGCCAGGCAGACGGTCAGCGCCAGCAGGCTGATGACGCAGGCCGGCATGCGCCGTGCGCCGAACAGCTTGTCCGAGGCGAAACCGATCAGGATCGGGCCGAGCAGGCCGGCTACCTCGAAGGCGGTCGGAACGATCGCCGCGCCGACCTTGCCGAGCGCCGGCATGCGTTCGTAGACGATCACCGGGCCCCACAGGAGGATCGCGTAGCGCGCCGGCTTGAGCAGGAAGTAGGCCAGACCGAGGCAGAGCACCGTGCGGTTGCGCACCACCTTGGCGAGCACCTGCAGGCTGCCGCCGTTGCCGCCTTCCGGCCTGAAGCCGGCATAGCGCACGGCCTCGCTCGCGACCTGCGGTTCGACGGGTGGATGGCCGACGTCCTCCGGGCGGTTGCGCTGCAACAACAGGAACAGCAGGGCCACGCCGCCGACCACCGCGGCGCTGGAGTAGAACGCCGCGTGCCAGGTACCGAACACGCTGTACGCCCACCAGCCGGCGAACGGCGAGGCGACCAGGCCGCCGAAGGCGTAGCAGGTGCTCCACAGGCCGAGCACCCGACCGCGTTCGTGGGTGGCGAAGAAACTGCCGATGTTCTTGCACAGCCCCGACCAGCCGGTGGACTGCGCCAGTCCCTGGACCACCATGCAGGTGGCGAAGATCGGCAGGGTGGCGAAGGTGCCCATGACCAGCGCGGCCAGTGCGGAGATCAGCAGGCCGCCGGACACCACGATGCGCGGGCCGAAGCGGTCGGCCAGCACGCCCCAGGTGAACTGGCCGACGGCATAGGCGGCGAGGTAGATGGCGTCGAGGTCGGCCATCGCCATCTTGTCCAACTGGAAGCCCGGGTCTTCGGCGATGCCGAGCTTGGCGACGGAAAAGGCCTTGCGGGTGAAATAGAAGGCGGCGTAGGCCAGCCAGGTGATCGCGAATATCTGCAGGCGCCAGCGCTGGAAGCTGGACACGGGAGAGGACGGCAGCGCCGTCCCGGGACGTTGATTCATGGTTCTGACCTCGATCTTGTTATCGGTGCCGGCAGGTGTGAGGGGAACACGCCTTGTTGTTGTTCTGATGAGCACTTCCGCACCGCCATGTCGCGGTGCCTGGTCAGAGGGGTCTGGAGTCGGCTTCACCTCCTGGGTAAGGGTTGCGGCTGCCCTGGCAGGGGCTGGCTGCCGAGGCGCTGGCGCGCTGTGGTGAAGCGATGGAAACAATTCCGGATAAATAAATGAAATCGATTTATCAAATTTTAAATATAAGTTTTACTTGTTTATCCGTAAGCCTGGCGCGGCGTGGGTCGAGGAAGTTGACCGAACGGTCATTCCCGTGTGCGCCGCCCATGGCGCGAAACCCCTTGTCCTGTCTGGAATGGTGAAGGTCCATGTCGGTATCCCATGCGCAGTTGAAGGCTTTCCATGCGGTCGCCGTGTACGGCAGCTTCACGCGCGCCGCCGAGCGCCTGTTTCTCACCCAGCCGGCGGTTTCCGACCAGGTGCGCAAGCTGGAGGAGCGTTACGGCGTGCTGCTGTTCCACCGTAACAAGCGCTCGGTGCGCCTGAGCGAACTGGGCGAGCGCCTGCTCGCGGTGACCCAGCGGCTGTTCGCCATCGAGTCCGAGGCGGAGGAGCTGTTGTCCGCCTCCAGCGCCCTGCAGACCGGCACCCTGACCCTGGCGGTGGATGCGCCGGTGCACGTATTGCCGCAGATCGCGCGTTTCTGCGAGCGCTATCCGGGCATTGCGGTGCGGGTGGAGACCGGCAATACCGACGAGTCTCTGCAGCGACTGTTCAGCTACCAGGCCGACCTGGCCCTGTTGGGCCGGGATGTCAGCGACGAGCGGTTGCTTTCGCTGACCCTGCGCAACGACCCGATCGTCGCCTTCGTTTCGCTCAGCCATCCGTGGGCCGGGCGCGAGTCGATCCGGCTCGCCGATCTCGACGACATGCCGCTGGTGCTGCGCGAGCAGGGCTCGGTGACCCGCCAGACCCTGGAGGAGGAGATGAGCCGCGCCGGCCTGCGGATCCGTCCGGCGATCCAGGTCGAGGGCCGCGAGGCCTCGCGCGAGGCGGTGGTGGCGGGGATCGGCGTGGGGGTGGTGTCGGCCGCGGAGTTCGGCGCCGACGCGCGGGTCCATGCGCTACCCATCGTCGATTGCCAGCGACGCCTGACCGAGACCCTGGTGTGCCTGCGCGAACAGCGTTCGCGGCGGATCGTCGAGACCTTCCTCGACCTGGTCGGCGAGGACCTGCCGGCGCCCCGCTAGGGCGCGGCTTCGCGCAAGCGAAAAAAAGCCCGGCGGAGGCCGGGCTTCGAAGTCGTGCTGGCGGGCGCTCAGGCCTGCTTCTGTTCCTGCTCCAGGGACCTGTCCAGCTCGCGGCAGGCGCGCTGGATCATCACCTCGGTGATCGGGATTTCCCGGCCCTGGGCGTCGATGATGGCGCCACCGGTGTGCTGCTGCGTATTGAAGGGGATCACGCGGCGCTTGGCGGTATCGGTGTGTTGCGAATTCATTGCCCGTCTCCTCATCAGGTTTATCGGCAGTCTAGGGAGCGCAGATGAAACCGCCGTGACAAACGGCGAATGTCGTGTCGCTCCAACGCGAAAGCCATGGACCATAGCAATCTTGCAGCCGGCGTGCCAGCTTGCCGGCTACCGCTGGGTTTTTCTGGTTATAGTGGTCCGACCGGTATGGGCGCCCTGGAGTTCGCCCGAGGATGAGTATGGACATGTTTCGCCTGGGGTTGGTGGTCAACCCCCTGGCCGGGCTGGGTGGCCCGGTCGCCTTGAAGGGTAGCGACGGGGTGGCCGCCGAGGCCCTGGCCAGAGGCGCCGAGCCACGTGCGCTGGAGCGCACCCGGGTAGCCCTGGAGTGCCTGTTGCCGCTGGTCGAGAAGATCGAGTTCCTGACCTTTCCCGGGGCCATGGGCGGCGAGTTGCTCGAGCGCATGGGCTTCCGCCATCGCTTGCTCGGCGAATTGCAGGGAGCGGTCAGCAGCGCGGCTGATACCCGGTTGGCGATCGAGCGCCTGCAGGAGGCCGGCGTCGCCCTGATCCTGTTCGCCGGTGGTGATGGCACAGCACGGGATGTTGCCGGAGTGGTGTGCGAGCAACAGCCGGTACTCGGCATTCCGGCCGGGGTGAAGATCCACTCCGGGGTCTACGCCATCAGTCCACGCGCGGCCGGCGAATTGGCCAGGCGCCTGGTGGAGGGCGGCCTGGTGCGCCTGGCCAGCGGCGAGGTGCGCGACCTCGACGAAGAGGCGCTGCGCGCCGGCCGCGTCGCCGCGCGTTGGTACGGCGAGATGACGGTGCCGGAGGAGGGCCACTTCATGCAGCACGTGAAGCAGGCAGGGATGGAGTCCGAGGAGCTGGTGCTGGTGGATCTCGCCGACTGGCTGGCGGAAAGCTGGGAAGACGGCGTGCGCTATGTGCTCGGACCGGGCTCGACCCTGCACGGCCTGGCGCGCAACCTCGGCCTGGAAACCACCCTGCTGGGCGTCGACGTGCTGGAGAATGGCGCGGTGATCGCCCGCGACGTCGACGAGGCGCGGCTGTTCGAACTGGTGGACGGTCATCCGGCGTTCCTGTTGGTCACCGCCATCGGCGGCCAGGGCCACGTGATCGGTCGCGGCAACCAGCAGATCAGTCCCCGGGTGTTGCGCGCCATCGGCCTGGAGCGCATGCGGGTGGTCGCCACCAAGCGCAAGCTGGGGACCCTCGGGGGCCGGCCGTTGCTGGTCGACAGCGGCGACCCGGTGCTGGACGACAGCTTCCCGGACGCCATCCGGGTCTGGGCCGGCTACAAGGAAGAACTGCTGTATCCGCTGGGATACGCGAAGGATCAGGACGCGCCCGCGGGCGCCTAGGAGGAGAAGGATGGACAAGGACGTATCCGGCGCGCTGCGCCGCCTGTTGCTGCTCGCTATGCTCGGACTGCCGCTGGCGGCGGCCGCTGCGGTCGAACCGCAGCGACTGGTGGATGCGGCGCGTGCCCAGGTGGGCGTGACCCTGGGCTACGACCCGGCCTACCGGCAACTGGACTATCCGGGCGGCGACGTGCCGCTGCAGACCGGGGTCTGCACCGACGTGGTGATCCGTGCGCTGCGCGGACAGGGGCTGGATCTACAGAAGGCGGTGCACGAGGACATGCGTCGCCACTTCGCGGCCTACCCGCAGCAATGGGGGATGAAAGGTACCGACCGCAACATCGATCACCGCCGCGTACCGAACCTGATGACCTGGTTCGGCCGCCAGGGCCTGGCCCTGGCGCCGAGCCGCGACGCTTCCGCCTACCGGGCCGGAGACATAGTCGCCTGGCGCCTGGACAACGGCCTGCTGCATATCGGCGTGCTTTCCGATCGCAGGCTGGATGGCAGGCCGCTGGTGTTGCACAACATCGGTGCCGGCGTGCGGGAAGAAGACCTGCTGTTCCGCTACCAGGTCATCGGCCACTACCGCTTCCCGCAGGGCTGAATGGGCTGGGCAAGCCGCTCCAGCGGCGGATGAGCGCAGCTCGATTCCTCCGCCACAGCCGCTGGACGACGGGCAAGAAAAAACCGGCCTGCGGCCGGTTTTCCTGTCTGCCCGGGCTCAGCGGTATTCGCAGAGGTAGGCGGTGTCCTGGGCGACCTTGAGCTGGAACTTGCTGTTCGCCGGGACGGTGAACTGGCTGCCGCTGGCGTATTCCTGCCACTCGTCGCTGCCCGGCAGCTTGACCGTCAGCGCGCCGGCGACCACATGCATGATCTCCAGCTGGCTGGTGCCGAACTCGTATTCGCCTGCCGCCATCACGCCGATGGTGGCCGGGCCGGCGGTCATGTCGAAGGCGATGGATTTGACGGTGCCGTCGAAGTATTCGTTGACCTTGAACATGGGCTTCTCCTGAAGGGGTGAACAGGCGGGTTTGAAAAGGCCCGCCAGTATGCCCAAGCCTCGGAAAGGCGTCACTAGGCGGCGCGGGCCTCCTTCAATGCTCCACCGGCAGTACCAGCGGCAGCAGCCGTGCGGTATTGCGGGCATCCTCCAGGGCGCGGTGCTGCTGGCCCTGGAAACTCATCCCGGCCAGTTGCAGGGCCGCGTTCAGGCCGACTGGGCGGGGCAACTGGCGGACTTCGCCGAAGCGTTGCTTGAGATTGACGTGCGGCACTTCGCTGAGCTGGCTGGTCAGCCCGTGCTGGCGCCATTCCTGCTCCAGCTGGCGGCGGTCGTAGTCGCCCCAGCTGGCCCAGCCGGCCAGTCGCGGACGATGCTGGGCGAGCCAGCGCTCGAAGGCTTCCCAGACCGTATCGAGATGGGCTGCGCCATCGACGCTGGCCTGGCTGATATGCGTGAGGTCGCGGCAGAAGTGGGTCAGCAGCGGCCGCCTGACCGGCCGTACGAAACGCTGGAAATGGTCCAGTTCGCGGGCGTCCGCGGCGGCGACCAGGGTGGCGCCAATCTCGATGATTTCCATTTCCTCCAGGGGCCAGCCGCCTTCCGCGGTGGTGGCCTCCAGGTCGATTACCAGCCAGTGAGGCATCGGAGCTATCCATATCAGGGTCCGCGCTGAGTATGGCGGGGCTTCCGGACCTCGGCAAACCGCTGTGCTAGGCTGCGGGGTCGGATTTCGAGGAGATGACGGAATGACTGCGGTCGCATTTCTCGGCCTGGGCACGATGGGTTACCCGATGGCCGGGCACCTGCAACGAGAGGGCTACGACGTCTGTGTCTACAATCGCTCGTCGGCCAAGGCGCTGCGCTGGGTCGAGGAGTACGCCGGACGGCGCGCCGATACGCCGCGCGAGGCCTGTGCTGGCGCCGAGCTGGTGTTCTGTTGCGTCGGTAACGACGACGACCTGCGTGCCGTGGCGCTGGGCGAGCAGGGCGCCTTCGCCGGAATGGCGCCGGGCAGCCTGTTCGTCGACCATACCACCGCTTCGGCGGAAGTCGCCCGCGAGCTGTCGCTGCTGGCTGCCGAGCGTGAGCTGGGCTTTCTCGACGCGCCGGTCTCCGGCGGCCAGGCGGGCGCGGTCAACGGCGCCCTGACGGTGATGGTCGGTGGCGAGGAGGCCTTCTATCGACGCGCCGAACCGCTGTTGCGCAGCTATGCGCGGATGGTCCGGAGAATGGGCGACGTGGGTAGCGGGCAATTGACCAAGATGGTCAACCAGATCTGCGTCGCGGGGCTGCTCCAGGGCCTGGCCGAGGCGCTGCACTTCGCCCGGTGCGCCGGTCTCGATGGCGAGGCGGCGATGCAGGTGATCGGCAAGGGCGCGGCCCAGTCCTGGCAACTGGAAAACCGCCACCAGAGCATGCTGGCCGGAGAGTTCGACTTCGGTTTCGCCGTGGACTGGATGCGCAAGGACCTGTCGATCCTGCTCGCCGAGGCGCGGCGCAACGGCGCGCAGTTGCCGGTCACGGCGCTGGTCGACCAGTTCTACGCCGAAGTGCAGGCGATGGGCGGCGGTCGTTGGGATACCTCCAGCCTGATCGCCCGGCTGCGTTCGTGACGCAGCTCAGGCGCGGAAGATGAAGTACACCGCGCCGAGCAGGCACAGGCCGGCCCAGAGGTAGTCCAGTTTCAGCGGCTGCTGCATGAAGTAGACGCTGAACGGGACGAAGATCGCCAAGGTGATGACTTCCTGCATGATCTTCAGTTGGCCGACCGAGAGTTCGGTGTAGCCGATGCGGTTGGCCGGTACCTGCAGCAGGTATTCGAACAGCGCGATACCCCAACTGATCAGGGCGGCGATGATCCAGGGCTTGCTGTTGAGAGTCTTCAGATGACCATACCAGGCGAAGGTCATGAACAGGTTGGAACAGGCTAGCAACAAGGCGGTTTGCAGCCAGACGGGCATGATGGGTGGGCTCCGGGGGATTGGGACGGCGCCGCAGCCTAATTGGCTGCGGCGATAAATCCAAGTGGGCAGGCATCGACCGGTAGGGGCAGGTGCTCGGAAAAGGATGAAAGGTATGCGGTTGCACAAACGCTCGCTGGTCTGGGGGCTCGCCTTGAGCGGGCTGGCCGTCGTGCTGGCGGCCGCCTGGTGGGCGAGCCGGGCGTCGCGGGAGCCGGCTCTGTGGAGCGAGCTGCGGGTGCCGCCGGCGTTTGCCATCCCGCGCGATTTCGACCTGGGCGAATACCGCTTGAGCTGGGGCGGCAAGAGCCTCGCCCTGTCAGTGGCGGGTAGCGCTCGGCCGCCGTTGTGGGAGAGCGAGGGCGGTTTTCTCGGGGCCGGGCGGGAAAGCGCCGGTCGCCTGCAGTTGCGCTGCCAGGAGCAGAGCCTGGAGAGCTTCGAACTGGTCGGTCGACGCTTGTCCCTGAAGGGGCACCTGCGCTGCGCCGATGGCCGGCTCAGCGCCTACGAGCTGTCGTTCGAGCCGCGCCAGGGCGGCGTGGAGGTGCGCGTCGCGCTGGCGGACAGCGAGCTGAACCGGGTCGCCCTGTCCTGGCGGCGTGGAGCGGGGGAGCGCTTGTCCGGTATCGTCGATGACCAGGCGGAAGGTCGCTCCTGGGGCTTGCCGGGCGGGGTCGCCGGCTACTGGAGCTCCGCTGGCAACGCCTTCCTCGGCTACTCGACGGCGGCGCAATCCCTCGACCTGCGCGAGCCGGGCCGCGTGCAATGGCGGGCTGCGACGGAGTCGGCCAGGGCCTGGCTGTTCGCTGCCGGCAACCGCGAGCAGTGGCAGCTTCGCAGCGCGCGTCTCGAGGCGGAAACGCGCCGCTGATCCGCCGGGCTTGGCGGCGGCCTGGCCGCTCCGTATTCTTTGCGCCCGTTCTGGACGGCTGTCCTGGCCGCTCCGCTGTCAACTTTCGGGCGAGATCCTTCCCATGCAATGTAGAGCCGGCTGCGGCGCCTGCTGCATAGCACCGTCGATTTCCTCTCCGCTGCCGGGCATGCCGGCCGGCAAGCCCGCGGGCGTACGCTGCCTGCACCTGGACGAAAACCATCTCTGCGGGCTGTTCGGCCGACCGGAGCGACCGGCCGTATGCGGCCAGTTCGGCGCCGATCCGGAAATCTGCGGCGACAGCCGTGAGCAGGCGCTGGCCCTGATCGCGGAGTGGGAAGTCATCACTGCCGCGTGAACGGGTTGGAAGTCTGGCTGTCTCACGCCATACTGCTGCGCATCCTGCGCCGAAGGCTCAGGATCGCGGCTTGCAGGGCGTCGACCGCCCGGCCGGCGAACCGAAAATAACCATAAAGAGAGGAACAGGAACGATGCGTGGCATTTTGCGTATGACCGTGCTGGCTGCCGCAGTGCTCGGGGTGGCCGGCAATGTGCTGGCCGAAGACTGGAAGCTGGCCAAGGACGAGGATGGCGTGAAGGTCTACCTCAGCAGTGTCCAGGGCTCCAAGTACAAGGCTTATCGCGGCGTTACCGACATCAAGGCCGACGTGGCGACCATCGAGGCGCTGCAGGAGGACGTCAAGGGTTCCTGCAAGTGGATCCACGCCTGCGCCGAGATGAAGCTCCTGAAGCAGGAAGGCGCCGACGCCTGGACCTACTCGAAGATCGACATGCCTTGGCCGGTCACCGGTCGCGACGTGGTCATCCATGTCACCACCGAGAAGACTGCGGATGGCACTGTGATCCGTCACCTGAAGGCCGATCCGACCTATATCCCCGAGGAAAAGGGCCAGATCCGCGTGCCCAAGCTGGTCGGCGAGTGGAAGTTGCAACCGAAGGGGCAGGGCGTGACGGAAGTGACCTACCAGGTGGAAACCGAGCCGGGTGGCAGCATTCCTTCCTGGTTGGCCAACAGCTTCGTGGTCGACGCGCCGCTGAACACCCTCAAGGGACTGCGTAGCGCCGCCGAGAAGCGCTGAGCGCGCCTTCCTTGCAAAAAGACCGCCTCCAGGGCGGTTTTTTTGTGTCCGGCGGAAATGGGGCGGACACAAAAAAGGCTGCCGAGGCAGCCTTTCTCGCCGGGCGTGACGGGTTTCAGCCGCGATCCTTGAGGGCGGTGAAGTCGCGCTGGGTGTGGCCGGTATAGAGTTGGCGCGGGCGACCGATCTTGTAGGGGCCGGAGAGCATTTCCTGCCAGTGCGAGATCCAGCCGACGGTACGCGCCAGGGCGAAGATCACGGTGAACATGCTGGTCGGAATGCCGATCGCCTTGAGGATGATCCCCGAGTAGAAGTCGACGTTCGGGTACAGGTTGCGTTCCACGAAGTAGGGATCGTGGCGGGCGATTTCTTCCAGCTTCATCGCCAGTTCCAGTTGCGGGTCGTTGATGCCCAGTTCCTGGAGGACCTCGTCGCAGGTCTGCTTCATGACCTTGGCGCGCGGGTCGAAGTTCTTGTAGACGCGATGGCCGAAGCCCATCAGCTTGAACGGATCGTTCTTGTCCTTGGCCTTCTCGACGAACTTGTCGATGTTGGACACGTCGCCGATCTCGTCGAGCATGCGCAGCACCGCTTCGTTCGCGCCGCCATGGGCCGGTCCCCACAGGGCGGCGATGCCGGAGGCGATGCAGGCGAACGGATTGGCGCCGGAGGAGCCGGCCAGACGCACCGTGGAGGTGGAGGCGTTCTGCTCGTGGTCGGCGTGGAGAATGAAGATGCGGTCCATGGCCTTGGCCAGCACGGGGCTGATCGGCTTGGTCTCGCAGGGGGTGTTGAACATCATGTGCAGGAAGTTTTCCGCGTAGTTCAGGTCGTTACGCGGATACATCATCGGCTCGCCCTTGGAGTACTTGTACACCATGGCGGCGATGGTCGGCATCTTGGCGATCAGGCGATGCGCGGAGACTTCGCGATGCTTCGGGTTATTGATGTCCAGGGAGTCGTGGTAGAAGGCCGAGAGGGCGCCGATCACGCCGCACATCACGGCCATCGGATGGGCGTCGCGGCGGAAGCCGTTGAAGAAGGTCTTCAGCTGCTCGTGAACCATGGTGTGGTTCTTGATGGTGCCGACGAACTGTTCCTTCTGCGCGGCGGTGGGCAGCTCGCCGTTCAGCAGCAGGTAGCAGGTTTCCAGGTAGTCGGATTTCTCCGCCAGTTGTTCGATGGGGTAGCCGCGATGGAGGAGGACGCCTTTGTCGCCGTCGATATAGGTGATCTTCGACTCGCAGGAGGCGGTCGACATGAAGCCAGGATCGAAGGTGAAGTGGCCCGTGGCGGTGAGGCCCCGTACATCCACTACATCGGGACCCATGGTACCGGATAGGACGGGCAGTTCGACGGGGGCTGAGCCCTCGATGATCAACTGCGCTTTTTTGTCAGCCATGATGGCCTCCTATTTATGCTTGAAATCATCAGTACCCCCCACGCAGGGCCCGCACCACTATAGAGGGATAAATTCGAAAGTCAATTTGCGCGAATCCATGCCGTAGAGCCTTCCGTTGCGGGGTTTTCGCAGAAAAAGGGGGCTATTTACGCCTTTTATAAAAGGCCCGCAATCAACCATTTGGCGATGGGTGTTTTCGTTGTCATTAGTAGCCTAACTGTCTATACTCGGCGTCCGACCGCAAGGGGTATTCCTGGCCCGCTTTCATAGACGGTCGCCACTCCCTGGTGATGGGTACCTGACAAGTGCACTTCCCGACAACTAGCCCTGTTCGTTAGGGCTCTCAGTGTGAAAAAAGCCGTGAATAGCAAACGACCTGTAAACCTAGACCTAAGGACCATCAAACTCCCTGTCACCGCTTACACGTCCATTCTCCACCGTATCTCTGGCGTCATCCTGTTCCTCGGTATTGCCGTGCTGCTGTTCGCGCTCGACAAGTCGCTGAGTTCGGAAGAAGGCTTCGAGCAGGTGAAGGCGTGCCTGACCAGTCCCCTGGCCAAGCTGGTGATCTGGGGCCTGCTGTCTGCGCTGCTGTACCACCTGGTGGCCGGTGTTCGCCACCTGGTCATGGACGCTGGCGTCGGCGAGACGCTGGAAGGCGGTAAGCGTGGCTCCAAAATCGTCATCGCCATCGCGGTGGTGCTGATCGTTCTGGCGGGGGTATGGGTATGGTAACTAACGTCACAAACTTCTCGCGCTCCGGCCTCTACGACTGGATGGCTCAGCGCGTTTCCGCGGTCGTTCTCGCGGCTTATGTCATTTTCCTGCTGGGCTACCTCATTGCTCACCCCAACATTTCCTACGCGGACTGGCACGGCCTGTTCTCGCAGGGTTGGATGCGCATCTTCAGCCTGTTGACCCTGGTTGCCCTGAGCGTCCATGCGTGGGTCGGTATGTGGACCATCTCCACCGACTACCTGACGTCGATGGCTCTCGGCAAGGCGGCGACAGTCGTGCGTTTCCTCTTCCAGGCGGTTTGCGGCATGGCGATGTTCGCATTCTTCGTCTGGGGTGTGCAGATTCTTTGGGGTATGTGATCCATGGCTAGCATTCGTACACTTTCCTTTGACGCCATCATCGTCGGTGGCGGTGGCGCCGGCATGCGTGCCGCGCTGCAACTGGCCCAGGGCGGCCACAAGACCGCCGTGGTGACCAAGGTCTTCCCGACCCGTTCCCACACCGTATCCGCACAGGGTGGCATCACCTGCGCCATCGCTTCGGCCGATCCGAACGACGATTGGCGTTGGCACATGTACGACACCGTCAAGGGCTCCGACTACATCGGTGACCAGGACGCGATCGAATACATGTGTTCCGTCGGCCCCGAGGCCGTGTTCGAGCTCGAGCACATGGGCCTGCCGTTCTCCCGTACCGAAACCGGCCGCATCTACCAGCGTCCGTTCGGCGGCCAGTCCAAGGACTTCGGCAAGGGTGGCCAGGCCGCCCGTACCTGCGCCGCCGCCGACCGTACCGGCCACGCGCTGCTGCACACCCTGTACCAGGCCAACCTGAAGAATGGCACCTCGTTCCTCAACGAGTGGTACGCGGTCGACCTGGTGAAGAACCAGGACGGCGCGGTGGTCGGCATCATCGCCATCTGCATCGAGACCGGCGAGACCGTCTATATCCGTTCCAAGGCCGTGGTCCTGGCCACTGGCGGTGCCGGCCGTATCTACGCCTCCACCACCAACGCGCTGATCAACACCGGTGACGGCGTGGGCATGGCCCTGCGTGCCGGCGTGCCGGTGCAGGACATCGAGATGTGGCAGTTCCACCCGACCGGCATCGCCGGCGCCGGTGTACTGGTCACCGAAGGTTGCCGCGGCGAAGGCGGTTACCTGATCAACGCCCACGGCGAGCGCTTCATGGAGCGTTATGCGCCGAACGCGAAGGACCTGGCCGGCCGCGACGTGGTCGCCCGTTCCATGGTCAAGGAAGTCCTGGCCGGCAACGGCGTGGGCCCGAACAAGGACCACGTGCTGCTGAAGCTCGACCACCTCGGCGAGGAAGTCCTGCACAGCCGCCTGCCCGGCATCTGCGAACTGTCCAAGACCTTCGCCCACGTCGACCCGGTCGTCGCGCCGATCCCGGTGATCCCGACCTGCCACTACATGATGGGTGGCGTTGCCACCAATATCCATGGCCAGGCCATCACCCAGGACGCCAACGGCAACGACCAGATCGTCGAAGGCCTGTTCGCCGTAGGCGAAGTGGCCTGCGTATCGGTACACGGCGCCAACCGCCTGGGCGGCAACTCGCTGCTCGACCTGGTGGTATTCGGCCGTGCCGCCGGTCTGCACCTGGAAAAAGCGCTGAAAGAGGGCATCGACGCCCGCGGCGCTTCCGAGAGCGACCTGGAAGCCTCCTTCAAGCGCCTGAACGGCGTGAACGAGCGCACCAGCGGCGAAGAAGTCGCTCCGCTCAAGCGCGAGCTGCAAAGCTGCATGCAGAACTACTTCGGTGTGTTCCGCACCGGCGAGTACATGCAGAAGGGTATCGCCCAGCTGGCGGACCTGCGCGAGCGTATCGCCAACGTCAAGATCAACGACAAGAGCCAGGCATTCAACACCGCGCGCATCGAAGCGCTGGAACTGCAAAACCTCCTCGAGGTGGCCGAGGCCACCGCGATCGCGGCCGAGCACCGCAAGGAGTCCCGTGGCGCCCACGCCCGTGAAGACTTCGAGGAGCGCGACGACGAGAACTGGCTGTGCCACACCCTGTACTTCCCGGGTGAGAAGCGCGTATCCAAGCGTTCCGTCAACTTCGCGCCGAAGACCGTTCCGGCATTCGAACCCAAGGTTCGGACTTACTAAGGGTGCCCGCCATGTTGCAAGTGAGTGTTTATCGTTACAACCCCGACAAAGATGCTGCGCCGTACATGCAGGATTTCCAGGTCGACACCAACGGCAAGGACGTGATGGTCCTCGACGTGCTGGCGTTGATCAAGGAACAGGACGAGGGCTTCTCCTACCGTCGTTCCTGCCGTGAAGGCGTCTGCGGCTCCGATGGCATGAACATCAACGGCAAGAACGGCCTGGCCTGCATCACCCCGCTGTCGGCCGCCGGCCTGAAGGGCGGCAAGCTGGTGATCCGTCCGCTGCCCGGCCTGCCGGTCATTCGTGACCTGGTCGTGGACATGAGCATCTTCTACAAGCAATACGAGAAGGTGAAACCGTTCCTGCAGAACGATACGCCGGCCCCTGCCATCGAGCGTCTGCAGACCCCGGAAGAGCGCGAGAAGCTGGACGGCCTGTACGAGTGCATCCTGTGCGCCTGCTGCTCGACCTCCTGCCCGTCCTTCTGGTGGAACCCCGACAAGTTCCTCGGTCCGGCCGCACTGCTGCAAGCCTATCGCTTCCTGGCCGACAGCCGTGACACCAAGACCGAAGAGCGCCTGGCTTCGCTGGACGACCCGTTCAGTGTGTTCCGCTGCCGCGGAATCATGAACTGCGTGAACGTTTGCCCGAAAGGTCTGAACCCGACCAAGGCGATCGGCCACGTGCGTAATATGCTGCTGCAGAGCGGAACCTGATCTTCTCGCAGTTGTTATATGAGTTGTACCTAGCAACACCTGTGGCGCCGGAGTTCTTCCGGCGTCGCAGCAACTAAGCGGGCCAAGCTCACAAAGCCATGGCCCAGATTTGAAAAATATGACCAGCAGGGGCATCCGGGCTGGTACCCGGACTATCTGCGGGATCTGTAGTGGCCATACCGATGTCGCTGCCTGAGGACTTCGGAGCCTTCAAGGTTTCGCCAGGTGGTTGTCCCCTTACCGAGGGTGACCTAGCATGCACGAAAGCGTAATGCAGCGGATGTGGAACAGTGCCCATCTATCCGGTGGTAACGCTGCCTACGTCGAAGAGCTCTACGAGCTCTACCTGCACGACCCTAACGCTGTGCCAGAAGAGTGGCGCACGTATTTCCAGAAGCTTCCCGCCGATGGCAATCCCGCCCCCGACGTCTCGCACTCCACGGTGCGCGATCATTTCGTCCTGCTGGCCAAGAACCAGCGCCGTGCCCAGCCGGTTTCCGCCGGTAGCGTGAGCAGCGAGCACGAGAAGAAGCAGGTCGAAGTCCTTCGTCTCATTCACGCTTACCGTCTCCGCGGCCACCAGGCTTCCACCCTCGACCCGCTCGGCCTGTGGCAGCGTCCCGCGCCTGCCGACCTGTCGATCGACCACTACGGTCTGACGGGTGCCGACCTGGATACCACTTTCCGCACCGGTGAGCTTTACATCGGCAAGGAAGAGGCGACCCTGCGTGAAATCGTCGACAGCCTGAAGAGCACCTATTGCGGTACCTTCGGCGCCGAGTTCATGCACATCGTCGATTCCGAGCAGCGCAAGTGGTTCCTCCAGCGCCTGGAAAGCGTGCGTGGCCGTCCCGGCTTCTCCGCCGAGGCGCGTGCGCACCTGCTCGAGCGCCTGACCGCGGCCGAAGGCCTGGAGAAGTACCTGGGCACCAAGTACCCGGGTACCAAGCGTTTCGGTCTGGAAGGCGGCGAAAGCCTGATCCCGATGGTCGACGAGATCATCCAGCGCTGCGGTTCCTACGGCGCCAAGGAAATCGTCATCGGCATGGCCCACCGCGGTCGCCTGAACGTCCTGGTCAACACCCTGGGCAAGAACCCGCGCGACCTGTTCGACGAGTTCGAAGGCAAGAAGATCGTCGAGCTGGGCTCCGGTGACGTGAAGTACCACCAGGGCTTCTCCTCGAACGTGATGACCAGCGGCGGCGAAGTCCACCTGGCGCTGGCGTTCAACCCGTCCCACCTGGAAATCGTTTCCCCGGTGGTCGAGGGTTCCGTTCGTGCCCGCCAGGACCGCCGCAAGGACAGCTCCGGCGACAAGGTGGTACCGATTTCCATCCACGGCGATGCCGCCTTCGCGGGGCAGGGCGTGGTCATGGAAACCTTCCAGATGTCGCAGACCCGCGCCTACAAGACCGGTGGCACCATCCACCTAGTGATCAACAACCAGGTCGGTTTCACCACCAGCCGCCAGGACGATGCGCGTTCCACCGAGTACGCCACCGACGTGGCGAAGATGATTCAGGCGCCGATCTTCCACGTCAACGGCGACGATCCCGAAGCCGTGCTGTTCGTCACCCAGTTGGCCGTCGACTACCGCATGCAGTTCAAGCGTGACGTGGTCATCGACCTAGTCTGCTACCGTCGCCGCGGCCACAACGAGGCGGATGAGCCGAGCGGCACCCAGCCGCTGATGTACCAGCAGATCGCCAAGCAGCGTACTACCCGCGAGCTGTACGCCGATGCCCTGGTGAGCGCCGGCGTGCTCAGCGCCGAGCAGGTTCAGTCGAAGATCGACGACTACCGCGACGCCCTGGACAACGGCCTGCACGTGGTGAAGAGCCTGGTCAAGGAGCCCAACAAGGAACTGTTCGTCGACTGGCGTCCGTACCTAGGCCATGCCTGGACCGCGCGTCACGACACCCGCTTCGACCTGAAGACTCTGCAGGAGCTGTCCAGCAAGATGCTGGAAGTGCCGGAAGGCTTCGTGGTTCAGCGCCAGGTTTCGAAGATCTACGAAGATCGCCAGAAGATGGCGGCCGGTGGCCTGCCGATCAACTGGGGCTTCGCCGAGACCCTGGCCTACGCGACCCTGCTGTTCGAAGGCCATCCGGTACGGATGACCGGCCAGGACGTCGGCCGTGGCACCTTCTCGCACCGTCACGCGGTGCTGCACAACCAGAAGGACGACTCGGTCTACGTACCGCTGGCCAATCTGTTCGACGGCCAGCCGCGCCTGGATATCTACGATTCCTTCCTTTCGGAAGAGGCCGTGCTGGCGTTCGAATACGGTTTCGCCACCACCACGCCGAATTCGCTGGTGATCTGGGAAGCCCAGTTCGGCGACTTCGCCAACGGCGCCCAGGTAGTCATCGACCAGTTCATCACCAGTGGCGAAAGCAAATGGGGCCGACTCTGCGGCCTGACCATGCTGCTGCCGCACGGCTACGAGGGGCAGGGTCCGGAACACTCCTCCGCGCGCCTGGAGCGCTACCTGCAGCTCTGCGCCGAGCAGAACATCCAGGTCTGCGTGCCGACCACCCCGGCCCAGGTCTACCACATGCTCCGCCGTCAGGTGATCCGCCCGCTGCGCAAGCCGCTGGTGGTGATGACGCCGAAGTCCCTGCTGCGTCACAAGCTCGCCATCTCGACCCTGGAAGATCTGGCCAACGGTTCCTTCCAGACCGTGATCCCGGAAATCGACAGCCTGGATCCGAAGAAGGTCGACCGCGTCGTGCTGTGCAGCGGCAAGGTGTACTACGACCTGCTGGAGAAGCGTCGTGCGGAAGGGCGCGAAGATACCGCGATCGTCCGTATCGAGCAGCTGTATCCGTTCCCGGAAGACGACCTGGCGGAAGTTCTGGCTCCGTACAAGAACCTCAAGCACATCGTCTGGTGCCAGGAAGAGCCGATGAACCAGGGCGCCTGGTTCTGCAGCCAGCATCACATGCGTCGTGTCATCGCCGCGCACAAGAAGGGTCTCAATCTCGAGTACGCCGGCCGCGAAGGCTCCGCTGCTCCGGCTTGCGGCTACGCCTCGATGCACGCCGAGCAGCAGGAAAAACTGCTGCAAGACGCCTTTACTGTTTAACGCCTACGCGCTGAAGAAACCGAATTTAAGGAAACGCACACAATGGCTATCGAAATCAAAGCCCCAACCTTCCCGGAATCGGTCGCCGACGGCACCGTCGCCACCTGGCACAAGAAGCCGGGCGAAGCAGTCAAGCGCGACGAACTGATCGTCGACATCGAGACCGACAAGGTGGTCATCGAGGTTCTCGCCGAGGCTGACGGCGTGCTGGCCGAGATCATCAAGAACGAAGGCGACACCGTTCTGAGCAACGAGCTGCTCGGCAAGCTGAACGAAGGCGGCGCCGCCGCTCCGGCCGCTCCGGCTGCCGCTGCACCCGCTGCCGCTCCGGCTGCCCAGGCCGCCGCTCCGGCCGCCGCTGGCGGCGACGACGCCATCCTGTCCCCGGCCGCACGCAAGCTGGCCGAGGAAGCCGGCATCGATCCGAACAGCATCGCCGGCACCGGCAAGGGCGGTCGCGTGACCAAGGAAGACGTGGTCGCTGCGGTCGAAGCGAAGAAGAACGCCCCGGCCGCCCCGGCCAAGCCTGCCGCCCCGGCTGCCGAGGCGCCGATCTTCGCCGCCGGCGACCGTGTCGAGAAGCGCGTGCCGATGACCCGCCTGCGAGCCAAGGTCGCCGAGCGCCTGGTCGAGGCGCAGTCCGCCATGGCCATGCTGACCACCTTCAACGAGGTCAACATGAAGCCGATCATGGACCTGCGTTCGAAGTACAAGGACCTGTTCGAGAAGAAGCACAACGGTGTGCGCCTGGGCTTCATGTCCTTCTTCGTCAAGGCCGCCACCGAGGCGCTGAAGCGCTTCCCGGGGGTCAACGCTTCCATCGACGGCAACGACATCGTCTACCACGGCTACCAGGACATTGGCGTTGCCGTTTCCAGCGACCGTGGCCTGGTGGTCCCGGTACTGCGTAACGCCGAGTTCATGAGCCTGGCCGAGATCGAAGGCGGCATCGCCAACTTCGGCAAGAAGGCGAAGGAAGGCAAGCTGACCATCGAAGACATGACCGGCGGCACCTTCACCATCTCCAACGGTGGCGTGTTCGGTTCCCTGCTGTCGACTCCGATCGTCAACCCGCCGCAGACCGCCATCCTCGGCATGCACAAGATCCAGGAGCGCCCGATGGCCGTGAACGGCCAGGTGGTGATCCTGCCGATGATGTACCTGGCGCTGTCCTACGACCACCGTCTGATCGACGGCAAGGAAGCGGTGAGCTTCCTGGTGGCGATCAAGGACCTGCTGGAAGATCCGGCTCGCCTGCTGCTGGACGTCTGATTTAGCGTTTCTCTTCACGGCGGCCCCCTCGTGGGGCCGTCCGGTTTCACCCGAATAAGGATTGAGATATGAGCCAGAAATTCGACGTGGTAGTGATTGGTGCCGGCCCCGGCGGTTACGTTGCCGCCATCCGCGCTGCCCAGTTGGGCCTGAAGACCGCCTGCATCGAGAAGTACATCGGCAAGGAAGGCAAGGTGGCGCTCGGCGGTACCTGCCTGAACGTTGGCTGCATCCCGTCCAAGGCGCTGCTGGACAGCTCCTACAAGTACCATGAGGCCAAAGAGGCCTTCAAAGTCCATGGTATCGAAGCCAAGGGCGTCACCATCGACGTTCCGGCGATGGTTGCGCGCAAGGCCAACATCGTCAAGAACCTGACCGGTGGCATCGCCACCCTGTTCAAGGCCAACGGCGTGACCTCCTTCGAAGGCCACGGCAAGCTGCTGGCCAACAAGCAGGTGGAAGTGACCGGCCTGGACGGCAAGACCCAGGTCCTGGAAGCCGAGAACGTGATCATCGCTTCCGGCTCCCGCCCGGTGGAGATCCCGCCGGCCCCGCTGACCGACGACATCATCGTCGATTCCACCGGCGCCCTGGAATTCCAGGCCGTGCCGAAGAAGCTGGGTGTGATCGGCGCCGGCGTCATCGGCCTGGAGCTGGGTTCGGTATGGGCCCGCCTGGGTGCCGAGGTGACCGTGCTGGAAGCCCTGGACAAGTTCCTCCCGGCTGCCGACGAGCAGATCGCCAAGGAAGCCCTGAAGGTCCTGACCAAGCAAGGCCTGAACATTCGCCTGGGTGCCCGCGTGACCGCTTCGGAAGTGAAGAAGAAGCAGGTCACCGTGACCTTCACCGACGCCAACGGCGAGCAGAAGGAAACCTTCGACAAGCTGATCGTCGCGGTCGGCCGTCGCCCGGTGACCACCGACCTGCTGGCCGCCGACAGCGGCGTGACCCTGGACGAGCGTGGCTTCATCTACGTCGACGACCACTGCAAGACCAGCGTTCCGGGCGTCTTCGCCATCGGTGACGTGGTTCGCGGCGCGATGCTTGCGCACAAGGCCTCGGAAGAGGGCGTGATGGTCGCCGAGCGCATCGCCGGCCACAAGGCGCAGATGAACTACGACCTGATTCCGTCGGTCATCTACACCCACCCGGAAATTGCCTGGGTCGGCAAGACCGAGCAGACCCTCAAGGCCGAGGGCGTCGAAGTCAACGTCGGCACCTTCCCGTTCGCCGCCAGCGGTCGCGCGATGGCTGCCAACGACACCACCGGCCTGGTCAAGGTCATCGCCGATGCGAAGACCGACCGCGTGCTGGGCGTCCACGTGATCGGCCCGAGCGCCGCCGAGCTGGTACAGCAAGGCGCGATCGGCATGGAATTCGGCACCAGCGCCGAAGACCTGGGCATGATGGTCTTCTCCCACCCGACGCTGTCCGAAGCCCTGCACGAAGCTGCCCTGGCGGTGAATGGCCATGCCATCCACATCGCCAACCGCAAGAAGCGCTGAGTGATCCGACGCCCCGGTTCACGCCAGGGGCGTCACAGCGACGCGGGACGCGTCGTCCGTCAGGCCAGGACAGGTTCCTGGCCTTGTCGGGTCCGGGTTCTGTAGAATCCACGGTTTGCCGCCTGCGTCGGGATGCCGCAGGCGGCAGACTTTCAGAAGAACCACGGCGGGTGAGCGCCGGCGACCGTTGCGAGGTGGCCGCGGGCGTATGCCGCCGGACTGTTTTTTCGCGAGCCGGGTGGTTCGCGAAACGACGGTCACAGGTGGTGGGGCGCCACGAGCGCTCCGCCGAAATGCGCAATACCTAGACGAATAACGGTAGACAAGCATGAATCTCCACGAATATCAGGGTAAGCAGCTGTTCGCTGAATACGGCCTGCCTGTATCCAAGGGCTTTGCCGTAGACACCCCCGAAGAGGCCGCAGAAGCCTGCGACAAGATCGGCGGCAGCGAGTGGGTCGTCAAAGCTCAGGTGCACGCCGGCGGCCGCGGCAAAGCGGGCGGTGTGAAGCTGGTGAAGAGCAAAGAGGACGCCAAGGCGTTCGCCCAGCAGTGGCTGGGCAAGAACCTGGTGACCTACCAGACCGACGCCAACGGCCAGCCGGTCAGCAAGATCCTGGTGGAGTCCTGCACCGACATCGACAAGGAGCTGTACCTCGGCGCCGTCGTCGATCGTTCCAGCCGCCGCATCGTGTTCATGGCTTCCACCGAAGGTGGCGTGGACATCGAGAAGGTCGCCCACGACACTCCCGAGAAGATTCTCAAGGCCACCATCGACCCGCTGGTCGGCGCACAGCCGTACCAGGGCCGCGAACTGGCCTTCCAGCTGGGCCTGAAGGGCGACCAGATCAAGCAGTTCACCCATATCTTCGTCGGCCTGGCGAAGCTGTTCCAGGACTACGACCTGGCCCTGCTGGAAGTGAACCCGCTGGTGATCAAGAAAGACGGCAACCTGCACTGCCTGGATGCCAAGATCAACATCGACAGCAACGCCCTGTACCGTCAGCCGAAGCTGCGCGCCATGCACGACCCGTCCCAGGACGACGCCCGTGAAGCCCATGCGCAGAAGTGGGAGCTGAACTACGTCGCGCTGGAAGGCAACATCGGCTGCATGGTCAACGGCGCCGGCCTGGCCATGGGTACCATGGACATCGTCAACCTGCACGGCGGCAAGCCGGCCAACTTCCTCGACGTTGGCGGCGGGGCGACCAAGGAGCGCGTGACCGAAGCGTTCAAGATCATCCTGTCCGACAGCAACGTGAAGGCTGTCCTGGTGAACATCTTCGGCGGCATCGTGCGTTGCGACATGATCGCCGAAGGCATCATCGGCGCCGTCAAAGAAGTCGGCGTGAAGGTTCCGGTTGTCGTCCGCCTGGAAGGCAACAACGCTGAACTGGGTGCCAAGGTCCTGGCCGAAAGCGGCCTGAACATCATCGCGGCAACCAGCCTGACCGACGCTGCCCAGCAAGTCGTCAAGGCCGCGGAGGGTAAGTAATGAGCGTCCTGATCAACAAAGACACCAAAGTCATCTGCCAAGGCTTCACCGGTAGCCAGGGCACCTTCCACTCCGAACAGGCCATCGCCTACGGCACCAAGATGGTCGGCGGCGTGACCCCCGGCAAGGGCGGCACCACCCACCTCGGCCTGCCGGTGTTCAACACCGTCAAGGAAGCCGTGGAAGCCACCGGCGCCGAAGCCTCGGTCATCTACGTTCCGGCTCCGTTCTGCAAGGACTCGATCCTGGAAGCGGCATTCGGCGGCATCAAGCTGATCGTCTGCATCACCGAAGGCATCCCGACCCTCGACATGCTGGACGCCAAGGTCAAGTGCGATGAACTGGGCGTACGCCTGATCGGCCCGAACTGCCCGGGCGTGATCACTCCCGGCGAGTGCAAGATCGGCATCATGCCGGGCCACATCCACCTGCCGGGCAAGGTAGGCATCGTGTCGCGTTCCGGCACCCTGACCTACGAAGCCGTGAAGCAGACCACCGATGCCGGCTTCGGCCAGTCCACCTGCGTGGGCATCGGCGGTGACCCGATCCCGGGCTCCAACTTCATCGACATCCTGAAGCTGTTCCAGGAAGACCCGCAGACCGAAGCCATCGTCATGATCGGCGAGATCGGCGGTTCCGCCGAAGAAGAAGCCGCGGCCTTCATCAAGGCCAACGTGACCAAGCCGGTGGTGTCCTACATCGCTGGCGTGACTGCCCCTCCGGGCAAGCGCATGGGCCACGCCGGCGCCATCATCTCCGGCGGCAAGGGCACCGCGGACGAGAAGTTCGCCGCCCTGCAGGACGCCGGTGTGAAGACCGTGCGTTCCCTGGCCGACATCGGCAAGGCCCTGGCCGAGCTGACCGGTTGGGAAGTGAAGAAGGCCTGATTTCCCGGGTTTTCTGAGTTCCAGGACGAAGGCCACCGCCTCACAGCGGTGGCCTTCGTCGTTCTATCGCATCCGTCAAACGAATGTTGCCGCGATGCGCTATCATTGCCAGCGGTTCGTGTCCGACAAAACCCCGGGCGCGCCAAGCATCATCCCGCAGGCCAGCGCGCCTGCAGCTATAACGCCACATGGCCCTCAAAAGGGGTCGGGCGGCTTGACCGGTCCTCCTCATCCGGAAGGACGATGTTTCCTAACACCCCCAAAGGGAAACCCCGAACAACCGAGACTTCTGCCAGTGGTACATCCTCCTATGACTCATTTGAAAGGGTTCGACCTGCTCGCCCTTGGCTTCATGACGTTCGCGCTTTTTCTCGGCGCGGGTAACATCATCTTTCCTCCCAGTGCCGGCATGGCGGCGGGCGAACACGTATGGAGCGCGGCTTTCGGCTTCCTCCTTACCGGTGTCGGCCTGCCGTTGCTGACGGTGGTCGCCCTGGCCCGGGTCGGAGGCGGTATTGGCCGCCTGACCCAGCCGATCGGGCGGCGCGCGGGAGTGGCGTTCGCCATCGCCGTCTATCTTGCCATCGGCCCGCTGTTCGCCACCCCGCGTACAGCCGTGGTGTCCTTCGAGATGGGCGTCGCGCCTTTCACCGGGGACGGCGGCGCGCCGTTGCTCGTCTATACCGTCGCTTACTTCTCCGTGGTTCTGTTCCTGGTGCTGAACCCGGGTCGCCTTGTCGACCGGGTCGGAAAGGTCATCACGCCGGTGCTGCTGTCGGCCCTGCTGGTCCTTGGCGGCGCGGCGATCTTCGCGCCGGCGGGAGAGATCGGCAGCAGTTCCGGCGAGTACCAGAGCGCGCCCCTGGTGCAGGGCTTCCTGCAGGGCTACCTGACCATGGATACCCTCGGCGCCCTGGTCTTCGGTATCGTCATCGCCACCGCCATTCGCGACCGCGGCATCAGCGACAGCCGGCTGGTCACGCGCTATTCCATGATCGCCGGGGTCATCGCCGCCACCGGCCTGTCGCTGGTCTACCTGGCGCTGTTCTATCTTGGCGCCACCAGCCAGGGCATCGCCGGCGACGCCCAGAATGGCGTACAGATCCTCACCGCCTATGTGCAGCAGACCTTTGGCGTTTCCGGCAGTCTGTTGCTGGCGGTGGTCATCACCCTGGCCTGCCTGACCACGGCGGTAGGGCTGATCACGGCGTGCGGCGAGTTCTTCAGCGACCTGCTGCCGGTTTCGTACAAGACAGTGGTGATCGTGTTCTCGCTGTTCAGCCTGCTGGTCGCCAACCAGGGACTGACCCAGTTGATCAGCCTTTCGGTACCGGTTCTGGTGGGACTTTATCCGCTCGCCATCGTGCTGATCGCCCTGAGCCTGTTCGACCGGCTCTGGGTGTCGGCCCCACGGGTATTCGTGCCGGTGATGATCGTCGCGCTGGTCTTCGGCATCGTCGACGGGCTGGGGGCGGCCAAGCTGAACGGGTGGGTGCCGGACGTCTTCGCCAAGCTTCCGCTCGCCGATCAGAGCCTTGGCTGGCTGCTGCCGGTATCCATTGCGCTGGTCCTGGCAGTCGTTTGCGATCGGCTACTGGGCAAGCCGCGCGAAGCGGTCGCCTGAGACGTCAGGCGAACCCCAGGAAGGCCGCCTCCGGGCGGCCTTTTTCATGAGCCGACGAAAGTCGTGTCCTGGCCGCGGCGAGCGGCGTCCCAACGGCGCGAAACAACGGCGGGGCGATTCCCGGCCGGCTCAAGAGGGAGTTTTCATGACCGCCGAACTCGGCATTTTTAACGGGCACCTGCTGCAACACCTGCTGGCGGCGCTCTGGTTCCTGTTCTGCTGGGTGGGCTACACCCGCTACGCAACCTGGAAGGGCCGCGACACCGCCTGCCTGGCCAGCGTCCTGCACCTCTACCGGGAGGACTGGATGCGCCGGTTGCTGCTGCGCGACAACCGTATCGCCGACGCCAGCGTGATCGGCAACCTGGAGCGTAACGCGTCGTTCTTCGCCTCCAGCACGCTGATCATCCTCGCCGGCATCCTCACCCTGCTGGGCTCCACCGATCGCGCCGTCTCGGTACTGGCCGACCTGCCGTTCGTGGAGGAGGCCAGCCGGGGACTGTCGGAACTGAAGCTGCTGTGCCTGGCAGTGGTCTTCGTCTATGCCTTCTTCACCTTCAGCTGGTGCATGCGCCAATACAACTTCGCGGCGATCCTGGTCGGCTCGGCACCGATGATCGGCGAGCGCAACGTCGGCGAGCTGGAGCGCAAATCCTTTGCCGAGCGTGCCGCCCGGGTCATCTCGCTGGCGGCCAACCAGTTCAACTTCGGCTTGCGCTCGTACTATTTCGGCCTGGCCATGCTCGCCTGGTTCATCAATTCTTGGTTCTTCATGCTGGTGACGGCCGGCGTGGTACTGGTCCTGTATCGCCGCGAATTCCATTCGGACGTGCTGGAGGTGATGGTCTACACCGAGACCGCAATCGCCGAAAGTCCGCGGGAAGGCGAGGGCGAGGTGCCCAGGGGCTGAACCTGGGCATGAAAAAGCCCGCTTGCGCGGGCTCTTTCAGGGTACGTCAACGAGAACTTATTGCTGGTTCTGTTGCGGTTGCTCCGGAGTCGGTGCCGGAGTCTGCGGGGTTGCCGGAGTGTCGCTCGACGGCGCCGGGGCGCTGGGCTCGGCAGGGGGAGTAGCCGGAGCGCTCGGCTGGGTCTCGGTAGCCGGAGCTGCCGGGGCCGCTGCCTTGTCTTCCTCTTTCTTGTCGCAAGCGGCCAGGCCAAGGCTGGCAGCGAGCAGCAGGGCAAGAGTTACGGTCTTTTTCATCGTTTAGCCTCCATGTGCGGCTTTCCTCGTTGTAGCCCTTTGAACATTTGCGCTGGCGTGAAGTTCCACACACTTCGACTATTTCGATCGTTATGTCCAAAACCCCGGCTGCCGGGGCTTTGGCGGCAAGGTATGATTCGCCCTCCAGAAAACTCCCAGCAAGGTCGCCGTCATGTCGGAAAATCCTCTGCTCGAGCGCGCCCGGCGCTTTCTCTCGGCCTTGCGTCATTGCCAGGTGCTGGGGTTGACGGTCGAGGCCGCCGACGAGAAAGGACTGACCCTGCGCCTGCCCTACAGCCAGGCGATCATCGGCAACCCGGAAAGCGGGGTCGTCCACGGCGGCGCGATCACCACCCTGATGGACACCACCTGCGGTATTTCCACGGTCTGCGTGCTGCCGGAATTCGAGATCTGCCCGACGCTCGACCTGCGCATCGACTACATGCATCCCGCCGAACCGCACAAGGATGTCTATGGCTTCGCCGAGTGCTACCGGGTCACGCCGAACGTGATCTTCACCCGCGGTTTCGCCTACCAGGATGATCCGGGCCAGCCCATCGCCCATGTCGTCGGCGCCTTCATGCGCATGGGCGGTTCGGCCCGTGCCGGGGCGGCCAGGCCGACCGCGCAGGGAGGTGCGGCATGAGCCCGACCAGCCTCGAGCAACTGGTCCGCGACGCGCGCCGGAACAACGACTACAGCCCGCTGGTGGAGCTGATCCCGTACGCCAAGCTGCTCGGCATCGAATGCCTGCGCCTGGGCGACGACATGGTCTTCCGCCTGCCGGCGAACAAGGACAACATCGGCAACCCGACCCTGCCGGCCATCCATGGCGGCGTGATCGCCGGCTTCATGGAGCATGCGGCGATGTTGCACCTGCTGACCTTCATGAGCATTCCGCACCTGCCGAAGATCATCGATTTCTCCATCGATTACCTGCGTGCCGGGCACTTCCGCGATACCTATGCGCAATGCCAGGTCTGGCGCCAGGGGCGGCGGGTGGCGAACGTCGCGATCAACGCCTGGCAGACCACCCAGGGCGAGCCCATCGCCACCGCGCGGGCGCATTTCAAGGTGGACGAGCCGTGAGTCGTACGCTGCGGAAAGGGGGCTGAGGATATCGCGATGGATGCCTTGCTGATTCTGGGCGGCCTGTTGCTGATGGTCGCCGGCTATATCTGGGTCATCGTCCTGGCCTTCGGTACCGGTCTGCTGTGGGGTTACGGCAGCCTTTTCCCGCCGGTGGCGCTGGCCTACATCGGCGTGCACTGGCGTACGGCGCGCAAGGGCGTCGGACTGGCCGCGCTGGGTTGCATCCCGCTGGTGGTCGGCCTGGCGCTGCTGGCCAGCCACGATGCTGCACGACTGGAGGCGATCCTCAGCCTGCGCTGGCTGAAGCCGGAGGCCAGGCCGCCGGCGGAACTGGCCATCGCGCTCAGCGGGGAGTTCAACGGCAAGCCTTTCGCACCGCAGAGCGGCGAGTTGATCGGCGGCGTGCTGAGCCTGCGCCAGGGGCACGATTTCTACGCCCAGCGCGAGCTGCAGATCCGCCTTCCGGCACAGCCGCTCGGGGCGCTGCGCCTGGACGTGCTGCCCGAGGACGGCGGCGCGTTGCCAGAAGTCGAGCTGAGCTGGCTGCAACCGGAGCAGGACCTGCCCGAGGCGCGTCGTCTCCTGCGTGGCTATACCTTGCACCTGGACCTGCGGCCCAAGGCGCCGAACCGCCTGGAGGGCGAGTTCCACCTGAGCCTGCCGAGCGACTACCGGACCACCCTCAGCGGTCACGTCGAGCTGTATACCGACCGGCTGCGCTATCGGCACGGCAAGGTCGACCTGGGCTACGACTCCGACGATACCCTGGCCCTGGTCTTGCGCGACTATCTGCAGCGACGTTTCGCCAGCCGCGACGTCAGCCTCGTGCGGGCGCCGTCCTGGCGCGCGGCCAGCCATGCGCGGCCGCTGCGTATCGAGGCCCTGGTGGCCGGCCAGGCTCAGGTGCTGGAGCTGACGCTGGAGAAGAACGCCCGGCGGGAGTGGACGGTGCGCGGCGACGCGTTCCCCGCCTTGCCGGCGGAGCCTGCGACCGTGGCCGCGGCGGCGCCGCCCGAGCCGCAGGCGCTGCCGGCGCCGGGCAACGCCACCCTCGACCTGGAGCTGGTCCAGGTCGAACCGCAGCGCTACAGCCAGCGCCTGGTCAAGGCCACTACGGTACGCGGGCGTATCGCCGAGGGCCGTTTCACCGGCCTCGACAGCGAGGGACGCCTGGTGATCCGCCGGGAAATGCCCGGTGCGGGGGAGGCGAGCTACCTGTTGCGCCCGGCGGAGATCGCCCGTCTCGAACTGCTCGAACGCTAGTCGTCGCACGACGGTGTGCGGTTTTTTCGCATAAGCGCTTGAAAAGCCGGGAGAAGGCCCCACCTAGGGGACATCCGCCGTGGTACGCGGCTTATGTCATTGATGGAGCTTGGAGCGATGAGCGTGGAAACCCAAAAAGAGACACTGGGCTTTCAGACTGAAGTGAAGCAACTGCTTCACCTGATGATTCATTCTCTCTATTCGAACAAGGAAATCTTCCTCCGCGAACTGATTTCCAACGCCTCGGACGCCGCCGACAAGCTGCGTTTCGAAGCCCTGGCCAATCCCGAGCTGCTCGAGGGCGGTGCCGAGCTGAAGATCCGCGTCAGCTTCGACAAGGAAGCCAACACCGTCACCCTGGAAGACAACGGCATCGGCATGAGCCGCGAGGATGTGGTGACCCACCTGGGCACCATCGCCAAGTCCGGGACCGCCGACTTCCTGAAGAACTTGTCTGGCGACCAGAAGAAGGATTCGCACCTGATCGGCCAGTTCGGCGTCGGTTTCTACAGCGCCTTCATCGTCGCCGACAAGGTCGATGTCTACTCCCGTCGCGCCGGCCAGCCGGCCAGCGAAGGGGTGCACTGGTCGTCGAAGGGCGAGGGCGAGTTCGACGTCGCCACCATCGACAAGCCCGAGCGCGGCACCCGCATCGTCCTCCACCTGAAAAAGGGCGAGGAGGAGTTCGCCGATGGCTGGCGCCTGCGCAACGTAATCAAGAAATACTCCGATCACATCGCCCTGCCGATCGAACTGCCCAAGGAATTCCATGGCGAAGAGGCCGACAAGCCCGCCGAGCCGGAATGGGAAACGGTCAACCGCGCCAGCGCGCTGTGGACCCGTCCGCGCGCCGAGGTGAAGGACGAGGAATACCAGGAGTTCTACAAGCACGTCGCCCATGACTTCGAGAACCCGCTGAGCTGGAGCCACAACAAGGTCGAAGGCAAGCTGGAATACACCTCGCTGCTCTATGTGCCGGGCCGCGCGCCGTTCGACCTGTACCATCGCGAAGCGCCACGGGGCCTGAAGCTGTACGTACAGCGCGTGTTCATCATGGACCAGGCCGACGAGTTCCTGCCGCTGTACCTGCGCTTCATCAAGGGTGTGGTCGACTCCAATGACCTGTCGCTGAACGTCTCCCGGGAAATCCTGCAGAAGGATCCGGTGATCGACTCCATGAAGTCGGCGTTGACCAAGCGCGTGCTGGACATGCTGGAGAAGCTGGCGAAGAACGAGCCGGAGCAGTACAAGACCTTCTGGAAGAACTTCGGTCAGGTTCTCAAGGAAGGTCCGGCGGAGGACTTCGGCAACAAGGAGAAGATCGCCGGACTGCTGCGCTTCGCCTCCACTGGCGACGATTCGGGCGAGCAGAGCGTAGCGCTGGCCGACTACATCGGTCGGATGAAGGAAGGCCAGGACAAGATCTACTACCTCACCGGCGAGAGCTATTCGCAGGTGAAGAACAGCCCGCACCTGGAAGTCTTCCGCAAGAAGGGCATCGAGGTGCTGCTGCTCACCGACCGCATCGACGAGTGGCTGATGAGCTACCTGCCGGAGTTCGACGGCAAGCAGTTCGTCGATGTCGCCCGCGGCGACCTGGACCTGGGCAGCCTGGACTCGGAAGAGGACAAGAAGGCCCAGGAAGAAGTCGCCAAGAGCAAGGAAGGCCTGATCGAGCGCCTGAAGAAGGTGCTCGACGAGCAGGTCAGCGAAGTCCGCGTTTCCCACCGCCTGACCGATTCGCCGGCGATCCTCGCCATCGGCGAACAGGACCTTGGCCTGCAGATGCGCCAGATCCTCGAGGCCAGCGGGCAGAAAGTGCCGGACTCGAAGCCGATCTTCGAGATCAACCCGCAGCATCCGCTGATCGAGAAGCTGGATGCGGAGCCGGACGAGGACCGCTTCGGCGAGCTGTCGCATATTCTCTTCGACCAGGCCGCCCTGGCCGCGGGGGACAGCCTCAAGGATCCGGGCGCCTACGTACGCCGACTGAACAAGCTGCTGGTGGAGCTGTCCGCTTAAGCAGTAGCCCCGACAAAGCCCGCTTCGGCGGGCTTTGTCTTTTCCAACTCTCGCAGGAGCAGTACCCATGAGTGAGATTCGTGTAGAGCCGGTCGCCTACGACATCGATGGGCAGCCGTACGAAGGTCAACTGGTGTACGACGCCAGCCACGCGGGGCCGCGCCCGGGCCTGCTGATGGCGCCGAACTGGATGGGCGTGAGCGCCGCCGCGCTGGACATCGCCCGGCAGGTCGCCGGCCGTGGGCACGTGGTGCTGGTCGCGGACCTCTACGGCAGGGACGTGCGTCCGCAGAACGGCGACGAGGCGGGCGCGGCGATGATGCCGCTGAAGAACGACCGGGCCCTGCTGCGCAAGCGCATGCAGGCAGCGCTGGCGGCCTTGCGCGGACAGGCGCTCGCGGCGGTCGATACGACCCGCCAGGCCGCCTTCGGTTTCTGCTTCGGCGGTTGCTGCGCGCTGGAGCTGGCTCGCGACGGCGCCGAGCTGAAGGCCTTCGTGTCCTTCCATGGCACCCTGGATACGCCGGACCCGGCGCATGCCAGGAACATCAAGGGCGCGGTCCTGGTCCTCGACGGCGCCTCCGATCCGCTGGTGCCGCGCGAGCAGTTGCCGGCCTTCGCCAGGGAGATGACCGATGCCGGCGTCGACTGGCAACTGACCAGCTACGGCGGCGCGGTGCATTCCTTCACCGATCCGAACGCCAAGCTGCCGGGCAAGATGCACTATGACGCCAGGACCTCCCGGCGTGCCTTCCAGGCGATGGACGACCTGCTGGCGGAAGTCTTCGCCTGAGACCGCCGGCTCACTCGCGCATGGCGAAGCAATGCCTGGCCTCGGGGAAGCGCCTTTCGCGCACGTCCTCGGCGAAGCGCCGGGCCGCCTCGTCGATTTCCCGGTCGAGGCGCGCGTAGCGTTCGACGAAGCGCGGTACCTGTTCGCCGCTTAGCCCGAGCAGGTCCTCGCTGACCAGTACCTGGCCGTCGCAGGCCGGCGAGGCGCCGATACCGATGCAGGGGATCGCCAGTTCTTCGCTAAGGCGACGGGCCAGCGGTTCGCCTACGCCTTCGATGACCACCGCGAAGGCGCCGCCGCGCTGCATGGCGAGGCCGTCGCGGCGTACCCGTTCGGCGCTTTCCGGGTCACGCCCCTGGGCCTTGAAGCCGCCCATGGCGTTGACCTGCTGCGGCATCAGGCCGATGTGGGCGAGCACCGGTATGCCACGGCGTACCAGGAAGTCCACGGTTTCTTCCATTTCCTCACCGCCTTCCAGCTTCACCGCCTGGGCGCCGCTGTCGGCCAGCAGGCGTGCGGCGTTGCGGAACGCCTGTCGGGGCGATTCCTGGTAGCTGGCGAACGGCAAGTCGGCCACCACGCAGGCGCGCCGGCTGCCGCGCATCACCGCCAGGGTGTGGGCGACCATCATCTCCAGGCTCACTCCCAGGGTGCTGGGCATGCCATAGAGCACCATGCCCAGCGAATCGCCGACCAGCAGCAGGTCGGCGTGCGGATCGAGGAGGCGGGCCATGGGCGTGCTGTAGGCGGTCAGCGCCACCAGGCTGCCGGCACCCTTGCGGCGCTGGATATCGGGAACGGACAGGCGATGTTGCGGGCGATGACTGCTCATGGCGTGGCTCCGGTTTGTCTATGGGGAGCCACACGCTACCATCGGCCGCGCACCGCTCACTCGACGGATGGGGACAACCGATGCCGCAAACGGGACAAGAACGCGACCTGCCGCGATTCCGCAGCCTGCCCTGCGCGGTGTACCTGCGCGCCTTCGAGATGCCCGCCGGGCACCGGGTGGAGATGCACGACCACCCCTGGGGCCAACTGATGTACGCCGCCAGCGGCACCTTGCGCGCCAGCACCGAGCGGCACAGCTATCTGGTGCCGGCGCAGCGGGCGCTGTGGATTCCGCCGGGCGTCCGGCACGCCGCGGAGGCTTGCAACCCTGTGCTGTTCCGCAGTCTCTACCTGGATCGTTCGCTGCCCGGCGGTTGCCGGGTACTGGAGGTGTCCGGCCTGCTGCGCGAACTGTTGCTGCGGGCGGCGGAGTTTCCCCGTGAATATCCGCCGGGTGGCGAGGCCGAGCGTCTCATGCAGGTGGTCGCCGATGAGGTCGGACGCCTTCGCGAGGCGCCGCTGAACCTGCCGTTGCCTGGCGACCCGCGCTTGCGCCGGATCACCGACGCGCTACAGGCGGATCCCGCCGATCCGCGTGGCATCGAGGATTGGGCGGGACTGGTGGGGGCTTCCCGGCGGACCCTGGCGCGGCTGTTCCGCGAGCAGACCCAGTTGTCTTTTCGCGAGTGGCGCCAGCGCCTGCGTCTGCTCAACGCGGTGGCCGCGCTGGAGGAGGGCGCCAGCGTGACGCGGGTGGCCAGCGACCTTGGCTACGACTCCACCTCGGCGTTCATCAGCCTGTTCCAGCGTCATTTCGGCCAGACCCCCGGTTGCTTCGCCCGCTCCCTGCGCTTGCCCAACTGAGCCGCATGCTTCAGGGTGCCGCCTGTCGGCGCAGGCTTGCCGCCTTGGCCGCGAGGTCCGGCCAGGCGGGCTTGCCGGCGAAACGCTCGCGCAGGTAGTTGGCCAGGGCGGCGACTTGCTGGTCGTCGAGGCTGTGGCGGAAGCCGGGCATATAGCCGAGGTCGCCGGTGGCCGGGCTGTGGATGCCGTCGAGGATGATCCGCAGCAGGTTGTCCGGGCTATCCGCATGCACATTGCTGTTCAGCGCCAGGGATGGGCGCACGCCGAAGAACCGCGGTCCGTCGCCGTCATGGTGGCAGGCCAGGCAGGCCCCGGCGAACAGGCGCGCGCCGCTGCCGCTGGGCGGCTGCACGCGGCCGTAGCCCTGCCGGTCGAGGCGTTGCGCCTGTTGCTGATCGGTTTCCCCGGCCGGGGCAGCGGCGTAGGAGGCAAGATAATGGGCCAGGGCCCGCAAGTCCTCGTCCGACTGCTTGGCCAGACCTTCGCCGACCACTGGCGCCATCGGCCCACTGGCGACGCCGTGGTAGGCCGAATAGCCGTGGCGGAGGTAGGCGTAGAGGGCCTCCTCGCTCCAGGCGATGGGTGCCGGCGAACTGGCGTTCAAGGCTGGCGCGGTCCAGCCCTCCGCCTCGCCGCCGGCGAAGTGCGCGCTGCCGGACTTTTCCGCGCCGAGCGCATTGCGCGGCGAGTGGCAGGCGCTGCAATGGCCAAGGGCTTCGGCGAGATAGGCGCCGCGGTTCCATTGCCGGTTGCGCGTTGGCTCGTCGCGGTAGGCGCCGGGCTTCAGGAACAGTAGGTTCCAGCCGGCCATCAATTGGCGTTGGTCGAAGGGGAACGGCAGCTGGTTGGCAGGCGTTTCGCTGTGCACCGCCGGCTGGCTCATCAGGTAGGCGTACAGGGCCTTCAGGTCTTCGTCGCGAGTCCTGGTGAAGGCGGTGTAAGGAAACGCCGGATACAGGTAGCTGCCGTCGCGGGCCACGCCGTGCCGCATGGCCCGCTCGAAGGCGGGGTAGGGCCAGCTGCCGATGCCGCTCGCGCGGTCCGGCGTGAGGTTGCTGCTGTAGATCGTCCCGAACGGCGTCGGCAAGGCCCGTCCGCCGGCGTTGCGCGGGCCGCCTTCGCGAGTGTGGCAGACCGCGCAGTCGCCGAGGGCGGCGAGGCGTTCGCCGCGGGCGATCTGCTCGGCGCTGAAGGGACCGGGTGTGCCTTCCAGTGGCGCGATGGCCGGTTGCCAGGCGTAGCCGAGGGCGAGGGCGGCGAGCGCGACGAGGCTGCCGGAGGCCCAGAGGCCGATGCGTGTTGCCTTTTTCATCTGTCAGTCATCCACTGCGCGGGGCGCCGCGGCGCCCCGGGGAAAAGGATCAGGCCTGCGCGCTGCGCAGCGCCGCGAGTACGCGTTCCGGAGTGAACGGCACCTGTCGCAGGCGCGCCCCGGTAGCGTCGAAGATCGCATTGGCGATGGCCGCGGCGCTGGGCACCGAGGCTGACTCGCCAGCGCCCATCGGCGGCTGCTCGGGTCGGTCGAGCAGCAGCACGTCGATCTCCGGCAGTTCGGGGAACCCGAGGATCGGGTAGCCGCCCCATTCCAGGCTGGTGACGCCGCGGCGGTCGAAGGTGGCGAACTCCTTGAGTACCCGGCTGGTGGACTGGATGACGTTGCCATGGACCTGGTGCCTGACCCCATCGGGATTGACCATCTGCCCGCAGTCATGGGCGACCCAGACCTTGGCGACGCGCACCGCGCCGTTCTCCGGGTTCACCTCGACGTCGACGATCCAGGCGGCCCAGGCGGCGCCGAAACCGGGAAACTTGCTGTGGAAGTAGCGCGCATAGGCGAAGCCGCGTCCCTTCAGCAAGCCGTCCCGGCGCGCCTCTGGGTTGGGGGAGGTGCGTGGCTGCCAGCCGGCGCGGGCGACCAGGGCGTCGATCAGCGCCAGGGCGCGCTGGTCGTCCAGGTAGCGGCGGCGGAAGACGATGGGGTCGATGCCGGCCAGGTGCGCCAGTTCGTCGGCGTAGGACTCATGGGCGAACACGTTCGGCAGCGCCGAGACGCCGCGCATCCAGGACGCGCGGACGATGGGGGCGGCGTCGTTGGCCACCACCCGCATCCGCGGGTAGCGGTATTGCGGGATCGCGGTGCGGTCGCCCATGTCGGCCACCTGTGGGGTGGCCTGGATCCGCCCGGTGAGGAGCAGGGCCAGGGTCGGCGCGCCGTTGGAGGGGTAGCAGGTGGCGAAGTCGTAGGCCGCCACCTGGCCTTGCTCGTCGAGGCCACCGCGGACCTCGATCAGTTGCGCGGTGCCTTTCGGTTCCCAGCCATGTTCCTGTTCGCGCATCAGTTGTACCCGCACCGGCCGGCCCACCGCCTGCGCCAGGAGCACGGCGTCGGCGCTGACGTCGTCGGCGCCGTTGCGTCCGTAGCAGCCGGCGGCTTCCATGCGGATCACCTCGATGTCCCCGGTCTCGCGCTGCAGCAGCCTGGCCAGGTCGTTGCGCAGGTCGTGCGGGTTCTGCGTGCCGGACCAGACGCGAGCGCGCTGCGCATCGACCTCGGCGAGGGCGCAGGAAGGGCCGATGGATGCGTGCAACTGGTAGGGCCAGACATAAGTGGCCGACAGCGGCCGGGCGATGCCCGCGAGGTGCTGCTCGAGACCGGGCGAGTCGTGCAGCGTGCGTGGCTTCTTCGGGTGCCGGCGAAGCGTGTCCTCGAGCCGGTCGGGCTGCAGTGGCGGCAGGCCCTGCCAGTCCTTCCAGCGCACCTTGAGCTGGCGCGCGGCGCGGATCGCCTGCTCCTCGCGTTCGCAGACCACGCCGACGAAGTCGCCGATCACGACCACCTTGACCAGCCCCGGCAGCCCGGCCACCGAGCTTTCGTCCACCGCCAGCAGGCCGCTGCCGAGCGGGGCGCTGACATCCGCGCCGGTATAGGGCGGGCGTACCACTCGCCCATGCAGCATGCCGGGCAAGCGCATGTCGTGGACATAGGTCAGTTGGCCGGTCAGCTTCGCCGGAATGTCCACCCGACGCACCGGCTTGCCGACCAGGCGGTACTCGCTGCGCGGCTTGAGCGGCGCCTTGCCGTCGATGTTCAGGTTGAAGCGCTGGCCTCGCAGCAACTCGCCGTAGCCGATCCGCCGCTGCGGATTGGCGGCGGCGAAGACCTGGCCGTTTTCGCTGCGCAGGCTGTCCGGATGCACCGGGAAATGGCTTGCGGCCTGGCGCAGGAGGAAACGCCGGGCTTCGGCGGCGGCCTGGCGCAGCGGCACGGCGCTGACCTGGATGCTGGCGCTGGCGATGGTCGGCCCCTGGTCCGGCGTGCGACGGGTGTCGCCGAGGATCATCTCGACCTGTTCGAACGCGACGTCCAACTCTTCGGCGACGATCTGCGCCAGTGCCGTGCGGATGCCGGTACCAAGGTCGACGTGGCCGCAGAAGGCGGTGACCTTGCCGTCCGCGGCGATGGCGATGAACGAGTCGACCTGGTCCAGCGGCAGGTCGGTGGCGCCCTGCTCGGCGAGGGCGAGCAGCGGGGCGGGCAGGTTGACGGTGACCAGCAGCAGGCCGCCGGTCTTGAGGAAGCCGCGTCGCGAGGGATTGGCCAGGCTCATGCCGGATGCTCCTCCTGACGCTCCTTCAGGCTCTCGGCGGCACGCCGCACGGCCTTGAGAATTTCCACATGGGTGCCGCAGCGACACAGGTTGTAGGCCAGTTCCTGGCGGATCTCGCCGTCGCTGGGGTTCGGGTTGCGATCCAGCAGCGCCTTGGCGGTCATCACCATGCCGTTGATGCAGTAGCCGCATTGGGCGGCCTGTTCGTCGATGAAGGCCTGTTGCAGCGGATGGGGATGGGCGGCATCGCCGAGTCCTTCGAGGGTAACCACCCGGCGGCCCACGGCGGCTTCCACCGGGGTGATGCAGGAGCGGGTGGCGACGCCGTCCATCACCACGGTGCAGGCGCCGCACTCGCCGAGGCCGCAGCCGAACTTGGGACCGTTCAGTTGCAGGTCGTTGCGCAGAACATAGAGCAGGGGGGTATCGGGGGCGACATCGAGGCGCAGGGACTGACCGTTGACGGTCAGGGCAAGGGCATCGCTCATGGCGGTTTCTCCCCATGCCGGCGGCATGGCTGTTCATCAGGCGGATATCCCGTCGGCCGTGCCTGGTAGCGTGCGGCTATGCGGGAGTTTGTTTGTATACAAACATGTTATGGACGCCTGCGGCGAACTGTCAATGGCAGGCCGCTACGACGAAAGGCGCAGCTACGGGCGACGCAACGCGGACAAAAGGATAGACCGCAAAGGCCTCAGATCAGGCGAGCGAGCAACGCGCGCAGGGTTTCCTGTTCTGGCGGGGAGAGGGGGGCCAAGGCCTGCCGGTTGATCTCGCGAGCGGCCGCCAGGCCGGCCTCGAGTTCGGCGCGTCCGGCAGGACTGAGGCTGACCAGCAGGCGCCGGCCGTCGTCCGGATCGGCGCTGCGCTGGATCAGTCCCCGTTTGTCCAGGCGCTCGACGACGCCCTTGATGGTCGCGGCGTCCATGGCGGTGAGCCGGCCGAGCTGGTTCTGCGGGCAGGGTCCGGTCTCGCCGAGGCGGACCAGGGCGGCCCACTGGGTGGGTGTCAGGCCGTTGCCGATGCCATTGGCGAACAACGCCGCATAGCGCTGGTTGGCTTGGCGCAGGATGAAGCCGATCTGGTCGTCGAGGCGGTACGGGGCGGTACGGGACATGCTGGACATCGATGGTGGCGTGAGGGCTTCATTCTAGCTCACGGCCGGTACCAGAGTGCCTCGCGCTGAAAAGGAGTTTTTCCTGGAAGATAGGGGTTTTTCAGCTCGATTATTCTCCGCTGCCGAAGGGCAAGCTTGCCCAGCCGCGTCTTGAAATGTCGCTCGAACAGCCGTTCGAAGCTACCGTCGGCAATCGCCTTCTCCAGGCCCTGGCGAATGGCCTCGGCCAGTTCCGGGCGTTGACGCGAAACGAAGAAATAGAAGGCCGCGGGGTAGTGCAGGGCCACGTGCTGGTCGATCGCCAGGTGCAGCCCGGCGCGGGAGGCGTCCTCCAGTTCTCCGTCGATCACTACGACCTCGCGGGGGAAGACCTCGAAGCGGCCGGCATCGAGCATGCGGAACAGGCTCTCGTAGTTCTGGCTGGTCTTCACCTCCAGGCCGTTGGCGCGCAGGATCGGTGTGTCGGCCCAGTCCTGACGCTGGCCGAAGCGCAGGCGGCGGAGATCGTCGAGGGTCCGCACCGAGGCCAGGAGATCCTTGTTGGCCGCGCTGACCAGGGGAATGCGCCAGCCGATCAGGCCGCGATAGATCGGAATGCGGATCGGCAGCAGGGTGTCTTCCAGGTCGTCGCGGGTCTGCGCCCACATCACCTGCAGGCCCGGATCGTCCTGCTCCAGGCGCAGCTGCGCACGGGACTGCGGCATGGGCTGCGCGCTGGGCTCCAGGCGGTAGTCGCCGCCGCTCCTGGCCAGCGCCAGTTGCAGCAGCTCGACGACGTAGGGTTCGGGGTTGCGCCCTTCGGAATGGCGCGGATAGATCACCCGTTCGCCAGCCCCGGCATGCCAGGCCAGCAGGCCGAACAGCAGGGCCAGCCAGCGGAGCGGCGAACCCTGGCCGAGCGGCAGCGGTCTATGTTCACTCAGGCCTATCAGGAGGAATGCCATGGCTGGCCCCCGTACTCGTGCCCTGTTTTCGACATTGTTCGCCCTGTCCCTGGTGACATCCTTGACCCATGCCAGGGATTATCGCTACAGCGACGCTCACGTGCACTATGTGGATTTCTTCCAGGAAAGCGAAGGCATGCCGCGCCTGCTGGAGGCAATGGACAAAGGCCGGGTCGACCACGTGATGCTCAGCGGCGTCGCGGTCGCCAAGAAATGGCACGAGGACGAGCCGAAGCGGCCGCGCTACTATGCTGGCGACGATGCCGGAGCCTATTGGTACAGCGCCACCGACGTGATCGTGGCGGCGGCGGTGAAATCCCTGCCAGCCGAGCAGCGGCGGCGCGTGCATCCGTTCCTGAGCGGTTTCAACCCGACCGACAAGAACGCCGACGCGCACATCCGTCGCATGCTGGAGCTGGACCCGGGACTCTGGCAGGGCATCGGCGAGATATTTACCCGTCACGACGACCTCACCGCGCTGACCTACGGCGACGTGCCGAGGGCCAACAACGAGGCGCTGGCGCGGGTCTATCACCTGGCCGCCGAATTCGACCTGCCGGTGTTGCTGCACGCCAACGTCACTTCCAAGCGCGAACGCAACCCGCTGTACCTGGCGGAAATCGAGGAGCCCCTGCGCAATCACCCGCATGTACGGTTCATCTGGGCCCATGCCGGGACCAGCATGGAGATCCATCGCCACCAGAAGAAACTGGACTTCCTCCTGCCGACCCTTCGGCGTCTGCTGCAGCGCTACCCGAACCTCTACATCGACCTGTCCTGGTCGGTGTTGCGCCCGTACCTGCTGGACGAGCAGGGCAAACCCGACCCGCAGTGGCTGGCACTGGTCGAGCGGTTTCCGCAACGCTTCATGCTCGGTTCCGATGTGGTCGGCCAGTTCGACAGCCTGCCCGAGCTGATGGCGAGTTTCGACCCGTTCCTCGATGCCTTGCCCGAGCAGGTCGCTCGCCAGGTGGCGCGGGACAACTTCCTGGCGGTGCTGCCGCGCCAGCCCGCCGATCCGCGAGGCGAATAACCCGGATTCGTCATCAGTCTGTCATGCCGGTGTCATAGGCTCGCGCCAGTCCCATCCAGGAGTGAGTCATGTCCTTCATCCGTTCTTGCATCAGTCGTTCCGTCTTCCTGCTCGGCGCCGGCGTCGCCGTGGCGGCGCAGGCCGAGGTGCGTATCGACGGCCCCATCGAATATGGCGTGTTCGAAAGCCGCTACCAGGATTTCCAGCCCGGCGAACGGGTATTGACCCGTAGCGAGCAGAACATCCAGCGGACCACCGAAGTCCCGGCCAAGCTCGGCACCAAGTTCGGCATGCGTTATCAACTCAGCGGCAAGCAGGAAGGCGATACGCCTTTGACGCTGCTCTACCTCACCCCGGGCGTGGTCACTCCGGATGGCCAGCGGCATGACAAGTTCGAAGTGGTGCAGAAGCTGGTGCCGGGTGCGCCGACCGATGTCATGGCCTACGAATTCACCGAGCCGCACGAAGTGGTGAAGGGCGAATGGCGGTTGATGGTGTTCCAGGGCGATCGCCTGCTGGCGGAGAAATCCTTCGACGTGCGCTGAGCGCGAGCCATGCAAGGCGCTGGTTTTCTTGTGTGGCGTGGATAACGCGGGGGCGCCATTCGCTCTACCGGGCAGGGTTGCCTGCGTGCGCTAGGGCGGATAACCGCCTGCGGTTATCCGCCGTTTTGGCGGCGTGCGCGCGGATGCCGACGGTAGCCTGTTCGTCCTTCGATCAGTCCCTGCTGACCCGGGTATCTTCCGCGGCGAGCGGACTGCCGTCGCCGGCGCGTACCTGCAGGCGCGGCACCGGTTGGCCGCTGCTGCGCTCGACCAGGCGGACATGGGATTCGTCCGGGTCGAAGAAATAGTCCTCGCCCCACTGCCGAAGCGCCACCAGCAGGGGGAAGAGCGCGCGTCCCTTGTCAGTCAGGCGGTATTCCTGGTGACTGCCGCTTTCGGCCGGGACCGCCACCATCACGCCGTGCTCCACCAGGTTGCGCAGGCGCGCCGCCAGGATGTTCTTGGCCAGGCCGAGGCTCTTCTGGAATTCGCCGAAGCGCGCCAGTCCTTCGAAGGCATCGCGCACGATGAGCATCGACCAGCCGTCGCCGATCACGTCCAGCGGGCGGGCGACTGGACAACTGGCTTGCTTGTGGCTGGTACGCTTGACCATCTGCGCGGCTCCGGAGGGGAGAGGATCGGGTTTCATGGTAAAACCCGGGCTCCACGCTGGGCAACCGGAGCAAGTGCGCCGCCGTGAGACGGCGCACGGCATGCTCAGACGACGAAGCGGGTGACCATGTTGTTCAGGTCGATGGCCAGTTGCGACAGTTCCTGGCTGGCGGCGGCGGTCTGGTTGGAGCCGGCGGACGTCTGCAGCGAGATGTCGCGGATGTTCACCAGGTTGCGGTCGACCTCGCGGGCCACCTGGGCCTGCTGCTCGGAGGCGCTGGCGATCACCAGGGTACGCTCGTTGATCTGGCCGACCCGCTCCGCGATCTCGTTCAGCGCCAGGCCGGCGGCTTCGGCGATCTCCAGCATGTTGCGGGCGCGTACGCTGCTGCTGTCCATGGCGCCGACCGCGGCGCCGGTGCCTTCCTGGATGTTGGCGATCATCTGCTCGATCTCGCGGGTGGATTCCTGGGTGCGATGGGCGAGGGCGCGAACCTCGTCGGCGACCACGGCGAAACCGCGGCCCTGCTCGCCGGCGCGAGCCGCCTCGATGGCCGCGTTGAGTGCCAGGAGATTGGTCTGTTCGGCGATACCGCGGATCACGTCGAGGACCTTGGAAATGTCCTGGGCCTTTTCCGCCAGGCCGCCGACCAGCGCCGAGGTATTGTCCACTTCTTCGCTCATCAGGCGGATCGCCTGGACCGTCTCCAGTACCCGCTGGCGTCCGTTCTGCGCCGATTGCTCGGAGGCGGACGAGGCGTCCGAGGTGGAGCTGGCGTTGCGCGCCACTTCCTCGACGGCGGCGGTCATCTCGTTGACCGCGGTGGCGGCCATCTGGATTTCGTCGTTCTGCTGGGTCAGCGAGCGGTTGCCCTGCTCGGTGACGGCGCTGAGTTCCTCCGCGGCGGAGGCCAGTTGGGTCGCCGAGCTGCCGATCTGCTGGATGGTCTGGCGCAGTTGTGCCTGCATGCCCTGGAGGGCGACCAGCAGCTTGGCCGGTTCGTCGCGGCCAGAGGTGTCGATGCGGCTGGTGAGGTCGCCGGAAGCGATCACCTCGGCCACTCGCAGCGCCTCGCCGATCGGCTGGGTGATGCTGCGGGTGAACAGCCAGGCCAGTACCACGGTAGCGAGGCCGGCGACCAGCAGTACGCCGATCACTGCGGCGAAGGCGCTGTCATAGACCTCGTCGGCCGTGTGGCTGGCCTGGCTGGCGCCCTTGACGTTGAAGTCGATCAGCGCCTGCAGTTGCTGCTGGGTGGCGCGGTACTGGTCGAGCAAGGTGCTTTCGGTGTACTGGCGGGTCTCTTCCAGCGGCTTGCTGCGCGACATCTGCACCAGGGTCTGCTGGCTTTGCAGGAGCGTCTGCCGGGTAGCCAGGTAGCGCTCGTAGATCGAGCGCTCGTCGGCACCACTGATCAGCCGCTGGTAGGCGCCCTCGCGATCGGTCAGTTCCTTGCCGATTTCCGTCATGCGGCTTTCCAGGAAGCGCTTGCTGCTGTCGTCCGCCGCCAGCACATGGGCCAGTTGCACCTGCCGCAGTTCGGCGAGCAGAACGTTCAACTCGGCGCTTTCGCGGACGCTAGGCAGCCAGTTGTCGCTGATGTCCGAAGAGGCTTCGTTGAGCGAACCCATCCGGTTCAGGGAAAAGATGCCGGTGATGACCAGCAGAGCGGTGATCAGGGCGAAACTCAGGGCGGCACGGGTCGCGATGGGCATACTGCTCAAAGACATGATGGCGGATTCCAGGGGGCAGGAAGAGGGACGGGGCTGACCAGTACTATCGGCAGGCAGGGCGGGAGGTTTAGCCCCGTTCATGCAGTCCGGGTAAAGAAACGCTGGGTACAAAAAAGCGCCCCGAAGGGCGCTTCATGCGGCGATGGAGGGATCAACCCTGCCAGCGCTTGAGGACCAGGGTGGCGTTGGTGCCGCCGAAGCCGAAGCTGTTGCTCATGACGGTATCGAGCTTGGCGTTCTCGCGGGTCTCGCGGAGAATCGGCAGATCGGCCACTTCCGGGTCGAGTTCGTCGATGTTGGCGGAGCCGGCGATGAAGCCGCCTTCCATCATCAGCAGGCAATAGATCGCCTCGTGCACGCCGGCGGCGCCCAGCGAGTGGCCGGACAGGCTTTTCGTCGAGCTGATGGCCGGCGCCTTGTCGCCGAACACTTCGCGCACGCCTCGGATCTCGGCGACGTCGCCGACCGGGGTGGAGGTGCCATGGGTGTTCAGGTAGTCGATCGGCGTGTCGACGGTGGCCAGCGCCTGCTGCATGCAGCGGATCGCGCCTTCGCCGCTCGGGGCGACCATGTCGTAGCCGTCGGAGGTGGCGCCGTAGCCGACGATCTCGGCGTAGATCTTGGCGCCGCGCTTGAGCGCATGCTCCAGCTCCTCGACCACCACCATGCCGCCGCCGCCGGCGATGACGAAGCCGTCACGCTTGGCGTCGTAGGCGCGGGAGGCCTTTTCCGGCGTGTCGTTGTACTGGGTGGAGAGGGCGCCCATGGCGTCGAACAGGCAGCTCTGGCTCCAGTGTTCCTCTTCGCCGCCGCCGGCGAAGACCACGTCCTGCTTGCCCAGCTGGATCTGTTCCATGGCCTGGCCGATGCAATGGGCGCTGGTGGCGCAGGCGGAGGAGATCGAATAGTTGACGCCCTTGATCTGGAACGGCGTGGCCAGGCAGGCCGATACGGTGCTGCCCATGGTGCGGGTCACGCGGTATGGGCCGATGCGCTTGACGCCTTTCTCGCGCAGGGTGTCGATGGCTTCCATCTGGTTCAGGGTGGAAGCGCCGCCGGAGCCGGCGATCAGGCCGGTGCGGGGGTTGGAAATCTGTTCCGGAGTCAGGCCGGAGTCCTTGATCGCCTGCTCCATCGCCAGGTAGGCGTAGGCGGCGGCATCGCCCATGAAGCGGAAGACCTTGCGATCGATCAGCTCTTCGAGGTTCAGGTCGACCGAACCGGAAACGTGGCTGCGCAGGCCCATCTCGGCGTAGGACGGATTGAAGCGAATGCCGGGCCGACCCGCACGGAGGTTGGCGGAAACGGTGTCTTTGTCATTGCCGAGGCAGGAAACGATGCCCAGACCGGTGATAACGACGCGACGCATGCGGATAACCCTTAGAAGCTGTCAGTGGAGGTGAACAGGCCGACGCGGAGGCCTTCGGCACTGTAGATTTCGCGGCCATCGACGCTGACGGTGCCGTCGGCGATGGCCAGGACCAGCGAACGATTGATCGTGCGCTTGATATGAATGTTATACGTGACCTTCTTCGCTGTCGGCAGAACCTGACCGAAGAACTTCACTTCGCCCGAACCCAGGGCGCGGCCGCGGCCGGGGTTGCCCTGCCAGCCGAGGTAGAAACCGACCAGCTGCCACATGGCATCCAGGCCCAGGCAACCGGGCATGACCGGATCGCCTTCGAAGTGACAGGCGAAGAACCACAGGTCCGGGTTGATATCCAGCTCGGCGACCAGCTCGCCCTTGCCATACTTGCCGCCGACATCGCTGATGTGAACGATGCGATCGATCATCAGCATGTTGGGGGCGGGAAGTTGCGCGTTACCCGGGCCGAACAGCTCGCCGCGACTGCAGCGCAGCAGGTCTTCTCGGGTGAAGGCGTGTTGTTTGGTCATGCGAGCTCCTCAAAAATCCCTGAACTGCAGGGTTGTGGCGGTTCGTCCAGCGGCCGTCGCGCCGGGTTATTGTATCGGCGTCGCAGCGGCAGCCTAGTCATAGACTGTTGCGTTGCGGTGAAAGTCACAGTGTCCGGCGAACAGATGTTCACTTTATTCCCGCGTCCGCCTGCCGCCCTTGTCGTAGATCATTCCGGCTCCCCTCGTCCGGTTTCGTTCGACGTCATGGGGAGTTCCGGCTGCGAGCCGATCCAGCGTTGCAGTATGCGTTGCAATTCCGCCCGTTTGAATGGCTTGGCCAGGTAATCGTTCATTCCCGCCTGCAGGCAGTTCTCCCGATCGCCCTGCAGGGCGTTGGCGGTCAGGGCGATGATCGGTACCTGCCGGCCGTTCTCCTGGGCCCTGATTTCCCGTGTCGCCGAGTAGCCGTCGAGCACCGGCAGGCGGCAGTCCATCAGGATCGCGTCGTAGCGCTGGCGCTCGGCGCTGCGCACCGCCTGGATACCGTCGGCGACCAGGGTGACGCGATAGCCGAGGCTGCGCAACATGGCTTCTATGACTGTCTGGTTCACCGGATTGTCCTCGACCAGGAGGATTTCCTGACCGGCGGCGACCGGGGCGGCGTCGCCGGCGGCCTGCTGCCGGTGCGCCGGCGACTGCTGGAAGGGCAGCGGAATCTCCAGGGTGAAGGTCGATCCCGAGCCTTCCTTGCTCTCTGCCTGCAGGGTGCCGCCCATCCGTTCCGCCAGGGTCCTGGCGATCGCCAGGCCGAGCCCGGTGCCGCCGTAGCGCCGGGAAATCGACGAATCCGCCTGCTGGAAGGCGTCGAACATATGTTCCAGGCGTTCCGGCGAGATGCCGATGCCGCTGTCGTGCACCGCGCAGGTCAGCCACAGTACGTCGTGATCGAGCGCCTGCCACTCCAGGCTGAGATGGATGGCGCCTTCCTCGGTGAACTTCAGCGCATTACCCAGCAGATTCACCAGGATCTGTCGGATCCGCGTCGGATCGCCGCAGACCTCGATATTCTCCAGGCCGGCCTGGATCTGCAATTCCAGCGCCAGTCCGCGTTGCTGGGCGCTGTGCTGGAACACCAGGGCGGAGCCTTGCACCAGTTCCAGCAGGTTGAAGGGGATGCACTCCAGTTCCAGCGCGCCGCGTTCGATCCTTGAGAAATCGAGAATGTCGTTGATGACCTTCAGCAGGTGTTCGGTAGACTCGGTGGCCAGCGCCGTGTACTCGGCCTGTTCGCGGGTCTGCTCGGTGGTTTCCAGCAGTTGCAGCATGCCCAGCACGCCGTTCATCGGGGTGCGGAGCTCGTGGCTCATCATCGCCAGGAAGTCGGACTTCGCCCGGTTCGCCTGCTCCGCTTCCTCGCGGGCGCTGATCAATTGGCCGATCGCCTGTTCCTGTTCCCGGCTCGCGCGGTCCAGTCCGCTGGCGAGATTGTTGATGTGACGGGCCAGGTCGCCGATCTCGCCATCGTCGAGGATCGGCAGGCTGGTCTTGTAGTCGCCGCTCTGGATCGCCTCGACCGCCTGGCCCATGGTGCTGATCGGCGCCGACAGGCGCTGCGCCAGGCGGCGCGCGACGAGGAAGGTGAGGATCAGGGCGAAGGCGGCCAGCAGGGCGGCCTTCAGGAGGATTTCCTGTTGCCGCTGGCTGAAGGCGTCGTTGGACATGCCGACCACCACCCGGCCGAGGTAGTCCTCGCCGGACTGGCCGTCGCCTTCGCTGGCGCCATCCAGCAGCGGGTCGCTGGCCAGGGCGATACGCTGGCGCTGGATGGTGGAGTGGAAGATGTCGATCGGCGCGGCGTTCTGCAACGCGCCGGGCAACTGTTCGACGTACACCAGGATATTGTCGTTGCGGTCGCGTACCTCGATGAAGCGCACATGCGGGGTGTCGAGGGTGGCCTGCAGCAGCTTCTGCAGCACGGGCGTGTTGCCGGCGATCACGCCGTATTCGGCGGCCGGCGCCAACTGGTCGGCGATCAACTGGCCGGTATGGGTCAGTTCCTGGCGCAGGTCCTGCAGGCGCGAGTAGGTGAAGTAGGCGGTGAGCAACAGGGTCAGCAACAGCGCCGGGCCCAGGCTGATCGCCAGCATGCGGGTACGGATGTCCCAGCCGTGGCGCTGGCTCATGGTTCTTCTCCTTCGGCGAGGCGCCGGCCGAGGTCGGCGTCGCTGGCCAGGTCGATACCCAGGGAACGGGCTACCTGCCGATTGCCGAGCACCTTGAAATGCCCTGGATAGAGGCTGAGGGGCCAGTGCCTGGGCGCCTGGCCGAGCAGTTCGTCGAGGGTGTCCAGCCAGTCCTCCTGGTCGCTGTAGCTGCTCGCCAGGCTGCCGGCCTTGACGAAGGCTGCGGTGGGGCCGAGCAGCGCGCGGTTCTTGGCGTAGCTGCCGAGCAGCAGGCTCTTGATGCTCTGCGAGTTGTACAGCTGTTTGTCGTCGATGCCGAGCAGCAGGTCACTATTGCCGAGCAGGAACTGCAGCGGACGCGGGTCGTCGTTGCCGCTGCTGCTGGCGACGAACAGCTGGAGCCCCTGGCTGCGGGCCTCGCGGCGAAGCTCGTCGAGGAGGAATTCGCTGTCCTTGCCGTAGAGCACGCCGATGCGTTGGATGCCCGGCAGGATCAGGCGCGCCAGGCGGAGCTGGCGGGACGCCGGCGGGTCGCTCCAGAGTACGCAGAGACCTCCGACGCCGTGTCCGCCATGTCCGTTGGCGCCTGGCAGCAGGCGCTGGCCATCGACCCGGTTGAGCAGCAACGCCAGGGTCGGCGGCGCCCGATGCTGGCGTAGGCGCCAGGCCAGGGCCTCGGGGCCGAGCAGGAGCAGGCGGGTGTCGTCGGCGAAGACCATCCCCTCCGCCAGGGCCGCGGGCGTGCGCAGTTCCACCTGGTCCTGCGGCCGTCGCTGCGCCAGGGCATCGCGAAAGGCGTTCACCGCGGCCCCCTGGTTGGCGCTGACCAGGACCAGTTGTGCGGCCTCGCCGACATGCGGGAGACAGCAGAAGACGAGCGCGAGCAGCGTCTGGAAAGCCCGGCGGGCGGGGCGCAAGCGACGCATCTAGAACGTCACCTCGGCGCTGAAGTAGAGCAGGTGGCGGCTGTCGTAGCGGTTGTCGGGAAAAGTCAGCGGTTCGTCGTCGAGACGCTGCTGGAGCACGCCGGCCAGTTCCAGGGCGGCCTTGCCCAGGGGAATGCGCTTGGCCAGGCGCAGGTCGACGCGTTCGAAACGATGTCCATTGAGCGAGTCGTCGCCATAATAGAAGAGGGCGCTGGACCAGCCTTGGCCCCAGTCGTGCATCCAGCCGGCCGAGCCGCCGTGGCGGGCGGTCAGGCGCCGGTCGTAGCGACTGGTGGCGTCGTAGTCGAGATAGGCGTAGGTGGCGCGCAGGCGGTCGCGCAGGCCCAGGCGCCAGTCGAGCTGGCCTTCCGCGCCGGAGAAGCGGATGCGATCGCCGTTGTCCGGGCTGAAGTCGACGACGCTGAGCGGATCGCTGATCAGTCCGGTGATTTCCTCGTGGAACAGGCGTACATCCACGGCCAGCCCGGTCTTGCGGAAAAAACCGTTGTAGCCGATCTCGCGCGAACGGGTGTGTTCCTTGCCCAGGTCGCCGGGGCCGTGGGCGCTGGCGAAGTAGTAGGCTTCGCTCTGCCCATAGGGCGCCGGTGTCAGGTGGCGGACCCGGTAGCGCCAGTCGACGTCGTTTTCGTACATGCCCGGCGACCGCACCGCCTCCGAATAGACCGCGCGCAGGCTGTGCTGGGGGTTGAACAGGTAGTTCACCGCCAGCCGCGGGCTGAACGAACTGCCGGAGCCCTCGACGTCTTCGAGCATCCCGCCGCCCTGCAGCAGCCAGTGTTCGCCGGCATGCCACTCCAGCTGGCTGAACAGCCGCCAGATCTGGCTGCTGACCCTGCCGCCGTAGAAGGTCTCGGAGTTTGCCTGGTCGTAGCGGTAGCTCAGGCCGTTCAGCAGGCGCAGGTTGTCGCCCAGGCTGAGGGTGTCCTGCATCTCCAGGTCGTAGCGGCTTTCCCGGATGTTGCGGTCGACCCGTCCGCAGACCGGGCGCAGTTCGCCGTTGCGTAGCTGGTCGAGGACCTGGGTCGCCAGTTGCAACTCCTGGGCGCTGCCGGGCGGCAGCCGGGTCGGATCGTCGGCGAACCTGCGCAGGTAGTCCGGGTTCAGTTCCCAGAGCTGCGCCAGTTGCGGGCTGAAGGCAATGGCCGCCTCGCAGGCGTTCCATTCCTGCCGGCGCTCCCAGTGCTGCGCGTAGCCTTGTATATAGAAGCTGTGGCGCGGGTCGAGGTCGACATTCCAGCGCAGCGAACCGGCATAGTCGTGGGCGAGCGTATCGGAGTTGTCGATGTCGTCGGGAACCTGGGGAAACGGCGAGCGGTAGGCGTAGGGGTGCTGGTTCGAGCCTTCCTTGGCCGCCAGTTGCCACTCCAGGCTCTGGTTCGGCGCCAGGCTGTGGCTGGCGTTGAGGTTGAAGCGGCTGAGCCGGCGGCCGTCGCGCAGGGCGTGACCGTCGTGGTCGCGGTCGAAGCCGTCGTCTTCCTGGCCGGACAGCGACAGGCGGAAGTCGCTGTCTTCCAGGGCGATGCTCTGGCTGGCGTACCAGTCGCGGATGCCGCGCTGGCCCGCCGTGTACTTCAGGCGCGTGCCGGGCGACTCGCCGGGGGCGCGGGTGATGATGTTGATCACCCCCATCAATGCGTTGGCGCCGTAGCTGACGGTATTCGGCCCACGGAACACTTCGATCCGCTCGACATCCTCGAGGGCCAGCGGCAGGTCGCTCCAGTCGACGCTGGCAAGGCCCGGGCGGTACACCGAGCGGCCGTCGATCAGCACCTGCAGGCGCCGCGCCCCCGACATGCTGGTGCCGTGGTAATTGACCGTGGGCTGGTTGCCGGACAGGTAGCCGACCATCATACCCGGGACCAGGCGCATCAGTTCGGGAATGTCGCGGGCGCCGCTGGCGACGATCAGCTCGCGGTCGAGCACGCTGATGCTGCCGGGGACTTCCGCCGGGGATTGTTTCAGGCGTGTCGCGGTCAATACTTCGGGAACGCCGCTGGGATCGTTGAACAGGTCGGCGGCCGCCAGCTTGCCGCCGAACAGCAGGGCCAGCAGGGTCAGGGAGACGGAAGCACGTGAAGCGATGGGCACGGAACGACCTTGTTCTCGATAGGTATTGTCTGGCCCGGGCATGGTAAACGAGGCGCGGGCTTTTGCCAGCGCCGGCGTCAAGACTGGTCGGCCGGCTGGCCGACCGTATAATGGCGTGATTGCCGCGTGGCGGCCAGAAATGGATGAATCATGACAGAGCAGCAACCGATTGCCGTGCTCGGCGGCGGCAGTTTCGGCACCGCCATCGCCAACCTGCTGGCCGAGAACGGCCAGGCGGTCCGCCAGTGGATGCGCGACCCGGAGCAGGCCGAGGCGATCCGCAGCCGACGCGAGAACCCGCGCTACCTGAAAGGGGTCAAGGTACATCCCGGGGTCGAGCCGGTCACCGACCTGGAGCGTACCCTGGCCGATTGTCAGCTGATCTTCGTCGCCTTGCCCTCCAGCGCCCTGCGCAAGGTCCTGCAGCCACACCAGGCGGCATTGACGGACAAGCTGCTGGTGAGCCTGACCAAGGGCATCGAGGCGCACACCTTCAAGCTGATGAGTGAGATCCTCGAGGAAATCGCCCCGCAAGCCCGCATCGGAGTGATTTCCGGCCCGAACCTGGCGCGCGAGATCGCAGAGCACGAGCTGACCGCCACGGTGGTCGCCAGCGAGGACGACGAGCTGTGCGCCCGCGTCCAGGCGGCCCTGCACGGCCGCACCTTCCGCGTATACGCCAGCCGCGACCGCTTCGGCGTGGAACTCGGCGGTGCGCTGAAGAACGTCTACGCGATCATGGCCGGCCTGGCCGCGGCGATGGACATGGGCGAGAACACCCGCAGCATGCTGATTACCCGCGCGCTGGCGGAAATGACCCGGTTCGCCGTCAAGCTCGGTGCCAACCCGATGACCTTTCTCGGCCTCGCCGGCGTCGGCGACCTGATCGTCACCTGTTCCTCGCCGAAGAGCCGCAACTACCAGGTCGGCCACGCCCTCGGCGAGGGGCTCAGCCTGGAGGAGGCGGTATCGCGCCTGGGCGAGACCGCGGAGGGTGTGAACACTCTCAAGGTACTCAAGGAAAAGTCCGACGAGATGCAGGTGTACATGCCGCTGGTCGCCGGTCTCCATGCGATCCTCTTCGAAGGCCGCACCCTGGCGCAGGTGATCCAGTTGCTGATGCGCGGCGAGCCGAAGACCGACGTCGATTTCATTCCCACCACCGGCTTCTGACGAGGAGACCGCCATGTCCGCAGACCCGCAAGCACGCGAATCGATCGCCATCCGCATCCTCTGGATGCTGCTGTTCGTCCTGGTCTGGCAGGTCGCCGAACTGCTCCTCGGGGCGGTGGTGGTGATCCAACTGGTCTACCGACTGATCTACGGCGCGCCGAACGGCAGCCTGATGGCTTTCGGCGACAGCCTCAGCCAGTACCTGGCGCAGATCGGCCGTTTCGGTACCTTCCACAGCGACGAGAAACCCTGGCCGTTCGCCGACTGGCCGACCGCCCGCGCCGCCGAGGGCGAGGCCGCCCACCGCGTGCCGCCCGCCGCGCACCCGGCGCGCGACGAAGAGCCGAAGTTGTGAAGCTCTGGCTGTTGCGCCACGGCGAGGCCGAACCGCACGCCAGCCGGGACTCCGAGCGGAGCCTGACCGCCCATGGACGCAAGGAGGTGCTGCAGAGCGCCGCGCGGCTGGCCGGGTTGCCGCTGGACGGGATTCTCGCCAGCCCCTACGTGCGCGCCCAGCAGACCGCCGAGCTGGTGCGCGAGGCTCTGGGCCTGGTCGAGCCGGTCGGCACCGCGCCCTGGTTGACCCCCGACGACGATCCGCGCGAGGTGCTCGGTTTCCTCGACGAGCGCAGCGAGCGCAATCTCCTGCTGGTCAGCCACCAGCCCCTGGTCGGGGCGCTGGGCGGTCTGCTGGTGCATGGCAACCGGCGCGATCCGTTGCCGATGAGCACTGCCTCGCTGGCCGAGCTGGAAGGCGACTTCGCCGCCGCCGGGCTGATGACCCTGGTCTCGCTGCATCACCCGCGGCACGGCTAGGAAGCGCCTGGCGCAACGACTACAAACCGAAACATTTCCCGGCTTGCCTGCGGTTGGCTGTGATGGAATATTCGACCAAGCAAGTGCTTGGTCGATCTCCCAGAACAACAACAACGGAGGCGGTACGTGGTCACTGCAAATCGTCTGCCGCTCGAAGTCTTCTTCGAGCGCGAAAAGCGTCACCCGCAACGGCGTTACCTGGTGCAGCCCATCGGCGGCGGCCGGGTCGAGGAGCTGAGCTGGGGCGAGGTGGGCGACCAGGCGCGGCGTGCAGCCGCCTGGTTGCGCAGCCTGGATCTCCCCGCCGGCAGCCGTATCGCGATCATCTCGAAGAACTGTGCGCACTGGATCGTCACTGACCTGGCGATCTGGATGGCCGGGCACGTTTCCGTCCCCCTCTATCCCAATCTCACCGCCGAGTCGGCGCGCCAGGTGCTGGAGCATTCCGAGTCGGCGGTGGTCTTCGTCGGCAAGCTCGACGACTGGCCGGCGATGGCGCCCGGAGTTCCCGAGGGCATACCGACCGTGGCCATGCCGTTGCACCCGGAAGGGCGTTTCGACCGCCAGTGGAGCGATCTGCAGGCCTGCGCGCCGCTCGAAGGCGACACGCCGACCGCTGCCGAGCAACTCGCCACCCTGATCTACACCTCCGGAACCACCGGCGTGCCCAAGGGGGTGATGCACAACTTCAGCAGCTTCGCCTTCGCCGCCAGCCGCGGCGTGGAACTGTTCGGCACCCGCGAAGACGACCGGATGCTCTCGTATCTGCCGCTGTGCCACGTGGCGGAGCGGATGTTCGTCGAGATGGGGTCGCTCTACGGGGGAACCACAGTGTTCTTCGCCGAAAGCCTGGACACCTTCGTCGACGACATGAAGCGTGCGCGGCCGACCTTGCTGTTCGGCGTGCCGCGCATCTGGACCAAGTTCCAGATGGGGGTGTATTCGAAGATGCCGGCGCAGAAGCTCGACCGCCTGTTGAAGCTGCCGATCCTCGGCCGCATCGTCGGTCGCAAGGTGCTCGCCGGGCTGGGCCTGGACGCGGTGCGCTACGCGCTCTGCGGCGCGGCGCCGGTACCCGAGGCGTTGCTGCTCTGGTATCGCCGCCTGGGCCTGGACGTGCTCGAGGTCTACGGGATGACCGAGAACAGCGGCTACTCCCACGTCTGCCGGCCCGGCCGGCAGAAGACCGGCTGGATCGGCCAGAACAGCCCCGGCGTCGAGGTGCGTATCAGCGACGAGGGCGAGGTGCAGGTGCGCAGCGGCGCGACCATGGTCGGCTACTACAAGGAGCCGGAGAAGACCGCCGAGGTGCTCACCGCCGACGGTTTCCTGCGCACCGGCGACAAGGGCGAGCAGGACGCCGAAGGCAACCTGCGCCTGACCGGGCGGATGAAGGAAATCTTCAAGACCAGCAAGGGCAAGTATGTGGCGCCGGCGCCGATCGAGAACCGCCTGGCGGTGCACGATCGCATCGAGCAGGTCTGCGTGGTCGGCGAGGGCCTCAGCGCGCCGCTGGGGCTCTGCGTGCTCTCCGAGGTCGGTCGCCGGGAGGCCCTCAACGGCACCCGCGGGGCGCTGGAAAGCAGCCTGCGGGCGCACCTGGAACAGGTCAACGGTGCGCTCGACAAGCACGAGCGCCTGGTCGGGCTGGTCCTGGTGCAGGAAACCTGGGCGGTAGACAACGGTTTCCTCACGCCGACCTTGAAGATCAAGCGCAATATGGTGGAAGGTGCCTATGGCTCGCGCTTCCACGAATGGGTGGAACGCCGCGAGGCCGTGCTCTGGCACGAATGACTCCCACCGACGGGAAGCCCTTCCGGGCTTCCCCCTTGCGCAAGGAATTCCCATGAGCCTCTGGCGACAAACGCCCGACCTGGAGCAACTGAACGCCTCGCAGAAGAACAGCATCGGCGACCTGCTTGGCATCCGCTTCGAAGCCTTCGACGACGAGTCGCTGACCGCCAGCATGCCGGTCGACTCGCGTACCCACCAGCCGTTCGGCCTGCTGCATGGTGGCGCCTCGGTGGTCCTCGCGGAAAGCCTGGGCTCGATGGCCAGCTACCTGTGCGTCGATACCAGCCAGTACTACTGCGTCGGCCTGGAAGTGAATGCCAACCACCTGCGCGGCCTGCGCAGCGGCCGGGTCACCGCGGTGGCCAGGGCGATCCACCTGGGACGCACTACCCACGTCTGGGACATTCGCCTCAGTGGCGACGACGGCAAGCCGAGCTGCATCGCCCGCCTGACCATGGCGGTGGTTCCGTTGGCGGGCAGGGCGGGCTGAGCGCGGTCCGCAATTTTGTCCAAGATCGTTCCGTCCCGCTGGCGGTAGAGTAGCGGGATGGAGCAGATCACCCATCTCAGCAGCGGGATTCCCGGCGTACGCCTGATAGACGCCGAGCACAACCGTTTTTCCTTTCCCAGGCACTTCCACCTGGAGTACCACATCGGCTTGCTGTTGCAGGGCCGGCATCGCTATGCAGCCGGCGGCGAACGGCGCCTGGCCGGGGCCGGCGACGCGTTGCTGATGGCGCCGGAAAGCATCCACGACGGCAGCAGCGCCGGCGAGGAGGGCTACCGTATCCGCGTCCTGGCGCTCGATGCCGACTGGCTGGAGCGCGCCAGCCGTGACTTCAGCGACGGCCGGCGGGGGGCGCCGCGCCTGACCAGCAGCCTGGTCCGCGACGAGCGTCTACAGCAGCGCCTGCGTCAGTTGCACCTGGGCATGCTCGGCGGAGCGGCGGCGCTGGAGAACCGTCTGGCCCTGGAGGAGCACCTCTGGCAGGCGCTGGCCTGCCTGCTCAGCCTGGGCAGCAGCCTGCGCCTGGAGGAGGACGACCGGGAAGGCTTCGGCCAGCGCGACTGGACGCGGCTGCGCGACTGGCTGGAGTCGCGCCTGGAGTACCCGCCGAACCTGGAGGAACTGGCCGCCTTCTGTGGCCTGAGCCCCTGGCAGGCGCTGCGGCGCTTCCGCCGTCACTGCGGCCTGCCGCCGCACCAGTGGCTGACCCAACTGCGCCTGGAGCGCGCCTTGCCGCTGGTATTGCGCGGCGAGCAGCCGTTGAGCCAGGTGGCCCAGCAGTTCGGTTTCTACGACCAGGCGCACTTCAGCCGTCTGTTCCGGCGCACCTATGGGTTACCGCCGGCGCGCCTGCGTCAGCGCTGATTCGCGTTTTCCTTTCCGATCCCTTTTTCATGGAGTAGCCATGCAGGAATTGTCTGTCTTGCTGACCCTGGCGGCGGTGTTCGCCATAGCCCTGGTCAGCCCCGGTCCCGATGTCGCCCTGGTGGTGCGCACGTCCCTGCACCAGGGGCGGCGAGCCGGCCTGGCCAGCGCGCTGGGGCTGGCCTGCGGGATTCTCCTGCATACCACCCTGGTGCTGACCGGCGTGTCGCTGCTGCTCAGCCGTACGCCTGTGCTGTTCGCCACCCTGCAGGCGCTCGGCGCGTTGTACCTGGCCTGGCTCGGCATCGGCGCGCTGCGCGCCTGGCTGCGGCGCGGCGACGGCCAGCCGGGCCGGCTCGACGGGGCGCTGCCGCCGTCGCCCCTGGGGCCCTGGCTGCGCGGGGTGGCGACCAATCTGTTCAATCCCAAGGCGCTGGTGTTCTTCATCGCCCTGCTCGGCAGCCTGATTCCCGCGCAGATGTCGCTCGGCGGCAAGCTGGCGGTGGCGGCGCTGCTGTTCGGCATGGGCGCCTGCTGGTTCGGCCTGCTCAGCCTGACCCTTACCCGCCCGGCCCTGCAGGCCCGCCTGTTGCGCGCGGTGCCTTGGCTGGACGCGGCCTGCGGGGTGGTGTTCCTGCTGGTGGCGGCGGCGATCCTCGAGCATCTCGTCCGCTCTGCCTGAGGTTTTGGCCGCTTCGCCGTGCAAGGCAGCCGGCAAAGCCATTGCCGCCTCGGCGAGGCTGCCGGAGAATCCCTGGCATCAGCCCTGTCGAGACGTCGCGCATGTCGCAATCGGTTTTCTTCGCCCACGCCAACGGCTTCCCGTCGGCTACCTACGCCAAGCTGTTCGAGGCGTTGGCGCCGGAGTACCGGGTGGATCACCTGGAAATGCACGGGCACGACCCGCGTTTTCCGGTGAACGACAACTGGGACAACCTGGTGGACGAACTGCTGCACCACCTCGCCAGCCTGGAACAGCCGGTCTGGGGCGTCGGCCATTCCCTCGGCGGCGTGCTGCACTACCACGCGGCGCTGCGCCGGCCGGAACTCTACCGCGGCGTGGTGATGCTCGATTCGCCGGTGCTGACCCTCGCCGACCGCCTGGTGATCCGTGCCGCCAAGCGCTTCGGCTTCATCGACCGGATCACTCCGGCCGGGCGCACCCTGGGGCGTCGCGAGGCGTTCCCCGACCTGGAAGAGGCGCGGGCGTACTTCTCCGGCAAGGCGCTGTTCCGCCGTTTCGACCCCGATTGCCTGGAGGCCTACGTACGCCACGGGCTGGCCGACAGCGGCGGCGGTTCCGGCCTGCGCCTGCGCTTCGATCCGGCCACCGAGATCAGCATCTACCGTAGCGTGCCGCACAGCAGTCCGGGGCGTCCGCGGCAGTTGCAGGTGCCGCTGGCGATGGTGCGTGGGCGACACAGCAAGGTGGTGTTGCCGCACCACACCCGGCTGATCCGGGCGATGCCGCGCGGCGAGTTCATGTCGCTGCCCGGCGGCCACATGTTCCCGCTGGAGCGTCCGCGGGAAACCGCCGAACTGCTGAAAGGCGTGTTCGGTCGCTGGTCGCGGGCGACCGAGGAGCGCTCGGCATGAGCCTGCAGGTCGAGGAAGTACGCATCAGCCTGCCGCACATCGAACTGGCCGCGCATCTGTTCGGTCCGCCGGACGGCAAGCCGGTGATCGCCCTGCATGGCTGGCTGGACAACGCCATGAGCTTCTCGCGCCTGGCGCCGAAGCTCGCCGGACTGCGTATCGTCGCCCTCGACTTCGCCGGCCACGGGCATTCCGCGCATCGTGCCGAGGGTGCCAGCTACCTGCTCTGGGACTACGCGCTGGACGTGCTGATGGTGGCCGAGCAACTGGGTTGGGAGCGTTTTTCCCTGTTGGGGCACTCGATGGGCGCCATCGTCTCGGTGCTGCTCGCCGGGGCCTTGCCCGAGCGCATCGAGCGGCTGGCGTTGATCGATGGCCTGATTCCCTACACTGGCGAAGCCGACAAGGCGCCGCAGAAGCTCGGTGAAGCGCTGAAGGCGCAACTGGCGCTACGCCACAAGCGCAAGCCGGTCTATGCCGAGCTGGAAAAAGCCGTGGAAGCGCGGATGCGCGGGGTCGGCGAGATCTCCCGGGAGGCCGCCGAACTACTCGCCCAGCGCGGCCTGGAACCGGTGCCCGGTGGCTATACCTGGCGCACCGACGCGCGCCTGACCCTACCGTCGCCGCTGCGCCTGACCCAGGCCCACGCGCTGAACTTCGTGCGCAGCGTGGAGTGCCCGGTCAGCCTGGTACTGGCCGAGCAGGGCATGCTGGCGGTGGAGCCGCGCATGCGGGCGCTGCTGGAGACCCTGCCGTTCGAGCGGCACCACCTGCCGGGCGGGCATCACCTGCATCTGGACGACGAGGCCGGGGCGCAGGCGGTGGCCGGGGTCTTCGCGGCCTTCTTCGCGCGCTGAAACACCGGCTTGCCGTTGTTTCCTTGACTATTCCGGGTCCAGCCGTAAGGCTGGACGGATCGCTACGGAGAGTCACCCCATGATCGATCTCTACACCGCCGCCACGCCGAACGGCCACAAGGTTTCCATCGCCCTCGAGGAAATGGGCCTGCCCTACAGGGTGCACGCGCTGTCGTTCGACAAGAAGGAGCAGAAGGCTCCGGAATTCCTCAGGATCAATCCCAACGGTCGCATCCCGGCCATCGTCGACCGCGACAACGACGACTTCGCCGTCTTCGAGTCGGGCGCGATCCTCATCTACCTCGCCGAGAAGACCGGGCAACTGATGCCCGCCGACGTCAAGGGCCGCTCGCGGGTGATCCAGTGGCTGATGTTCCAGATGGGCGGGGTCGGCCCGATGCAGGGGCAGGCCAACGTGTTCTTCCGTTATTTCCCGGAGAAGTTGCAGGGCGCCATCGACCGCTACCAGCATGAGACCCGGCGCCTCTACGAAGTTCTCGACGGTCGCCTGGGCGAGGCCGAGTACCTCGCCGGCGACTACAGCATTGCCGATATCGCCACCTATCCCTGGGTGCGCATCCACGACTGGTCCGGTGTCGCCGTCGACGGGCTGGATAACCTGCAGCGCTGGATCGCCGCCATCGAGGCGCGTCCCGCAGTGCAGCGCGGACTGCTGGTGCCGCGGCGGGAGAAAGAGGGCGACGACGCCATCCGTACCGCCCAGTCGATGCTGACCCGTTGAGGGCCGGTATGCGAGGGTTCCTGTTGCTATCCCTGGGCGTTTTCAGCTTTTCGGCGCTGGCCGCCGACCTTCCCGGCAGCCATGACCTGGACATCCTGCCGCGCTTCCCGCGCGCCGAGATCGTCGACTTCCGCCAGGCGCCGAGCGAGGAACGGATCTACCCGCTAGGGGCGATCAGCCGCATCAGCGGTCGCCTGCGCATGGAGGGCGAGGTGCGCGCCGAAGGCGAGCTGACCGCACTGACCTACCGCTTGCCGCCCGAGCACAGCAGCCAGGAGGCGTTCGCCGCGGCGCGCACCGCGCTGCTCAAGGCCGACGCCACGCCGTTGTTCTGGTGCGAGCGACGCGACTGCGGCTCCAGCAGCCTGCTGGCCAACGCCGTGTTCGGCAATGCCAAGCTGTACGGCCCGGACGAGCAGCAGGCCTACCTGCTGGTGCGCCTGGCGGCGCCGCAGGAGAACAGCCTGGTGGCGGTCTACTCGATCACCCGTGGCAATCGCCGCGCCTACCTGCAGGCCGAGGAGCTCAAGGCCGATGCGCCGCTGGGGGAACTGCTGCCGAGCCCGGCGACCCTGCTGCGCCTGCTCAAGGCCAACGGCGAACTGACCCTCAGCCATGTGCCGGCGGACCCGGCCGGCTCCTGGCTGGAGCTGCTGGTGCGGACCCTGCGCCTGGATACCGGGGTGCGGGTCGAGCTGTCCGGCCAGCACGCCCAGGAGTGGCGCGACGCCCTGCGCGGGCAGGGCGTGCTGAACAGCCGCATGGAGCTGGGCCAGTCGGAGGTCGAGGGCCTGCACCTCAACTGGCTGCGTTGAACGCGTTCGCCCGGGCCTGCGGGCCCGGGCGATGGCGAAAATGCCTTCGGCAAGGCCGCCCTCCAGAGTAGACTGCCTTTCCCCCGCGCCCCACGCTCCGGCTGGAAACGGCGCACGCCGAGCGCTGTCTATCGGTGTATCCCCCTTTGAGGAAGGCCTGCCTTGATGTTCGATAACGATCGGCTGTTGCTTCGCGTGCTGCTGTTCGGTCTGCTCGGTGCCAGTCTCTGGGTGCTGGCGCCATTCTGGTCGGCGCTGTTCTGGGCCGCGGTGCTGGCTTTCGCCAGTTGGCCGCTGATGCGCATGCTCACGCGCCTGCTCGGTGGCCGCGAGTCGCTGGCGGCGGGCCTGTTGACCCTGGGCTGGATCGTCCTGGTGGCATTGCCGCTGATCTGGCTCGGCTTCGGCCTGGCGGACAACGTTCGCTCGCTGATGGAGCTGCTGAAGAATCTCCAGGTCGAGGGCCTGCCGCCGCCGCCTTCGTGGATGGCCGGCGTCCCGCTGATCGGCGACCGCCTGATCGGCTGGTGGGATTCCATCGACCAACAGGGCGTGGCGTTCTTCTACGTGCTCAAGCCCTATGTCGGCGAGGTCGGCAACTGGCTGCTGGCGCGCAGCGCGAAGATCGGCGGAGGGATCCTGGAACTGGTCCTCAGCCTGATCCTGATCTTCTTCTTCTACCGCGACGGGCCGCGCCTGGAGTCCATCGTCCACCGTGCCCTGGAACGCCTGATCGGCAACCGCGCGGAGCACTATCGCGACCTTGTCGCCGGCACCGTACAGCGGGTGGTCAACGGGGTGATCGGTACCGCCGCGGCGCAAGCCCTGCTGGCCTGGATCGGCTTCATGATCGCCGGCGTACCGGGAGCCATGCTGCTCGGCCTGCTGACCTTCGCCTGCAGCCTGCTGATGGTCCCGCCGCTGGTCTGGGGCCCGGCCACCGCCTGGCTGTTCTTCAAGGGCGACTATGGCCACGGGGTGTTCCTCGGCCTGTGGGGCTTCTTCATCATCAGTGGAGTGGACAACATCCTCAAACCCTACCTGATCAGCCGTGGCGGCAACCTGCCGCTGGTGGTGGTGCTGCTCGGGGTGTTCGGCGGCCTGCTGGCGTTCGGCTTCATGGGCCTGTTCCTCGGCCCGATCCTCCTGGCAGTGGCCTACAACCTGCTCAGCGACTGGATCGCCAGCACGCCGCGGACGCCGCCCGCCGAAGGGCGCGGCCCGGATGCCTGAGTGACGAAGGAGAAAAAGCCCCGCGATGCGGGGCTTTTGGCGTCTGCGGGGCTACAGGTGTTCGCTGCGGGCCCCCACGTACTGGCTGCGCCCGGCGCCGAGGCCGAACAGGGTGGCGGCGATGGCGACGCCGATGAAGATATAGCCGACCGCGTTCCAGCCGCCGGTCAGGTCGTGGACCACGCCGACCATGAACGGCCCCATGGCCGCCAGGGTGTAGCCGACGCCCTGGGCCATGCCTGACAGATGCGAGGCGACGTGGGCGTCGCGCGAGCGCAGGACGATCAGCGCCAGGGCGATGCTGAAGGTACCCCCCTGGCCGAGGCCGAGCAGGACCGCCCAGCCCCAGATGGTCTGGAGCGGCGCATAGAGGAAGCCGAGCAGGCCGGCGAGGGTGGTCGCCATCACCAGCACCACCGCCAGGCGCTGGTCCCTGGCGCGAGCGGCGAGCCAGGGCGCGAGCAGGGCGGTGATCAGTTGCAGCATCACCGAGCCGGACAGCACCAGGCCGGCTTCCACCGGAGTCATGCCGCGGTCGATCAGGATCGACGGCAGCCAACCGAAGACGATGTAGGCCAGGGACGATTGCAGGCCCATGTACAGCGTGACCTGCCAGGCCAGCGGGTCGCGCCACAGGCCGATGACACGGAAGGCCTGGCGATGGGCGTGCTGGCCCTGGCGGGTCTGCGGCAGCCAGAAGGCGGCGGCGAGGATCGCCGGCAGCGACCAGAACGCCAGCGCCAGTTCCCAGTTGCCGAAGAGCTTCTCCAGCGGCGCGGTAGCGCCGGCGGCGAGTGCTGCGCCCAGGCACAGGGCCATGGTGTAGACCCCGGTCATCACCCCGGCCTGGCGCGGGAAGTCGCGTTTGACGATGCCCGGCAGGAGCACGCCGATGATGCCGATGCTGGCGCCGGCCAGGACGCTGCCGGCGAACAGGCCGAACACCGGGAACAGGCTGCGCAGGACGATGCCGCCGGCCAGGCAGAAGAGGATCAGCAGCACGCTGCGCTCGGCGCCGATACGCCGGGCCAGGCGCGGCGCGAGCGGCGCGAACAACCCCAGGCAGAGTACCGGAGCGGTGGTCAGCAGGCCGGCGGCGGCGGCCGAGAGGCCGGTATCGTCGCGCACCTGGTTGAGCAGGGGGGCGAGGCTGGACAGTGCCGGGCGCAGGTTCAGCGCCACCAGCACCAGGCCCAGCAGGAGCAGCCAGGGGCGTAGCGGCGGCGCCGGCGGGACTGGTTCGTCGTCGATTTCGGCGTCGATCAGCAGTTCTTCCGGAGGATGGCCGGGGTGCGCTCCCGGCCGGGCATTCAAGGCGTGAGTCATGGGTCTGTCCCGGGTTCAGATCAGCAGTGCGCGGTTGGCCGCGGCGGCAGCGTCCGGGTCTCCGCGTTCTATGGCGTCGAGCAGTTGCTGGTGCAGCTCGAAGCAGGGCTGGGCCCTTTGTGGGTTGGTCATGGTGCGTTCCAGCGAGGTCCGGATGACCTGCGAGAAGTAGCGGTAGAGTTCGCTGAGCACCGGATTGTGGGCGGCATCGACCATCCGTTGGTGGAAGCGGACGTCGTGCTCGATGTAGTCCTGCAGGTCGGCGCTGCCGTAGCGCTGGCGCGAAGCGTCGAGATGTTCGCGCAATGCGCTCAGGTCGCTGTCGTCGCGGCGTACGGCAGCCAGGCGTGCCGCTTCGATCTCGATCATCCCGCGTGCCTCCAGGGAGTGCTGCACCGCGCTGCGCGCCAGCACCAGCATGGTTTCCAGCGGATCGGCGCAGGCGCGCACGTAGGTGCCGTCGCCCTGGCGGACTTCCAGCACGCCGGAGAAGGTCAGCACCCGCACCGCTTCGCGCACGGTGTTGCGGCTCATGCCGAGCAGCTCGGCGAGTTCCGGCTCCGGCGGCAGGCGCTGGCCGAGCGGCCAATGGCCGGCGTCGATGCGCTGGCGGATCTGCTCCAGGGCGATGTCCACCAGGGAGCGCTTGAGAGGAATGGGCACGGAAGAAACATCCAATCATCGGATGAATTTGCGCGCAGGATACCTCGGCAACTGCAAGCCCGGAAAGCGTCGCTCGGGGAAAAAGCGTTGGCCTGGCGGCGAGACGCATGACGCTGCGCCGCCAGGTCGCCGATGCGTCAGCCTACGGCGGCGGTTTCGCCGGCGCGCAGGGACATGCCCAGTTGCGCTCGTCGGCGCAGCCAGGGACTGGGCCGGTAGCGCGGGTCGCCGGTAAGCGCCTGCAAGCGCTGGAGAATGCTCAGCAGGCGCCGCGGGCCGAGGCGGTCGCCCCATTCCAGCGGGCCGTGGGGATAGCCGAGGCCGAGGTGCACCGCCTGGTCGATATCCTCGACGCTGGCAATGCCCTGCTGGGCAATGTCGCAGGCGAGGTTGACGATCATCGCCAGTACCCGCTGGACGACGAAGCCGGGACTGTCGCGCAGCACCGTGACCCCGACGCCGTCGCCAGCCAGCAGCGCGTGGGCCGCGTCGCGCATGGCCGGGGCGGTCAGCGGCGAGAGCATCAGGCAGCGCCGGCGCTCGAGGTCGCAGAGCAGGTCGATGCCGACGCTGCGCTCGGCGGGACAGGCGAAGCGCTGTACGGCGCTGCTCAGGTCCTCGCCCCAGGCGGCCAGCAGGCAGAGCGCTGCGGCGGAGGGACGTTCGCCGGTTTCCGGTTCGGCGCCGAGGCGATGCAGCAGTCCGGCGAGCGTGCGACGGTCGTCCTCGTTTTCGCAGCCCAGCCACACCGGGGGCCGGATGGCGGCTTGCGGCACCGGTTGCGGACCGGGCTTGTCCTGCGGCTGGCCGTCGACGTAGCGGTAGAAGCCCTGGCCGCTCTTGCGCCCGAGACGGCCGGCAGCGAGCAACTGGCGGGTCAGCGGGTGCGGGCGGTAGCGCGGTTCCTGGTAGTACTGCTGGTAGATCGATTCCATCACCGGGTGCGACACGTCGAGGCCGGTAAGATCGAGCAGTTCGAACGGCCCCATGCGGAAGCCGGCGCACTCGCGCAGCACACGGTCGATCTCGGCGCATTCGGCGACGCCTTCGCCGAGGATGCGCAGGGCCTCGGTGCCATAGGCGCGGCCGGCATGGTTGACGATGAAGCCGGGGCTGTCCTTGGTCCGTACGCCGCGGTGGCCCAGGCGCGCGGCGAGCGCGAGCAGGGCGTCGCCGACTTCCGGAGCGCTGGCCAGGCCGTCGACCACCTCGACCACGCGCATCAGCGGCACCGGGTTGAAGAAGTGAAAGCCGGCGACCCGCTGCGGCCGCTCGCAGGCGGCGGCGATGGCGGTGATCGACAGCGACGAGGTATTGCTGGCGAGGATGGTCTCCGGCGCGACTATGGCTTCCAGCCGGCGCAGCAATTCCTGCTTGGCCTCCAGGCGCTCGACGATGGCCTCCACCACCAGTTCGCAGGTACCCAGTTGTTCCAGGCGTTCCGCCACCCGCAGCCGGTTTTGCGCGGCCTCGGCGGCGGCGCTGCTCAGCTTGCCTTTGCCGCACAGGCTCTCGAAGGTCTGCCGCAGGCGCTGGCGTGCCTCGGCGGCGGCTTCGGCGCGACTGTCGAACAGCCATACGATCAGGCCGGCCTGGGCGGCGATCTGGGCGATCCCGGTGCCCATCGCACCGGTACCGACCACGGCGATACAACGAATATCGGGCATCGTCTATTTCCCCTGGTAGTTCGGCGGGCGTTTCTCCAGGAAGGCGTGCATGCCTTCCTTCTGGTCCTGCGAGTCGAACAGCAACTGGAACGCCTTGCGCTCTAGGGCCAGTGCACTGTCCAGCGGCAGGTCGGCACCGGCCAGGACCACCTCCTTGATTTGCGCCAGCGCCAGAGGGGGCAGGCGGGCGATCTCCGTGGCCAGTTCCAGGGCGCGCGCCAGCGTCGACTCGTCCGCCACCACTTCGCTGACCAGGCCCATGGCCAGCGCTTGCGGAGCCTTCACCAGGCAGCCGGTGAACAGCATGCGCAGCGCCTGGAACTTGCCCACCGCCCGTACCAGGCGCTGGGTGCCACCGGCACCCGGCATCACCCCGACCTTGATCTCCGGCTGGGCGAACTGTGCCGACTCGCCGGCGACGATCAGGTCGCAATGCATCGCCAGTTCGCAGCCGCCGCCCAGGGCGAAGCCGTTGACCGCGGCGATCACCGGCTTCGGGCAGCGCGCGATGGCTTCCCAGTAGCGCTCGCCGTGGCGACCGTACAAGCCGATCGCCGTGCTCGTCGAGAGATCGCGGAGATCGGCGCCAGCTGCAAAGCAGCGCGAGTCGCCGGTGAGCACGATGACGCGGATCGCCGGATCCGCGCCGAGCGTCTGGAAGTGGGTGGCGAGGCGCTGGCGCACTTCGTCGTTCAGCGCGTTCCTGGCTTGCGGACGATTGAGGCGAAGCAGGGCGATATCGGCTGCGGGAAATTCGAGCAGAACCACCGGCGAAGGATCGGCGGACATGGAAGCTCCGATGAATTGTTATTTCGCTATGCGAAATATGGTTTCATGATTTAGCGAAAATAATCGGCGGCAGCCGTAGCGTTGTAAACACTCCCGCCGGGTTTCAGCCGCTTAACTTGTACAACCTATTGTTTAAAAAGAATTTTATTTTCATTGTTGAAATTGAAGGGTTCTACTATTGATTTCGCTATGCGAAACATGATTTTGTTTTATTGATTTTTGAAAAAAGAGATCCCTACTATGCGCGGCAATGACGAGCGCCGGAGTCCGGCGGAAGGTGCCAGTACGGAAGCGGAAGTGTCCGCCTTCGAAGCTGTGCTGATCGACCCGATGCAGGAGAACGACGAGGAACTCAAGGACCGCCAGTTCGTCACCGCGCTGGCCCGCGGGTTGGAATTGCTGCGCTGTTTCACGCCACGGGAAAGTCTGCTGGGCAACCAGGAACTGGCGAAGAAGACCGGCCTGCCGAAGCCGACGGTGTCGCGTCTGACCCACACCCTGACCCGGCTGGGCTATCTGCGTCACCTGCCGCATAGCGGCAAGTATCAATTGGAAGTGGGGGTGATGTCGTTCGGCTACGCGATGCTCTCGAACCTGTCGATTCGCGCGCTCGCTCGCCCGTTGATGGAAGAGATGGCCGGCTACGCCAAGGCCGCGGTGGCCATGGCGGCCCGCGATCGGCTGAGCATGGTCTACCTCGATGTGGTGCATGGCGAGGCCAACCTGACCATGCGTCGCCAGGTCGGCAGCCACCTTTCGCTGCACCGCAGCGCGATCGGCCGGGCCTGCCTGGCGGCGATGCCGGAGGACGAGCGGGAATTCATCCTCGGGCACATTCGCAAGCGCCACCCGGAAGACTGGCCGGAGGTGCGCAAGGGGCTGGAGCGGGCCTTCCGCGACTATGCCGACTACGGTTTCTGCCTGTCGCTGGGCGAGTGGCAACGCGACGTCAACGCGGTGGGCGTGGCCTTGCACCACGAGAGCCATGGGCTGCTGGCGTTCAATTGCGGCGGGCCGAGTTTCCACCTCAAGCGCGAGAAACTGGAGGACGACATCGGCCCGCGCCTGCTGCACATGGTCCACAACATCGAGGCCGCCACCCGCTGACCGAGGCCGGTGACGGAATCATCGCAACCGGCCTAAGGGCCTATTGGAGTGAGCATGATTCGTGATCCGGAAACCCTGAACCTGCTGCTGGACAGCATCCGCCAGTTCGTCCGCGAAAGCCTGCTGCCTCATGAGCAGGAAGTGGCGGAAACCGACCGCATCCCCGAGGCGATCATCGCCCGCATGCGCGAGATGGGCCTGTTCGGCCTGTCGATCCCGGAGACCTACGGCGGCCTCGGGGTGACCATGGAGGAAGAGGTGAGCATCGCCTTCGAACTGGGGCGGACCTCGCCGGCGTTCCGTTCGCTGCTGGGCACCAACAACGGCATCGGCTCCCAGGGCATCGTCATCGACGGCACCGAAGAGCAGAAGCGGCGCTACCTGCCGCGCCTGGCGTCGGGCGAACTGCTCAGTTCGTTCTGCCTCACCGAACCGGACTCCGGTTCCGACGCCGCCTCGCTGAAGACCACGGCGGTGCGTGACGGCGAGCACTATGTGCTCAACGGTACCAAGCGCTTCATCACCAACGCCCCGCAGGCCGGCATCTACACCGTGATGGCGCGCACCGACCCGGCGATCCGTGGCGCCGGCGGAATCTCCGCTTTCGTCGTCGAGCGCGGTACGCCCGGGCTGTCCCTGGGCAAGCCGGATCGCAAGATGGGACAGAAGGGCGCGCATACCTGTGACGTGATCTTCGACGACTGCCGGGTGCCTGCCAGCCAGTTGATCGGCGGGGTCGAGGGCGTCGGCTTCAAGACCGCGATGAAGGTGCTCGACAAGGGCCGCCTGCACATCGCTGCGGTCTGCGTGGGGGTCGCCGAGCGGATGCTCGAGGATGCGTTGCGCTATGCCCTGGAACGCAAGCAGTTCGGCCAGCCGATCGCCGAGTTCCAGTTGATCCAGGCGATGCTTGCCGACAGCAAGGCCGAAGCCTACGCGGCGCGCTGCATGGTCATCGACGCCGCGCGGCAGCGCGACGAAGGCCGCGATGTCGGTACCGAGGCGTCCTGCGCCAAGCTATTCGCCTCGGAAATGTGCGGCCGTGTCGCCGACCGCGCGGTGCAGATCTTCGGCGGCGCCGGCTATATCGGCGACTACGGGATCGAGCGCTTCTATCGCGACGTGCGACTGTTCCGCATCTACGAAGGCACCACGCAGATCCAGCAACTGGTGATCGCCCGCAACATGATCCGCGCCGCCCAGGGCTAGCGTCGATCCTTCGCCTTGTCACCGGCCGTGGCGCAGTCCCCGGCCGGTTGCTGTCCCAGGCGCTGTCCGCGCCACTCTTTACGCTTTCTTTATGCCGTCCGACGCGGCCCGGAATCGCTTCTTTACGCCCCCTTTGCGGAGACTTTCCCTCAAGCGGCAGAGGCCGCTCGAAGGAGAGATCGCACACATGACCGTTCTGGATTGGTTGTCCCTGGCCCTGGCCACGGGACTGTTCGTCTATTTGCTGGTGGCGCTGCTACGCGCCGACCGTGCCTAGGGGAGGGCACATGAACAGCCACGAGATTCTCTTGATCCTGGCCTTTTTCGCCCTGGTCCTGGTGCCTGCACCGTTCCTCGGGCGCTACTGCTTCAAGGTGATGGAAGGCCAACGCAATCTCCTCAGCGCGCCGCTGGCGCCACTGGAGCGCGTCTGCTATCGCCTGTTCGGCGTCGATCCGGCGAGCGAGCAGGACTGGAAGACCTACACCCTGGCGCTGCTGGCATTCAACCTGGCCGGCCTGGTCCTGCTGTTCTCGATCCTCATGCTGCAGGGCAGCCTGCCGCTGAACCCGCAGCACCTGCCGGGCCTGGAATGGACCCTGGCGTTCAACACCGCGGTCAGTTTCGTCACCAACACCAACTGGCAGGCCTACAGCGGCGAGGCCTCGCTGAGCTACTTCAGCCAGATGGTCGGCCTCACGGTGCAGAACTTCGTCAGCGCGGCGGTCGGCCTCTGCGTGCTGGTGGCCCTGGCGCGCGGTATCAGCCGCCGCTCCACGCGACAACTGGGCAACTTCTGGGTCGACCTGACCCGCGGCACCCTCTACGTGCTGCTGCCGCTGTGCCTGCTGCTGGCGCTGCTGCTGGTCTGGCAGGGCGTGCCGCAGACCTTCTTCGACTATGCCCATGCCACCACCTTGCAAGGCGCCGAGCAGACCATCCCGCTCGGCCCGGCGGCCAGCCAGATCGCCATCAAGCAGCTGGGCACCAACGGCGGCGGCTTCTTCGGCGTCAACTCGACCCATCCGTTCGAGAACCCGAGCGCCTGGAGCAACCTGTTCGAAGTGGCCTCGATCATCCTGATCCCGGCGGCGCTGGTATTCACCTTCGGCCACTACGTGAAGGACCTGCGCCAGAGCCGCGCGATCCTCGGCTGCATGCTGCTGCTGTTCTGCCTCGGCCTGGGCCTGTCGCTGTGGGCCGAATACCAGCCGAACCCGGCGCTGGCGCAGTTGCCGATCGAGCAGGGCGCGCCGATGGAGGGCAAGGAGAGTCGCTTCGGCACCGCCGCCAGCATGCTCTGGGCGATCACCACCACCGCCGCCTCGAACGGCTCGGTGAACGCCATGCACGACAGCCTGAGCCCTCTGGGCGGCATGCTGCCGCTGCTGAACATGATGCTCGGCGAGGTGATCTTCGGCGGCGTCGGCGCCGGCCTCTACGGCATGCTGCTGTTCGTCCTGATCGCGGTGTTCCTCGCCGGCCTGATGGTCGGGCGGACGCCGGAGTACCTGGGCAAGAAGCTCGAGGCGAAGGAGGTCCGCCTGCTGGTCTTCACCCTGCTGGTGATGCCTGTCGGCGTGCTGGTGCTCGGCGCCATCGCCGCCAGCCTGCCGGGGCCGGCTTCGGCGGTGACCAATCCCGGCCCGCACGGTTTCAGCCAACTGCTCTACGCCTACACCTCGGGGAGCGCCAACAACGGCTCGGCGTTTGCCGGTTTCGGCGCCAACACGCCGTTCCACAACCTGATGATCGGCCTGGCGATGCTCATCGGCCGCTTCGGCTACATCCTGCCGATCCTCGCCATCGCCGGCAGCCTGGCGGCGAAGAAGGCCAGCCCGGTGGGGCCGAACAGTTTCCCGACCCATGGCCCGCTGTTCGTCAGCCTGCTCACCGTGACCATCCTGCTGGTCGGCGGCCTGACCTTCCTGCCGACCCTGGCCCTCGGCCCGATCGCTGAACAACTGAGCCTCGGCTTCTGAAGGAATCGCACATGAACGCTCAGACCCAGGCGTCCAAGAACGCCTTGCACAAATCGCTCGAACGTCGCCATAACGCGTCCACCAGCCTCGCCGCCTTGTGGCGGCCGGCGCTGCTGCAAGCCTTCGTCAAGCTCGACCCGCGCCAGTTGCTGCGCTCGCCGGTGATGCTGGTGGTCGAACTGACCGCCGTGCTCACCACCTTGCTGTGCTTCGTCCCCGACCAGGCGGTGCCGACCTCGGTGGCGCTGCAGATCGCCCTCTGGCTGTGGTTCACGGTGCTCTTCGCCAATTTCGCCGAAGCGCTCGCCGAGGGTCGTGGCAAGGCCCGCGCGGACAGTCTCAAGGCCGGCAGCCAGGGCCTCTCCGCCAATAGGCGGCGCGCCGACGGCAGTTTCGAGAGCGTCGCTGCCGGCAGCCTGCGCAAGGGCGATGTGGTACGGGTCCAGGCCGGCGAGATGATTCCCGGCGACGGCGAAGTCATCGAAGGTGTGGCGGCGGTCAACGAGGCCGCCATCACCGGCGAATCGGCGCCGGTGATCCGCGAGTCCGGCGGCGATCGCTCGGCGGTGACCGGCAATACCCTGGTGGTGTCCGACTGGTTGCTGGTGCGGATCGGCGCCAACCCGGGCGAGTCGACCCTGGACCGGATGATCGCCCTGGTGGAAGGCGCCAAGCGGCAGAAGACCCCCAACGAAGTAGCGCTGGACATCCTGCTGATCGGCCTGACCCTGATCTTCCTGCTGGTGGTGGTGACCCTCAAGCCGTTCGCCCTGTTCGCCGGCGGCAACCTGCCGCTGGTGTTCCTGGTGGCGCTGCTGGTGACGCTGATCCCGACCACCATCGGCGGCCTGCTCTCGGCCATCGGCATCGCCGGCATGGACCGCCTGGTGCGCCTGAACGTGATCGCCAAGTCCGGTCGCGCGGTGGAGGCGGCCGGCGACGTCCACGTGCTGCTGCTCGACAAGACCGGCACCATCACCTTCGGCAACCGCCGCTGCAGCGCGCTGTACGCCGCGCCGGGGGTGAGCGGCAAGGAACTGGCCGAGGGCGCGTTGCTGGCCTCGCTGGCCGACGACACGCCGGAAGGCAAGTCGATCGTCGAATACTTGCGCATCCTGCATCCGATCGAGGAGCCGCGCCGCGAGGAGCTGACGCCGATCGCCTTCAGCGCGGAAACCCGCCTGTCCGGGGTCGACTGGAACGGCCAGGTGTACCGCAAGGGGGCGGTGGATGCGGCGCTGCGCTTCATCGACCTGCCGCGGGAGAAGATGCCCGAGGTGCTTTCGCGGGAGGTGGACAAGATCGCCCAGAGCGGCGGTACCCCGCTGCTGGTGGTAGCCAACGGCCGGCTGCTCGGCGCCATTCACCTGAAGGACGTGGTCAAGCCGGGCATTCGCGAGCGCTTCGCCGAACTGCGCCGGCTGGGCATCCGCACCGTGATGGTGACCGGCGACAACCCGCTGACCGCCGCTGCCATCGCCGCCGAGGCAGGGGTCGACGACGTGATCGCCGAGGCTACCCCGGAGAAGAAACTGGCGCGGATTCGCCAGGAGCAGGGCGAAGGTCGCCTGGTGGCGATGTGCGGCGACGGTGCCAACGACGCCCCGGCGCTGGCCCAGGCCGACGTCGGCATGGCCATGAACGACGGCACCCAGGCCGCCCGCGAGGCGGCCAACCTGGTCGACCTGGACAGCGACCCGACCAAGCTGCTCGACGTGGTCCAGGTGGGCAAGGAGTTGCTGGTCACCCGCGGCGCGTTGACCACTTTTTCCATCGCCAACGACGTGGCCAAGTACTTCGCCATCCTGCCGGCGCTGTTCGTCGGCATCTACCCGCAGCTCGACGTGCTCAACGTGATGCGCCTGCAAAGCCCGCAGAGCGCGATCCTGTCGGCCATCGTGTTCAACGCGCTGATCATCGTCGCGTTGATCCCACTGGCCTTGCGCGGCGTGCGGGTGCAGGCGGCGGACGCTTCGCAACTGCTGCAGCGCAACCTGCTGATCTATGGCGTCGGCGGCCTGGTGGCGCCGTTCCTCGGGATCAAGGCGATCGACCTGTTGCTGACCGCCGTCGGCCTGGCATGAACAACGGCCCTCGCCGTCGGGCGAGGGCCTGGGACTGAAGAGAGGATCTGCACATGTTCAAGCAACTCCGTCCGGCACTGGCGTCATTGCTGGTGCTGAGCCTGGTCACCGGCGTGGCCTATCCGCTGCTGGTCACCGGTATCGCCCAACTGGCGTTCCCCGAGCAGGCCAATGGCAGCCTGCTGCGCGACGCCGAGGGCAAGGTGCTCGGCTCGCGGCTGATCGCGCAGAAGTTCGACGGCGAGGAGTGGTTCCATTCGCGGCCTTCGGCGGGCGACTACGCCACCGTTTCCAGCGCCGCGAGCAACCTGGCGCCGAGCAACCCGGCACTGGCCGAGCGCATCGCCAGGGACGCCGCGAAGGAGCGTATCGCCGATCAGGGACCGGTGCCGCTGGCGCTGGTCACTACCTCCGGTAGCGGACTCGATCCGCAACTGCCGCCGCAGGCCGCGCGTTACCAGGCGCTGCGGGTGGCCACGGCGCGCGGGCTGCCGCTGCGGCTGGTGGAGGACCTGGTGGAAAGCCACACCGAGCGGCCGCTGGTGGGGCCCGCGGTGGTCAACGTGCTGGCGTTGAACGTGGCGCTGGCGGGGTTGAAGCGCTAGGTTTCCGCGGAGGCCCACGCAAGGGCTTGCAATATCGCCGCATCGGCGGATGATCGCCGGCGATCGTCCGCCCCGCGCGGCGCAGAGCAACGGAGTACGACCGATCCATGACCGACACCGCACGCGCCGACGCGCTGCTGGCCGACCTGCCCGCTGACGGGCGCGGCCGCCTGAAAGTCTTTCTCGGCGCGGCGCCGGGGGTGGGCAAGACCTTCGCCATGTTGCAGGCCGCCCAGGCCCAGTTGCGCCAGGGCGTGAAACTGCGCGCCGGGGTGGTCGAGACCCACTCGCGGGCGGAAACCGAGTCCCTCCTCGCAGGCGTGCCGCAGCAGCCGCTGCGCAGCCTCGAGTATCGAGGGATGAAACTGCAGGAAATGGACCTCGACGGTCTCCTCGCCGACCCGCCGGCGCTGGCCCTGGTCGACGAACTGGCCCACAGCAACGTTCCCGGCAGCCGCCACGCCAAGCGCTGGCAGGACATCCAGGAGTTGCTGGCGGCGGGGATCGACGTCTACACAACGGTCAACGTCCAGCACCTGGAAAGCCTCAACGACCAGGTCCGCGACATCACCGGCGTGCAGGTCCGCGAGACGGTGCCGGACTGGGTGCTGCAGGAAGCCTACGAGATCGTCCTCATCGACCTGCCGCCGCGCGAGCTGCTGGAGCGCCTGCGCGAAGGCAAGGTCTACGTGCCGGAACAGGCGCGGGCGGCGATCGATGCGTTCTTCTCGCAGACCAACCTCACCGCGCTGCGCGAACTGGCGATGCAGACCGCCGCCGCGCGGGTCGACGCCGACCTCAACCACCGCTACCGCCAGCGCGGCGAGGAGGCGCCGGCGTTGCGCGGGCGGCTGCTGGTGGGCATCGACGGCGACGAACAGGCCGAACGCCTGGTGCGCCACGCCTGCCGGGTCGCCGAACGTCGGCACCTGCCCTGGAGCGTGGTACACGTCGATACCGGCGGCTTGCGCGGCGAGCAGGCGCGGATGCGCCTGCAGGGCGCGCAGCAACTGGCCGAGCGGCTCGGCGGCGAGATCGTCGTGCTGCGCGCCGGCGAGGTGGCGCGGACCCTCCTGCAACATGCCCGCGAGCGCCGCGCCAGCCTGGTCCTGGTGGGCCAGTCGCGGCGCCGCTGGTACCGCCGGGCCTTCGGCGGCGGTCTCGCCGGGCGCCTGCTGCGCGACGGCCAGGGCCTGGAGATCAGCGCCCTGGACAGCGAGGCCGACCTGCGCCCGGCGGAATCGCGGCCACGCTATCCGGTGGTGTGGAACGACTATCTGCTGGCGCTGCTGGCGACTGCCCTGGCCAGCGGCCTGGCCTGGATCGTGGCGCACCTGCTGGAGCTGCCGAACATCTCCCTGGTGTTCCTGATGGCGGTGCTGCTGGTGGCAGTGCGCAGCAGCCTGATGCCGGCACTGCTGTGCGCGGTGGCGTCGTTCCTGGCCTATGACTTCCTGTTCATCCCGCCGCATTTTTCCTTCGCCATCCATCGCCACGAAGACCTGCTGAGCCTGGCGTTCTTCCTGTTCATGGCCGGCCTCACCGGCAACCTGGCGGCACGCCAGCGGCGCCAACTGGAGGCGCTGCGCGATACCCAGGAGGAAACCAGCCTGCTGCTGGAGCTGTCGCGCAAGCTCACCGCCGCCACCGACCGCCAGGCCGTGCTGGCCGCCGCCGCCCAGCAGTTCGACGACTGGAAGGACGTCGAGGTCTGCCTGCTCGGCCAGGTCAATGGCAAGTGGAAGACCGAGGCCGGCGTGCAGCGGCAACTCGTCGACCAGGAACGGGTCGCCGCCGACTGGGCCTGGGCCCACGACCAGCCGGCCGGCCTCGGTACTGGCACGCTGCCCGGAGGACGCTGGTGGTGGTGGCCGCTGTCGGCGGAAGAGGGACCGCTGGCGCTGCTCGGCGTCGCGCCGCTGGACGGCCAGCCGCTGAGCCCGCAGCGCCGGCGTCTGCTCGCCGCCCTCGGCCAGCCCCTGGCCCAGGCCCTGGCGCGTGCGCGCCTGGCCGAGGACCTGGAGGCCGCGCGCCTGCACGGCGAGACCGAGCAACTGCGCAGCGCCTTGCTCGCCTCGGTGTCCCACGACCTGCGCACGCCGCTGACCGCCATGCGCGGTTCCATCGACAGCCTGCTGGCGCTGAGCGAGGTGATCCCGCCGGCGGATCGTCGCGAACTGCTGGAAAGCACCCGCGACGAGGCCGAGCGACTGGACCGCTATATCCAGAACCTGCTCGACATGACCCGTCTCGGCCACGGTGGCCTGAAGCTGGCGCGCGACTGGGTGGCGCCGGGCGACATCGTCGGCAGCGCGCTGAACCGCCTGCGCGCGGTGCTGGCGCCGTACCGGGTGCAGGCGATCGTGGCCAACGACCTGCCGTTGCTCTACGTGCATGCGGCGCTGATCGAACAGGCGCTGATCAACGTGCTGGAAAATGCCGCGCGCTTCTCGCCGAGCCACGGCCGGTTGCGCATCGAGGTCGGCCAGGATGCCGCCGAGCTGCGTTTCGCGGTGAGCGACGAGGGGCCGGGGATTCCCGAGGCCGAGCGGGAGAAGATCTTCGACATGTTCTACACCGCTGCCCGTGGCGACCGCGGTGGCCAGGGCACCGGCCTGGGCCTGGCGATCTGCCAGGGCATGATCGGCGCCCACGGCGGGCGCATCAGCGTCGGCGAAGGCCTCGACGGTCGCGGCACCACGCTGGTCCTGCACCTGCCGCTGCATCCGCAGCCGGACCTCGGGCAACTGGAGGGCGACGAATGAGCCCGGCGCACTTGCCTGGCGCCCGCGCTCGCGCTATTCCTGCCGTTTCCGCGACGCCGCCGCTGGCTCGTCGCCGTGTTCACCTGCCGTGCCGAGTGCCATGACCCAATTGCAGAACAGCATCCTGCTGATCGACGACGAACCGCAGATCCGCAAGTTCCTCCGCATCAGCCTCAATGCCCAGGGCTACCGGGTGCTCGAGGCCGGCACCGGCGAAGAGGGGCTGGCCCAGGCCGCGCTGAACCGGCCGGACCTTGTGGTGCTCGACCTCGGCCTGCCGGACCGCGACGGTCAGGACATCCTTCGCGACCTGCGCGAATGGTCGCAGGTGCCGGTGCTGGTGCTGTCGGTGCGCGCCAGCGAGGGCGAGAAGGTACTGGCCCTGGACGGCGGCGCCAACGACTACGTGACCAAGCCGTTCGGCATCCAGGAGTTCCTCGCCCGCGTGCGCGTCCTGCTGCGCCAGGCGGCGCAGGGCGAAAGCCCGGAGGCGGCGGTGGCGGTCGGCCCGTTGCAGGTGGACTTCGCCTATCGCCGGGTCACCCTGGAGGGTGCGGAAGTGGCGCTGACGCGCAAGGAGTACGCGGTGCTCGCCGCGCTGGCACGCCATCTCGGACGCGTAGTGACCCAGCAGCAACTGCTCAAGGATATCTGGGGCCCGACCCATGTCGAAGACACCCATTACCTGCGGGTCGTGGTCGGCCACCTGCGCCAGAAACTCGGCGACGATCCGGCCAGCCCGCGCTTCCTGGTGACCGAGGCGGGCGTCGGCTATCGCCTGCGCGACAGCTGACGCGCAGCGCAATTCTGCGCGAGGGGCATGCCTCCCGTGCGTTCATCGCCTATGATGCCGCGCATTCGCGCTGGCCCGGATGCGCCCGGGTCGGTGCCCCGGTGTCACCACGAAGGTCATCATGCAGCAACTGTTGAACGAGATTCTCGATGAAGTCCGCCCGCTGATCGGGCGCGGCAAGGTCGCCGACTACATCCCCGCGCTCGCCGGCGTCGAGCCGAACCAGCTGGGGATCGCCGTGTACAGCCGCGACGGCGAGCTGTTCCATGCCGGCGACGCCCTGCGGCCGTTTTCCATCCAGAGCATTTCCAAGGTGTTCAGCCTGGTCCAGGCGATCCAGCATTCCGGCGAGGACATCTGGCAACGCCTTGGCCACGAGCCCTCCGGCCAGCCTTTCAACTCCCTGGTGCAGCTGGAGTTCGAGCGCGGCAAGCCGCGCAACCCGTTCATCAATGCCGGCGCCCTGGTGATCTGCGACATCAACCAGTCGCGTTTCGCCGCGCCGGCGCAATCGATGCGCGATTTCGTCCGGCGCCTGTGCGGCAACCCGGAAGTGGTGTCGGACTCGGTGGTGGCGCGTTCCGAGTACCAGCACCGCTCGCGCAACGCGGCGGCGGCCTACCTGATGAAATCGTTCGGTAACTTCCACAACGACGTCGAGGCGGTGCTGCTCAGCTATTTCCATCATTGCGCGCTGCGCATGAGCTGCGTCGACCTGGCGCGGGCGTTCTGCTTCCTCGCCGACAAGGGCTTCTGCAAGCACAGCGGCGAGCAGGTACTCAACGAGCGGCAGACCAAGCAGGTCAACGCGATCATGGCCACCAGCGGGCTATACGACGAGGCCGGCAACTTTGCCTATCGGGTCGGCCTGCCGGGCAAGAGCGGTGTCGGCGGCGGCATCATCGCGGTGGTGCCGGGGCGCTTCACGGTCTGTGTCTGGTCGCCGGAACTGAACGCCGCGGGCAATTCGCTGGCGGGTATCGCCGCGCTGGAGAAACTCAGCGAGCGGATCGGCTGGTCGATCTTCTGAAACCGCCGCCCGTCGTGGCGGCGCTCGAATTCCCGGCGCCGCTGCGCTATGTTCTGCGGCTACCGCTTGCCGGCGCCGGATGCGCCGGTCCACTCGCCAGGAAGGTCGCCATGTCCCGTCCGATCCCCGTTTCCCGTGTCTTCGCCTGCCTCACCGTTCTCGCCGCCTGCGCGCATGCCGGCGCCGCCGAACCGGACTGGCGTGGCTACACCAGCGATCAGCAGCAGCGCAGCGTGCTGGCCGTCGAGCAGGACGCCGAGGCCATCAACAAGCGCTACTACGACAGTGCCTTCGAGGAATTCCTGCCGGAACTGGAGCAACTGGAACTCAGCCTGGCGCAGCCCGTCGTCGCCGTCGACGAGAAAGGCCTGCTGGGCGACTGGAAGTGCCGCTCGACCCAGGCCGACCAGTACGGCATCTATCGCTATCCGAACTTCCAGTGCCGCATCCGGCGTACCGACCGCGGCCTGTTCCTGGAGAAGACCAGCGGTTCGCAGCGGGTCAGCGGCTACCTGTTCCGCGAAGGCACGCAGCGCTACGTGTTCCTCGGCGGCGCCACGGTCAACGACGAGCCCCAGGTGGCCTTCAGTGGCCTGGCCCACGGCGCGCCGGCTGAGTCCGACGTGGTCGCGCTGCTGCGCCCGCACGCCGGTGGCTTCCTCCTGCTGTTCCCGGAACGGCGCGGCGGCTATGAAGTCCTCGAGTTCAGCCGCTGAGGCTCAGGCGTTGTCTTCCTCGTAGCGGTCCAGGGTGTCGCTGGCGATCTGCCGGCCGAGGGCGATCAGCTCCGGCGCCTTGTAGAACTCGAAGAAGCGGCAAACCCGCTTCGGCACGTTGATCAGGATGTCCGGCGGGTAGCCGGCGATCTTGTACTGCGCCAGCGAGGTCTGCATCACCTCGAAGCTCTGGTTGACCAGTTCCAGCAGCGATGCCGGACCGCTGCTTTCCACTACCGTGGTGCCGCTGGCCGACTTCGGCGAGTCCTTGCCTTGCGGCGCCGCGGCCGGCTGTTGCAGTTGCGGCTCGGCGGGCTCCTCGGATTCCGCCGGAACCGGATGGAGCAGGGCGTCGGCGCTCAGCTCCGGCGGGGTATTGTCGTCGCCGTGGCGGCGGAAGAACGAGAGTTTGTGGCCGAGGCTCTCGATCATGCTGTCGAAGCGCCCCTTGAGCGCGGCCGGACGCTCGATTACCGGCAGGTGGTACTGCTTCTGGTTGGTGGCGTTGAGGTTGACCGCGATGATCAGGTCGCTGTGGGCCGACACCACCGGCACGATCGGCAACGGGTTGAGCAGGCCGCCGTCGACCAGCATGCGGCTGCCCTGCATGACCGGGGTGAACAGGCTGGGGATCGCCGCCGAGGCGCGCATGGCCTGGTGCAGGCAGCCTTCCTGGAACCAGATTTCCTGCTGGTTGGTGAGATCGGTGGCAACCGCCGTGTAGGGGATCGACAGGTCCTCGATGTTCACCTCGCCGAGGATCTCGTGGATCTTGCCGAACACCCGCTCGCCGCGGATCGCGCCGAGGCGGAAGCTGACGTCGAGCAGGCGCAGCACGTCCAGGTAGTCGAGGCTTTCCACCCACTCGCGGTACTCGCGCAGCTTGCCGGCGGCGTAGATGCCGCCGATCACCGAGCCCATGGAACAACCGGCGATGCAGGTGATCTCATAGCCGCGTGCCTCGAGTTCCTCGATCACGCCGATGTGCGCGTAGCCGCGCGCACCGCCGGAGCCCAATACCAGAGCGACCTGTTTGCTCATCTGCAACCCCTTGCCAATACTGCGTGACGAAGCGAAAACGATACGCGTGTCGCCCGGCCGCCGCCAAGTGCGTCGCGGCGATGCGCGGCCCTTTCCCTGTCCGGAGATCGTTCGATGAAAACCTGGATCGTTCTGCCCGTCCTTGCCTTGACCCTGGCCGGCTGTGCCGGCAAGACCGCCTACCGGGAGAACTGCGCCGACCAGCTGGACGCGGCCTGGAAGGAACTCGACCTGGCCAAGGCCGAAGGCTTCGCCGGCACCGTCAGCTACTCGAAGGCCCTGACCCTGCTCACCGGGGCCAAGACCCAGCAGCAGTTCGAGGCCTACGAGGGCTGCACCAGCAAGGCCGAAAAGGCGCGCTTCTATATCCGCGAGTCGCGCGCCGGGCGTTGAGCCGGGCGCGGCGATCGGCCCTCTGGCGGCGGCGCCGGCTTTGCTAGAATGGGCACTTTTCCGACATCCACGGGAGTACACCGATGAGCGAGGCGATCCGCCTGACCCAGTACAGCCACGGCGCCGGCTGCGGCTGCAAGATTTCGCCCAAGGTGCTGGAGGTGATCCTCGCCGGCAGCGGCGCGCAGAACCTCGATCCGAAGCTCTGGGTCGGCAACGCCTCGCGCGACGACGCGGCTGTCTACGCTCTCGACGAGGAGCGCGGGGTGGTCTCCACCACCGATTTCTTCATGCCGATCGTCGACGACCCCTTCGATTTCGGCCGTATCGCCGCGACCAACGCCATCAGCGACATCTACGCCATGGGTGGCGACCCGCTGATGGCTATCGCCATCCTCGGCTGGCCGGTCAACGTGCTGGCCGCGGAAGTCGCCCGCGAGGTGATCGCCGGCGGCCGCAAGGTCTGCGAGGAAGCCGGCATCCCGCTGGCCGGCGGACACTCCATCGACGCCCCCGAGCCGATCTTCGGCCTGGCCGTGACCGGCGTGGTGGAGAAGCGCTTCATGAAGCGCAACGACACCGCCGAGGCCGGCTGCAGGCTGTACCTGACCAAGCCGCTGGGCATCGGCATCCTCACCACTGCCGAGAAGAAGGCCAGGCTGCGCGCCGAGGACGTCGGCGTGGCGCGCGACTGGATGTGCACCCTGAACAGGCCCGGCGCGCGCTTCGGCCGGTTGGCCGGGGTCAAGGCGATGACCGACGTCACCGGTTTCGGCCTGCTCGGCCACCTGGTGGAAATGGCCGACGGCAGCAAGCTCACCGCACGCGTGGAGTACGCCGCGGTACCGCGCCTGGCCAGTGCCGAATATTACCTGGAGCAGGGCTGCGTGCCTGGCGGCACCCTGCGCAACTTCGACAGCTATGGCGAGCGCATCGCGCCACTGCCGGAAGTGCAGAAGCTGTTGCTTTGCGATCCGCAGACCAGCGGCGGCCTGCTGGTGGCGGTGGCTCCGGAAGGCGAGGCGGAGTTCCTCGCCGTGGCGGCGGAACTCGGCCTGCAACTGGCGCCGATCGGCGAGCTGGTCGAGCGACAGAGTCTCGCGGTACAGGTGCTGTGATGCGCGACAACACCCAGCACTACCGCGAACTGTTTCTCGACGATATCCCCCTGATGGATGTGCGCGCCCCGGTGGAGTACCACAAGGGCGCCTTTCCCAACACGGTCAACCGGCCGCTGATGAACGACATCGAGCGGCAGAAGGTCGGCACCAGCTACAAGCAGCACGGCCAGCAGGCCGCCATCGCCCTTGGCCACGAACTGGTCTGCGGGGCGCTCAAGGCCGAACGGCTGGCGGCCTGGAAAGCCTTCGCCGAAGCCAATCCGAACGGCTACCTGTATTGCTTCCGCGGCGGCCTGCGCTCGCAGATCGTCCAGCAGTGGCTGAAGCAGGACGCCGGCATCGACTACCCACGGGTGATCGGCGGCTACAAGGCGTTGCGCAACTTCCTTTTCGAAACCACCCGCGCGGCGGTCGACGAGTGCGATTTCGTGCTGGTCGGCGGCCTCACCGGTTGCGGCAAGACCGAGGTGATCGCGGCGCTGGACAACAGCCTCGATCTCGAAGGCCACGCCAACCATCGCGGTTCCAGCTTTGGCCGGCGAGCCACGCCGCAGCCGGCGCAGATCGACTTCGAGAACCGCCTGGCCATCGACATCCTGAAGAAGCGTCATCGCGGCGTCGGCCAGTTCGTCCTCGAGGACGAGGGGCGGATCGTCGGCAGCTGCTCCTTGCCGCTGGAGCTGTACCAGGGCATGCAGGGCTACCCGCTGGTCTGGCTGGAGGATGCCTTCGAGCAGCGTGTCGAGCGTATCCTCAGGGACTACGTGATCGACCTGCGCAGCGAGTTCGAGCGCGTGGTGGGCGTGGAGGAGGGCTTCGCCGCCTTCTCCGCCTACCTGCAGAAGAGTCTCGCCGGCATCGTCAAGCGCCTCGGCGGCGAGCGCTACCAGCGGCTGGCGGCGATCCTCGTGCAGGCGCTGGAAGAGCAGGGCCGCGACGGCTCGGTGGATACCCATCGCGGCTGGATCGAGGGGCTGCTCAAGGAGTACTACGACCCGATGTACGCCTTCCAGCGGCAGAGCAAGGAAGACCGCGTCGAGTTCCGCGGCAACCAGGCCGAGGTGATCGGGTACCTGCGCCAGCGTCAGGCGTTGCGGCCATCGTAGTGCTGTACCGGGAGCGCGTTGGCGTCGATGTTCTCCAGGCAGCGCGCGTTGACCGCGGCCATCGCCTGGCCGTCCGGGCCTATGCCTTCGCTGAACGGCGCGCAGCCGCAGGTGGGGCAGAAGTGATGCTGCAGGCGATGGGTGTTGAAGGTGTAGGTGTGCATCGCGCTGGCCGGCGTCTTCAGCGCCAGACGGTCGCGCGGGACGAACCACAGCAGCCAGCCGCGCCGGCTGCACAGTGAGCAGTTGCATTGGATCACCTGGTCGAGGTCGCCTTCGACTTCGTAGGCGATGGTTCCGCAGTGGCAGCTTCCTCGATAGTTCATGGCAGGGCTCCTGGGTGAGGGTAGGGCAAGTCTAGCCGCTGCCTCCGGGTGGCGCAGGGCTGCGGCGCAGACGGTCGCGAGAGCTGCGGGGCTGCGGCATAATCGGCGTCCCCTCCGTCGATTTCCGCGAGACCGCCATGCAACTGGACTTCACCACCATCGCTCCCGCCGAGGCCTATCGCTGGTTGGCTTCCACCGTCACCCCGCGACCGATTGCCTGGGTCTCGACCCTGTCCGCCGAGGGCGCCAGCAACCTGGCCCCGTTCAGCTTCTTCCAGGTGATCAGCGACGAGCCGCCGACCCTGATGGTCAACGTCAGCCTGCGCGACGACGGCAGCCTCAAGGACACCCTGCGCAACGTCCAGGCCACCGGGCAGCTGGTGATCCACCTGGTCGGCGCCGCCCAGGCCGAGACCATGAACGCCACCTCCGCCTGGCTGCCCCATGGCGTGAGCGAGATCGAGACGGTCGGCATCCCTACCGTGTCCAGCGTACGCGTGGCGCCGCCGCGGATCGCCGCGGCGGCGGTGGCCTTCGAGTGCGAGGTAGCGGAAATCAAGCCGTATCCGGCGGAGAACCCCAATTGCCACCTGATCTTCGCCCGCGTGCTGCTGGCCCATGTCGACGATGCCGTGCTGGCCGACGAGCGCCATGTGGATAGCGCCCGGCTCGACCTGGTCGGTCGCCTGGGCGGCAGCCACTACAGCCATACCCGCGACACGTTCAGCATGATCCGGCCCAGGTAGCCGGGCTCAGTCCGGCGCCCGCAGGCACTCGTCGACCGTGCGCCGGCACACCGGCGCCTGGCCCGCGGCCTGGCGTTCCTGCCACTGGCGATAGGCGAGCTGGTAGCTTTCCGGATACACCCCGCCGCGCTTCAGCGGCGCCACGATACTCGCGCGCAGCGCCTGTTCGCTCAGCGCCAGGTGCGCGGCCAGGCGCTGGAACTGCCAGGGCTGCTGGCCCTGGCGGCGCTCCAGGACCTCGACGTGGTAGAGGCCGTCGGCCGCCGCGCTCGACAGGTTGTGCACGATCAGCCAGCGCGACAGGCCCGGCGCCGCCGGCAACGACCAGAGCGGCTGCTCGATCGGGCCGCTCCAGTCGGCCAGGGCGGGGGCGCACAGACTCAGCGACAGCAACAGCGGCAATACGGGACGCATGGCAAGCTCCTTTTTCCATGGGGTGCCCAGTATGGCTCCGCGCCCGGCCGACGTCAGCCCGGATATCCTGGAAACGACCTGCGCACATCTCTCCTGGCTATTATCGTGCCACTACCTTGCCCGGCCGCTCAGGTTCGGCGAAAAACGCGCGACACAGCGGGAAATGCGCACGCAGACGGCGCGCCACGGGGGAGGGGAGTCATGCTGGGGTTGCTGCGCAGGCGTCTGGCCGATCCCGGCACGGCGAAGAAACTGGCCATCGGTTTTACCCTGGTCCTGCTATAGCGTCGAGGCGCTGAGCGCCGACAGCCAGCGTATCGGCAGCGTGCTGGAGGTGATCAAGAGCGTGGCCGAGCAGACCAACCTGCTGGCGCTGAGCGCCGCCATCGAGGCGGCGCAGGCCGGCGAACAGGGTCGAGGCTTCGCCGTGTTCACCGACGAGGTGCGGGCGCTGGCGCGGCGCACCCAACGGTCCACGGCCGAGATCGAGTGCAGCGCAGCCACCGTTGGTGGGCCAGAGCGTCGACGACGCGTTGCAGACCGAGGCGGCGCTGGGCAATATCGCCACGGCGGTGGCGCTGATCCAGCAGATCGTCGCGGCCTCCGAGCAGCAGAGCGCGGTCGCCGAGGAGATCAACCGCAGCGTCACGCGATCCGCGAGGTAGCCGATCAGTCGGCCCAGGCCATGCAGTCGACGGCTTCGTCCAGCGAACAACTGGCGGAGCTGGGGCGCGAACTACAGGGCATGGTCAGGCATTTCCGCTTGTAGCCGCGGCCTGGGCGGCGAGTCTTTTCTGCTGGCGCAGCCAGTAGCGATAGGCACTGACCCCGGAGCGCACCGAGCTGAACACCAGCGGCGGCTTGATCTCGCCGAGCATGCTGGAGCGTTGCAGCAGGTCCAGCGTCTGCCCGGTCACCCGTGCCAGCGACAGGTGCACGCCCTGGGCCTTGAGGATCTGTTGTACCTCGTGGAGGGTGGCCAGGCCGCTGATGTCGAGGTTGGTCATGGCTTCGGCGTTGAGCAGCACCGCATTCGGCCGCTCGCTGCCGTCCACCACGGCAAGCACCCGTTGCTTGAAGTAGTCGGCGTTGAAGAACAGCAGGGGGGCGTCGAAGCGGTAGATCACCAGGCCGGGAAGAGTGGTGGCCTGCGGGTACTTGGCCAGCTCGACCTGGCCGTCGATGCCGTGCATCCAGCCGAGCACCGCGTCGCTCGGACGATAGGTGTAGTAGAGCAGGCGTAGTACGGCGATGCTGACGGCGACGAAGATTCCCGGCAGCACGCCGACGCTGAGCACGCCGACGGTGGTCAGCAGGCAGAGGCTGAACTCGAAGCGGCTGAGCTTCCAGAAGCCTTTCAGCGCCTGCACGTCGATCAGGCCCCAGCCGGCCAGCAACAGGACCGCGCCGAGCGCCGGCATCGGCACCCAGCCCAGGGGTTTGTTCAGCAGCAACAGGGTGGCGGCGATCACCAGCGCGGCGACCACGCCGACCAGTTGTGTCTTGCCGCCGACCATGTCGTTCACCGCGGTGCGGGAGTCGGCGCCGCTGATGGCGAAGCCCTGGGAGACCCCGGCGCCGATGTTGGCCAGGCCGAGGGCGACGAGTTCGTGGTTGGCGTTGATGCTGTAGCCGTGGCGGGCGGCGAAGCTGCGCGCGGTGAGCATGGCGCTGCAGAAGCTGACCACGGTGATGCCGGTGGCGTCGCGCAGCAGGCTTTTCAGTTCCTCCAGGCTGGTCTGCGGCCAGCTCAGTTGTGGCAGCCCGGCCGGTACCTCGCCAAGCAGTTCCACGCCGTAGCGATCCAGGCCCAGCAGCGCCGCGGCGAGACTGGCCAGGAGGACGCCGCAGAGCGCCCCGGGCAACTGCGGGAAGCGCCGCGGCAGCAGCACCATCAGCAAGAGCGAGAGGCTGCCGAGGATCAGCGTCGGCCAATGGATGTGCAGCAGGTTCTCCAGCAGCGCGAGGATGCCGGCGACGAAGCCGCTGGTCGCCGCCTCGTAGCCGAACAGCTTGCCCAACTGTCCGACCAGCAGGCTCAGGCCGATGCCGTTGAGGTAGCCGACCAGGATCGGTCGCGAGAGGAAGCTGGCGATGAACCCGGCGCGGGCCAGGCCGGCGACGATGGAGAACAGCCCGACCATGATCGCGACGATCATCGACAGGTCCACCAGGCGCTGCGGATCGCCCGCCGCCAGCGGGGTGATGGCGGCGGCGACCATCGCCGCGGTCGCCGCGTCGGGGCCTACCATCAACTGCCGCGAGCTGCCGATCAGGGCGTAGATCAGCATCGGCAGGATGCACGCATAGAGGCCTACCTGGGGCGGGAAACCGGCGATCTGGGCGTAGGCGATGGCAGTGGGGATCTGGATCGCCGCTACCGACAGCCCGGCCTGGACATCCGAACGGAACCAGGCGCGGCGGTAGTGGAGCAGGCTATCGAGTCCGGGTACCCAGCGGGCGAGTGGCATGCGGCTGATTCCTTGCAGGCGCGGATGCCGCAGCTTAGCCCGAAGGACAGGCGGCAGGATTGCCGGGAATCATTATTTCTTCGGTGCAAACGCTCAGGCGAGGCGCAGGGCGGATAGCGCAAGGCGCTATCCGCCGCGTCTTCGCGCCGGTGGCGGACCTCAGACCTTCAACACCAACTTGCCGAAGTTTTCCCCGCTGAACAGCTTGAGCAGGGTCTCGGGGAAGGTCTCCAGGCCTTCGACGATGTCCTCGCGCGATTGCAGCTTGCCTTCCGCCAGCCAGGTGGCCATCTCCTTCAGGCCTTCTGGGAAGCGCTGGGCATAGTCCATCACCACCATGCCTTCCATGCGCGCCCGATTGACCAGCAGCGACAGGTAGTTGGCCGGGCCGCGCACCGCTTCCTTGTTGTTGTACTGGCTGATCGCCCCACAGAGGACGATGCGTGCCTTGAAGGCGATGCGGGTGAGCACCGTGTCGAGGATTTCGCCGCCGACGTTGTCGAAGAACACATCGATGCCCTTCGGGCATTCGCGCTTGAGTCCGGCGGCGAGGTCTTCGTTCTTGTAGTCGATGGCGCCGTCGAAGCCCAGTTCTTCGACCAGGAAGCGACATTTCTCGGCGCCGCCGGCGATGCCCACCACCCGGCAGCCCTTGAGCCTGGCGATCTGCCCGGCAACGCTGCCCACCGCGCCGGCGGCGCCGGAGATCACCACGGTCTCGCCGTTCTTCGGCTGGCCGACGTCGAGCAACGCGAAGTAGGCGGTCATGCCGGTCATGCCCAGCGCCGAGAGATAGCGTGGCAGCGGCGCGCGGGACGGGTCGACCTTGTAGAAACCCTTGGGCTCGCCGACGAAATAGTCCTGCACGCCGAGGGCGCCGTTGACGTAGTCGCCGGCCTGGAAACCGGGGTGCTTCGAAACCAGCACCTTGCCGACGCCGAGCGCGCGCATCACCTCGCCGATCCCCACCGGCGGGATATAGGAGCGGGCGTCGTTCATCCAGCCGCGCATCGCCGGGTCCAGCGACAGGTACTCGTTCTTCACCAGGATCTGGCCCTCGGTCGGTTCGCCGAGCGGGGTCTCGACGAAACTGAAGGTATCGCGGCCGGGCAGCCCGCTGGGACGCTGGGCCAACTGGTATTGCCGATTGATCTGGGAGGTCATGGCAGGGCACTCGAATGTCGGGAAACAGGCCCCTAGGGATAGCTGGCGCCGGCGCCGGCGGCAAGCGAAGGCGAGTGCGGAAATGACCGGTCATCTATGCCGATGATTCGCCGCTATCAGCCTTATCAGCGGGCTGGATGGCCCATCCTCCAGTCCCCTGATAGTGCTATGCCTTGCGGCGACCCTGGCTAGACTGGCGCGGCCCGGTTCCGTCGCGGTTGGCGGAAGGCGATTTTCCGAGGAGCAGCAGATGAGCAAACTTCTTTCCGGCCAGGTCGCACTGGTCACTGGCGGTGCGGCGGGCATCGGCCGCGCTACCGCGCTGGCCTTCGCCGCCGCCGGGGTCAAGGTGGTGGTCGCCGACCTGGACAGTGCCGGCGGCGAGGGCACGGTCGAGGCGATCCGCCAGACGGGAGGCGAAGCCCTCTTCATTCGCTGCGACGTCACCCGCGACGCCGAGGTCAAGGCGCTGGTAGAGGGTTGCGCAGCGGCCTACGGCCGTCTCGACTACGCCTTCAACAACGCCGGCATCGAGATCGAGCAGGGCAAGCTGGCCGACGGCAACGAAGCCGAGTTCGATGCCATCATGGCTGTCAACGTGAAGGGCGTCTGGTTGTGCATGAAGCACCAGATCCCGCTGATGCTGGCCCAGGGCGGTGGCGCGATCGTCAACACCGCCTCGGTCGCCGGGCTCGGCGCGGCGCCGAAGATGAGCATCTACGCTGCTTCCAAGCACGCGGTGATCGGCCTGACCAAATCGGCGGCGATCGAGTACGCGAAGAAGGGCATCCGCGTCAACGCCGTGTGTCCGGCGGTGATCGACACCGACATGTTCCGCCGCGCCTACGAGGCCGATCCGCGCAAGGCCGAGTTCGCCGCCGCGATGCATCCGCTGGGTCGGGTCGGGCGGGTCGAGGAAATCGCCGCCGCGGTGCTCTACCTGTGCAGCGACAACGCAGGCTTCACCACCGGTATCGCCTTGCCGGTGGACGGCGGGGCGACGGCGATCTGAGCGGGCGGCGATACAACCGGGATGCCCCGGCGCGGGGCATTCGCATTCTGTTACAGGTCGGCGCGCGGTTTGGCGCGCCAGGCCACTGCCGGGGGACTAACCTGGGTCGAGAATCCGGGGCCTGAGCCCGTCTCCATCGCATCGGAGCAATAACAATAATGACCGCCGATCCCATCCTGACCCTGTTCCTCCCCATCGCCCTGGGCATCATCATGCTCGGTCTCGGACTGTCCCTGACCCCGGCCGATTTCCTCCGCGTGGTGCGTTACCCGAAGCCGGTGCTGGTCGGCCTGGTGTGCCAGATCGTCCTGCTGCCCCTGGCCTGTTTCCTGATCGTCCAGGGCTTCGCCCTGGAGGCGGCCCTGGCGGTCGGCATGATGTTGCTGGCGGCCTCGCCCGGCGGCACCACCGCCAACCTCTACAGCCACCTGGCGCATGGCGACGTGGCACTTAACATCACCCTGACCGCGGTGAACTCGGTGATCGCCATCCTCACCATGCCGCTGATCGTCAATCTGTCGCTGCAATACTTCATGGGCGACGGGCAGGCGATTCCCTTGCAGTTCGGCAAGGTCGTGCAGGTGTTCGTCATCGTCCTCGGCCCGGTGGCCATCGGCATGCTGGTGCGCAACCGCCTGCCGGCCGTGGCGGATCGCCTGCAGAAGCCGGTGAAGATCCTTTCCGCGCTGCTGTTGCTGGTGATCATCCTGCTGGCGCTGGCCAAGGACTGGCAGACCTTCGTCACCTACGCGCCGGTGGTCGGGCTGGCCGCGCTGGCCTTCAACCTGCTGAGCCTGGCGGTGGGCTACTGGGTGCCGCGCCTGCTGCGCCTGCCGAAGGCCCAGGCGGTGGCCATCGGCATGGAGATCGGCATCCACAACGGCACCCTGGCGATCGCCCTGGCGCTGAGTCCGAGCCTGCTGAACAACAGCACCATGGCGATTCCGCCAGCGATCTACGGGGTGCTGATGTTCTTCACCGCGGCGGCCTTCGGCTGGTGGGTCAGCCGTGGCCACCAGGCCGCGCCGGCGCCCGTGACGGCGCCGGACTGAGGTTGATCAGCCGCGCCGCCAGTTGAGCACGAACTGAGTCAGCAGGCCGGCCACCAGGCCCCAGAACGCCGAGCCGATGGACAGCAGGGTGAAGCCGGAGGCGGTGACCATGAAGGTCACCAGCGCAGCCTCGCGCTGGCGCTCGTCGGCCATCGAGTTGGCCAGGCCGTTCATGATCGAGCCGAGCAGGGCGATGGCGGCGATGGACAGTACCAGTGCCTTGGGGAACGCCGTGAACAACGCTGCCAGGGTGGCGCCGAAGGTTCCCGCGACGCAGTTGAAGAAGCCGCACCAGAGCGCCGCGGTATAGCGCTTGTGCGGGTCCTCGTGGGCTGAGGGACCGGTGCAGATCGCCGCGCTGATCGCCGCCAGGTTGATCCCGTGGGAGCCGAACGGTGCCAGCAGGATCGAGGCGATGCCGGTACTCGAGATCAGCGGCGAGGCCGGCACCTGGTAACCGTCGGCGCGCAGCACGGCGATGCCGGGCATGTTCTGCGAAGCCATGGCGACGATGAACAGCGGGATGCCGATGCTGATGGTGGCGGCCAGGGAGAAGCTCGGCGTGGTCCACTCCGGTACCGCCAGTTCCAGGCGGAACCTGCTGAAGTCCAGTTGGCCCAGTATCCCGGCCAGCAGTACCCCCACCAGTAGCGCAGCGAACACCGCATAGCGCGGCGAGAAGCGCTTGCACAGCAGATAGCTGAAGAACATCGCCAGCACCAGCAGGGTCTGTTGCTCGGCGGCGTTGCAGATCTCGATGCCGATGCGGAACAGCACCCCGGCCAGCAGCGCCGAGGCCAACGAGGAGGGAACCTGGCGCATCAGGCGTTCGAAGCTGCCGGTGACGCCACACAGGGTGATCAGGAGGGCGCAGACGATGAAGGCGCCTATCGCCTCGCCGTACGGCACTCCGGGCAGGCTGCTGATCAGCAGCGCCGCGCCGGGGGTGGACCAGGCGATCACGATCGGCACCCGGTAGCGCAGGGTCAGGCCGATGGTCGCCAGGCCCATGCCGATCGACAGGGCCCAGATCCACGAGGAAATCTGCGCGCTGCTGAGGCCGGCGTTCTGCCCGGCCTGGAACATCAGTACCAGCGAGCTGGTGTAGCCGGTGAGCATGGCGACGAAGCCGGCCACCACGGCGGCGGGAGAGGAGTCGGCGAATGGACGCAGACGAGGCTGGGGCTGGGTGGTTTCGGTCATGCCGGGTACTTCCATGGAGTGTGCGGGACGACCGGGCAAGGCAGTGGGCGGAGCCACGGGGCAGGTTGCGCGAGGCGCGGAGTGCCGATCGTCTTTTTCTGTTTTGCGCAGCCTAAACAGCCGACCAGGGGCTGTCCCGGTACAGCCGCGGACATAGTTGGCCATACAGTCGCAGCTGCCGGAAGCTGGCGGAGCTGGTAACTTCCCGGCATTTGCCGAGGAGCTTCGCCATGGATGCAAACCCCTACGCCACGCCGCGTGTCGAATTGGTCGAGCAGGGCATACCGGATGCTTTCCGCCGGCGCTGGACGCCCGCGCAACTGCGCATCCTCGCCTGGCTCTGCCTGGCCTCGATAGCCGGCGGCGTGGTGCTGATGGTGCTCAGCCTGCTGGAGGCATTCGGCGACGGCGCCGCGTCCAGGGTCTACGCCGACTGGCTGGGCCTGCTCCTCAGCCTGCTCGGCGCCTACCTGCTGCTGCGGCTCAAGCACCTGGTCGAGTCGCGCTTTCGCGGCCCCTCGCTGGCCTGGCCGGTATGGTTGTCGATTCTCCTGACCCTGCTGGGCGAGGGCTGGAGCCTGCTGGCGGTTACCGACGATGCGCTGCAGGGCTGGAACTGGCAGGCGCTGGTGTACTTCGCGCTGCTTGCGCTGATCGGCGCTACCACCCTCTGGCTGGGCCTGCGTCTGCTCAAGCAGGAAAACCTCTATCCGTCGCTGCGGATCATGGCTTGGCTGGACATCGCCGGCGGCGCGATGCTGGTTTCGGTGCTGTTGCTGGTGCTGGCGGTACTGCCGCTGCTGGCCGCCACCGTGGCCATGGCGCTGGCCTGCTGGCGCGCGGCGCGGGAGTTGGAGCGGGGCTAGCGGGCAGCCGGTCGGCTTGTCGAGCGTCCAGGCGCCAGGCGCGTCAGTCGGCGGCCTCCGTCGCCGCTTCGCCGCGGCTGCCTGCATGCGCCCGAGCCAGGGTGCGATTGACCGCCAGCCAGCCGGAGACCGCTTCGCCGCCGGCTTCCTCGAAGCAGCGTTGGAGCAGCCGCGACTGCTCGCGACGCAGCGCCTTTTCCAACCGCACGCCCTCGGTTGTGAGGCCGAGGAGGCGTTTGCGCTTGTCGTCGTCGGCGGTGGCGCTGTCGATCAGGTTCATCTCCAGCAACTGGCGCAGCGGGATGTTCAGCGCCTGCTTGGTCACGCCGAGCAGGGCCAGCAGTTCCTTCACGCTGAGGCCCGGATAGCGGGCGATGAAGAACAGCACGCGGTGATGCACGCGTCCCAGGCCGCGGCGGGCGAGCATCTCGTCAGGCTTGGTGGTGAAGGCCTGGTACGCGAAGAAGAAGGCTTCCATCATGGCCTGCTGCTGGACGGCGTGGTTTTTCAGGTCAGGCATATTGACGCTTCCGGGCGCGGCATCGTAGTTTCGGTCAAGCAGTTTGACTCATTTTCCCCCGCCTACGCTACCGGTGATCCCATGGCCTTCTCTGAACGCATCTCCCGCCTGAAAAGCTCCTTGATCCGCGAAATCCTTGCCGCGGCGCAGCGTCCGGAGGTGATGTCGTTCGCCGGCGGGCTGCCGGCCGAGCCGATGCTGCCGAAGGTGCAGTGGGAGCAGATGCCGGCCTCCATGGGCCAGTACGGCATGAGCGAAGGCGAGCCCGCCCTGCGCGAAGCCATCGCCGCCGAAGCGCGTGCCCTCGGCGTTCCCTGCGAGGCGAGCCAGGTGCTGATCGTCAGCGGTTCGCAGCAGACCCTCGACCTGGCCAGCAAGCTGTTCATCGATCCGGGCACCGAGGTGCTGCTCGAGGCGCCGACCTACCTCGCCGCGCTACAGGCCTTCCAATTGTTCGGCGCCGATTGCGTGACCGTGCCGCTGGGTGCCGAGGGCCCCGACCTGGTTGCCCTGCGGCAGCGCCTGGAGCGACACAAGCCGGCCTTCGCCTACCTGATCCCGACTTTCCAGAATCCGTCCGGCGTGCGCTACAGCGAGGAGCGCCGCGACGCGGTGGCGGCACTGCTCGACGAGTTCGGCGTGACCCTGATCGAAGACGAACCCTATCGTGAACTGGTGTTCGACGAGGGCCGCGCAACCCCGCTGGTCAGCCGCCTGCGCAAGTCCAGCTGGATCTATACCGGCACGGTGTCGAAGACCCTGCTGCCGGGCCTGCGCGTCGGCTTCCTGATCGCCACCCCGGACCTGTTCCCGCACCTGCTGCGGCTGAAACAGTCGGCCGACCTGCATACCAACCGGGTAGGGCAGTGGCAGGCGCTGCAGTGGTTCGGCAGCGAGGCCTACCGCCAGCACCTGGCCGAGCTGCGCGAGTTCTACCGGGTCCGCCGCGACGCCATGCAGGAGGCGCTGCTGGAGCACTTCGGCGAGCTGGCCGAATGGAACATCCCGGAGGGCGGGCTGTTCTTCTGGCTGACCCTCAGGCAGCCGCTGGATACCCGCACCCTGCTGCAGCCGGCGCTGGCCGCCGATGTCGCATTCATGCCCGGCGAACCCTTCTTCGCCGAGCCGGAGCAGAACCTCGGGCGCCTGCGGCTGAACTTCAGCCACGTCGCCCCGGAGCGCCTGCACGAAGGCCTGCGGCGCCTGGCCAAGGTCGTCCGCGACGCCCAGGCCGCCGAAGCGGCCTGAACCCTCATCGGCGCTCCTCCCGGGGCGCCGGCCATCCGATCCGAGGAGCGACACGATGTACAAGGTCTACGGTGATTACCGTTCGGGCAACTGCTACAAGATCAAGCTGGCCATGTCGCTGCTCGGCATCGACTACCAGTGGGTTCCGGTGGACATTCTCAAGGGCGAGACCCAGACCCCGGAGTTCCTGGCGAAGAACCCCAACGGCAAGATACCGGTGCTGGAGCTGGAGGACGGCAGTTGCCTGTGGGAGTCCAACGCCATCCTCAACTTCCTTGCCGACGGCAGCGCCCTGCTGCCCAGCGAACCGCGCCTGCGCACCCAGGTGCTGCAATGGCAATTCTTCGAGCAATACAGCCATGAGCCCTATGTGGCCGTGGCGCGCTTCATCAAGCTCTACCTCGGCCTCCCGGAAGCCCGCCGCGCCGAGTTCGAAGAGAAGAAGATCGGCGGCTACAAGGCCCTCGACGTCATGGAGAAACAGCTGTCGCGCACGCCATTCCTGGTCGGCGAACAGTTCTCCATCGCCGATATCACCCTCTACGCCTACACCCATGTCGCCCATGAAGGCGGCTTCGACCTGACGGCCTACCCGGCGATCCGCGCGTGGATCAAGCGAGTGGGGGAGGTGCCGGGGTATGTGGGGATGCTGGATTGAGGGGAGATTCGATCAGCGGTTGGCGAGGCATTGATTTTCTGCCATGAGCGGAAATTTCGGGTAGAGCGAAATTTTTATGCATCGGGCTGGATGTGCGTTTTTCCTGATTTTTCGTAGCTCGCTTTCCTGGCGCTGCTGTTCGTACCCGGCACCGCGCTGGTGGCGGGTCAGGTACTGGCTGTTGAGGTCGATGCCCAGGAGGGGATCGACCGACTGGCCGCGCTAGCCGACCCGACTACCGTCGGGCAGCTTTCTCGCCAGTAGGCGCACGGCACTGTCGAGCGGGTAAGCGGTGCGCAATTCTCTGTCGTCGCCGTACGCGGCCTACCGCATAAGTTGGTCATCGAGGGCTTGGCGATAGGCGCTGCGGCGGTCATCGAATCCTGCTTTCCTGGCTGCTCGGGTCGCTATCGATTTCCGCCCTGCCGGTGCGGTACAGGCGTGTCCAGGGTAAACGCAGCGGTGCGTCCCGCCTGCAATCGGTCGCGGCGCAATTTCCTCGCCGGTGGCCATCGAGGCAGGAACGTTCTTCATACAATTCTGGGACCGTCTATCTCGATTTAACTTCTCTAACAATTCCCGTGCCAGTCTTTTCATGGCTCTTTTAATCGATCTCATCCAATGGCTGATTGCTATCCATGTCTCATTCTGAAAAGAAAAATAACAAGTGAACTGAGCAAGAAGTTGCGCAGTGCTGTGCAACTTTTTGCGCAGTAGTGTCCAGGCCAGTATTTTCAAGGGCTGCGGACTGTTATTGGGGATATTTCTTGGTTTTCATTGTGCAACTTCTTGCACAATCGCTGTTACCCTCTGGATCAGCTTTTGGTCCGCTTGGAAGGCCTATGTTTCGGGGCTTTCCGGAGGAGTCCAATGTTGCCTGCCTTGTTTTTTGTAAATTGTTAACTACCTGTTTTGGTAGGGTTTTCCAAATGGCCATCAATGTCGTTATGATGGCTAGAGCCAAGTCGTAAAGGGCATGGACGCAGACGCCTGGCGTTTGGCTGAGAATCTTTCATTGATTCGTATCAATGAGTAGAGAAATTCCCAAAGAGGGAATGTCCTGTTGCTTGCCAGTTTTTATGTTGTTTTCATGGAAAAGGCAAAGGGCTCTTCAGGTTATTGGGATTTTCGTTCGGTTTCTATGCCAACTAGTTGAATTATTAAGATATTCATTGGCGCACATGGTGTGCATTGAAGGGTTAGGATGACCTATTCGAGCAAGCTCTCCTCGCATTATCTGGAACTCGCGGAACAGCCGATTTCAAAGGATGTCTTTGCGGGTGAGGATGTGCGTTTTTCCAGCGAATACGAGGCGCTGGAAAATGAGCTGGGCAAGGCGCTCTCGCTCCATGAGAACGGCCAGACCGACTGGTTGAAAATCCTGGAAAACAGCGAAGCGCTGCTTCGTGCCCAATCCAAGGACCTGCGTGTTGCAGCCTGGTTGACCTGGGCGCTCTACCAACGGGAATCCTTTCCCGGTTTGCTGGCCGGACTGGGATTGCTGGAACGTCTGTGCAGCCGGCATTGGGTCGAGATCCATCCGCTCAAGGCGCGCACTCGCGCCGCGGCCATTGCCTGGCTGGTGCCCCGGCTGGAGCAGGCGCTGAACGAGAACGTACCGATCAAGGAGCAACTCCCCCTGTTCCGGCGTCTCGCCGGGCACCTGGAAAAACTCGATACCGCGCTGACCGCGCAACTGGGCGACGACGCGCCCTTGTTGCTGCCGATCAGCCGACGCCTTTCGGGCATGCTCCAGCGTGCCGCTGACAACCAGCCCGAACCTGGCGTGGTCGGTGCCGTGGTGGCTCAGGTCAAGCAGGCGGCCAGCCAGTTGCTGGCGCCGGGTGCGCCCATCGACAACGAACGCGACGCCCACAAGGCCATGCGCGCCCAGCAGGAGGCCGCACGCCCCCTGTGCGCCTGGTGGCTGAAGCAGAAAGCCACCGATCTGCGCGCGCTGCGCCTCAACCGGACGATGCTCTGGCTGCCCATCGAGTCCATGCCCGAGCGCAATGCCGAACAGGTCACCGCGCTAAGGGGAGTGCCGGCTGACAAGCTGAAAAGCTACCAGGAGCGTTTCGCCCAGGGCCTGTATGCCGATCTCCTGGTGGAGCTGGAGGCGAGCCTGGCACGGGCGCCGTTCTGGTTCGACGGTCAGCGCCTGGTCTGGGAGTGCCTGCAGGGGCTCAATGCCGAGCAGGCGATGCGGGAAGTCGAAATGCATTTCGCCTTGCTCCTGCAGCGTCTGCCGGGGCTGGTGGAGCTGCGTTTCCACGACGGCAGCGCGTTCGCCGATGCGGCCACCCGCGGCTGGATCAGCGCCCATGTCATGCCCCATCTCCAGAACGACAGTGCGCCGCGCAAGGTCGAGACCGTGGCCCTGCAGGCCGAATGGGACGTCGCTCTGGACGAGGTCCAGCCGGTGTTGCGCAAGGACGGCCTGAAGGCGGCGGTACAGGTGTTGAAGCAGGGCATGAAGCGCGCCCACGGCGGGCGCGCCCGGTTCTTCTGGCAACTGAGCCTCGCGCGACTGTGCTTCCTGGCGAAGAAGTACGAGCTGGCCAAGACCCAGCTGGAGAGCCTCGACCATCAGTTGCACGAATCGGGATTGCACGCCTGGGAGCCCGATCTGGCGCTGGATGTACTGCACCTGCTGCATAGCTGCTGCGAGCTGTTGCCGCAGAACCACGCCGTGCGAGAACGCAAGGAAGACATTTATCGCAGGCTGTGCCACCTCGATCTCGAGGTGGTGCTCGAATAGGGCTTCGCGCCCTCAATTCTCAAGGAGAAAAAGCCATGGCCAAAGAAGGCTCGGTAGCCCCAAAGGAACGCATCAACGTCACCTTCAAGCCCGCCACCGGCGGTGCCCAGGAAGAAATCGAACTGCCGTTGAAGCTACTGGCGATCGGCGATTACACCCAGCGCGCGGATGAGCGCAAGGTGGAGGACCGCAAGCCGATCGGCATCGACAAGATGACCTTCGACGAGGTCCTGGCCAAGCAGGAGCTGGGGCTGACGCTGAGCGTACCCAATCGTCTCCAGGAGGAGGGTGGCAGCGACGAGCTGGCGGTGGGGCTGCAGATCAACTCGATGAAGGACTTCAACCCGGCCAGCATCGTCGAGCAGGTGCCCGAACTGAAGAAGCTGATGGAGTTGCGCGATGCGCTGGTGGCCCTCAAGGGTCCGCTGGGCAACGCCCCGGCGTTCCGCAAGGCGATCGAAAGCGTACTCGCCGACGACGAGTCCCGTAGCCGTGTGCTGGGCGAGCTGGGGCTGAACACCGCCCCCTCCCAGGACGCCTGAGCCACCCCCTAGCCAAGGAAGCAGATACATGAGCACCAGTGCCGCACAGCAAGGCCGGAACCAGAACGGCGAATACAACATTCTCGACAGCATCATCGCCGAGACCCGCCTGAGCCCGGACGACGAGGCCTACGACATCGCCAAGCGCGGCGTCTCCGCCTTCATCGAGGAATTGCTCAAGCCGCAGAACGACGGCGAGCCGGTGAAGAAGGCGATGGTCGACCGGATGATTGCCGAGATCGATGCCAAGCTCGGCACGCAGATGGACGAGATCCTCCATCATCCCGATTTCCAGGCGCTGGAGTCGGCCTGGCGCGGCCTGCAACTGCTGGTCGACCGCACCAACTTCCGCGAGAACATCAAGATCGAGATTCTCAGCGTTTCCAAGCAGGACCTGCTGGACGATTTCGAGGACTCGCCCGAGGTGATGCAGTCCGGCCTGTACAAGCACATCTACACCGCCGAATACGGCCAGTTCGGTGGCCAGCCGGTCGGCGCCATCATCGCCAACTACTACATGTCGCCCAGTTCGCCCGACGTCAAGCTGATGCAATACGTCTCCAGCGTAGCCTGCATGGCCCATGCGCCGTTCGTGGCGGCCGCCGGTCCGAAGTTCTTCGGCCTGGAAAGCTTCACCGGCCTGCCGGACCTGAAGGACCTGAAGGATCATTTCGAAGGCCCGCAGTTCGCCAAGTGGCAGAGCTTTCGCCAGTCCGAGGATTCCCGCTACGTAGCGCTGACCGTACCGCGCTTTCTGCTGCGCACGCCCTACGATCCGGAAGAAAATCCGGTCAAGTCGTTCGCCTACAAGGAGACCGTGGCCAACAGCCACGAGCATTACCTGTGGGGCAACACCGCCTATGCCTTCGGCACCAAACTGACCGACAGCTTCGCCAAGTATCGCTGGTGCCCGAACATCATCGGGCCGCAGAGCGGCGGTGCGGTAGAGGACCTGCCGTTGCACCACTTCGAGAGCATGGGTGAGATCGAGACCAAGATTCCCACCGAGGTGCTGGTGTCCGATCGCCGCGAGTACGAACTGGCCGAGGAAGGCTTCATTTCCCTGACCATGCGCAAGGGCAGCGACAACGCCGCGTTCTTCTCCGCCAGCTCGGTGCAGAAGCCGAAGTTCTTCGGCATCAGCGCCGAAGGCAAGGCCGCGGAGCTGAACTACAAGCTCGGCACCCAGCTGCCGTACATGATGATCGTCAACCGCCTGGCCCATTACCTGAAGGTCCTGCAACGCGAACAGCTGGGGTCGTGGAAGGAGCGTACCGACCTCGAACTGGAGCTGAACAAGTGGATCCGCCAGTACGTCGCCGACCAGGAAAACCCCAGCGCCGAAGTGCGCGGCCGTCGCCCGCTGCGCGCTGCACAGATCATCGTCAGTGACGTCGAGGGCGAGCCGGGCTGGTACCGCGTCAGCCTGAACGTGCGCCCGCACTTCAAGTACATGGGGGCGGACTTCACCCTGTCGCTGGTCGGCAAGCTGGACAAAGAGTAAGCGGAGCTTTCCATGACCGGATACGGCAGCCTGTTCGAGCGCCTGAACGGCGACGCGGATAAGCGCGTCGGCTGGAGCCGCGAGGTTTCCGCCATGGCGTCGGTGGCTGCCCATCTGGGCAAGATGCTCAGCACCCGTGCGGGCAGCGTGCAGACGCTGTCCGACTACGGGCTGCCCGATCTCAACGACATGCGCCTGAGCCTGCACGACTCCCTGAGCCAGGCGCGCTCGGCCATCGAGAGCTTCATCGAGGCCTATGAACCACGCCTGAGCGATGTGCGGGTGATTTCCCTGCCGCGCGACAACGACCAACTGCGCCTGTCCTTCAGCATCGATGGTCTGCTTGAGGTGGATGGCTTCAGGCGTCAGGTGAGTTTTTCCGCATGCCTGGATGGCAGCGGCCAAGTGAAGGTCAGTTAAGGAGACTCCGATGTCCGGCAAACCCGCAGCCCGCGTATCCGATCCAACCGCTTGTCCGCTTCCCGGCCACGGCAGCAACCCCATTGCCGTCGGCTCCGGCGACGTGTTCTTCGACGGCCTCGCGGCGGCCCGCCAGGGCGACACCTCGGCATGCGGCGGAGCCCTGGTGGGCGGGCTCGCCAGCACCGTGCTGATCAACGGCAGGCCGGCTGCGGCCCTGGGCTCGCTGGGAACGCACGGTAATACGGTGACCGCGGGCTCGGCGACGGTGCTGATCGGCGATACGCATACGCCGGCCGCGTTCGTGCCGCCGGCACCGATGGATATCAAGGGCTTCGATGAGCAGTTCGTGCTCACCAACCTCGATGGCGCAGTATTGGCGAACGTCGCTTATCTGTTGGTGCGTGCGGATGGAACCCCGGAGGAGGGCGTAACCGACCCGCTCGGACGGACTCACCGTCTGGCCGCCCATTCCTCTGCAGAGCAAATAGAAGTCTACGTGGCGATGAGGGACTGACCCATGGGGGATACGCTTTCCACGGCCAGGGGGCACTACCAGAAAGTCGCCTCGATGCAGAGCACCGTTCGCAAGGACGCAGCACCGAAGCCGGTCGCGGTCGATGCCGGGCTGACAGTGTTCCTCGGTGGCGCGGGCATGGTCGGCGACTACAACGAAGACATCGTCGCCTCGCTGACGGAGAGCGGCATCGGCAACGCCGTCTATGGAAACTACTCGTCGTTGTTGGAAGGCCTGGACCAGTACGTTCCCGGTGTCCTGGACACCCTGAGCGACGCCAGTGCGGTGGTGTTCTACAACCAAGACGAAAGCGACCCGGTCGTGGCGGAATACGGCAAGTTCGCCGACTGCACCTATAGCGAAACCTATGCCGAGAAGGAATACCTCTTCGGTCTGATCAAGGTTCGTCACTACGACAGCTACGAATGCACATCGTCCGGTGACCTGCTTGCCTTCAAGATCAGCCGCGACGTCGATGCGCTCAAGAAAAGCGACTTCTCCCTATCCTGCATAGGGGTTGGCAAACCGCTGCCGACGATCGGCCAGTTCAATCTGATCGGCTACTCCTGGGGAGCGGTCATTGCCGCGCGGTCGGCAATGTTCCATGCCAGGAACGGCGTGAGGGTCGATCATCTGGCGCTTATCGGCGCGCCGATCAACCGCAGCCTCGTCGAGGCGGTCAGAAACCATCCGAAGATCGGCAAGGTCCTGATCATCGATCTGAAGGACAAGGGCGATCCCATATATGCCGGCATGACGGACCAGGAGATTGTCGAGGCGGCAGCTACGCTCGGCCAGCAGATGCTCAAGGGAGAAGGGCATTTTTACTACTCCGGTTCGGATGCCGAAGGACAGAAGCGGCACCGGGAGCTCGCGCGACGCCTGTACGGCGAGGGGATTCGTTGAGATGCATGTCTTCGCGACCCTGTCGGCCCTTGTCATGTTGTGGTTGTCCGTGACGGACCCGCGTTCGGCCTGGATCATCCAGGCCCCATTCAGCGGCTGGAGTTTCGACCTGCACTATGTGCTCTTCGTCTTCTGCCTGGCCACGTTCATTCCGCTCCTGCTCATCGTTGCCCTCAGCCTGCTCCAGGCCACGCGGCTGATGGTCGGCGGAAAAAGCCGCAGTGTCGGCCTGGGGTCGCTGGGGTTGGCCTGCTTCTACGGCCTGGCGCTGTACCGTTTCAATGGCTGGTTCGTCCATGAGGTCTTCTGAGATGGGCGCGAATCGGGTCGATGACGGAAAGACAACGGACACCGCGGGTTTCCGATCTTCGGGCCAGAAGTGTCATTGCGGTTTTGGCGGCAGCGGTCAGACGGCTGCCATCAGTGAAACGGCATCCAGCAGGTAAGCCATGTCTTTCAATCACTATTACCAGAGCGAACTCACCGCGCTGCGCCAGCTAGGACGCCGTTTCGCCGAGCGTAGCCCGGCCCTGGCCCCGTTTCTCGGGCAGGTCGGACGCGATCCGGATGTCGAGCGCCTGCTCGAGGGCTTTGCCTTCCTGACCGGGCGGTTGCGGCAGAAGCTGGACGACGAGTTGCCGGAACTCAGCCACTCGATGATGCACCTGCTGTGGCCGAACTATATGCGCCCGCTGCCGGCTTTCAGCATTCTCCAGTTCGACCCCCTGACCCGCCCGGGCGGGGCGCTGCGCGTGGAGCGCGATACGCCGGTCGAGAGCCGGCCGGTGGGCGAGGTCGCCTGTCGCTTCCGTACCTGCTACGCCACCGAGGTCCTGCCGCTGGTGCTGGAGGCGCTCAACTATTCGGTGACCGGCGAGGGTGCGCTGCTCGGCCTGCGCCTGGCGATGAACTGCGACGGGCATTTCGGCGAGCTGGGCCTGAGTCGGCTGCGCCTGCACCTGGCCGGCGAGCGCTACATCAGCCAGATGCTCTACCTGTGCCTGCTGCGCAACCTGGAGAGCATCCAACTGATTCCGCTGGACGCCCATGGGCGGCCGCTGGATGGCGTGGCCGGCAAGCCGATGTCGTTCCGCCTGACGGGCGAGCGGGTGCAGCCTGTGGGTTTCGCCGAAGACGAGGCGCTGATTCCCTATCCGCTGAATACTTTCCGTGGCTATCGCTACCTGCAGGAGTACTTCGCGTTCCAGGACAAGTTCCTGTTCGTCGACGTGGATGGCCTGGACCTGCTCGGCGCGCTGCCCGAGGAAACCCTCAAGCAGGTCCGTGGCCTCGAGTTGCGCTTCGATATCCGCAAGAGCGGCATCCAGCGCCTGCACCCGACGCTGGAGAACGTCAAGTTGTACTGTACGCCGGTGGCCAACCTGTTCCGCCACGATGCGCTGCCGATCCGCCTCGACGGCAAGCAGGACGAATACCTGCTGATGCCGGCCGAATACAGCCTGGAGGACTGCGGGGTGTTCTCGGTAGAAGGCGTCACCGGCTGGCGGCCGGGCGGGCTCGGCTACCAGGCCTACGTACCGTTCGAGTCCTTCGAACACGATCCCAGCTTCGACGTCCCGGAAGCACGGCCCCACTACAGCGTCCGGCAGCGTACCTCGTTGCTGCACGATGGCCTGGATACCTACCTGAGCTTCGGCATCCGCCATCCCGAGCAGATCGAGACGCTGTCGGTGGAACTGACCTGCACCAACCAGAACCTGCCCCAACGGCTGCGCCTGGGCGATATCTGCGTCGCCTGCGAAGGCACGCCGGAGTTCCTCGGTTTCCGCAATATCACCCCGGCGACGCCGAGCTACGCGCCGCCGCTGAACCGCGATTTCCTCTGGAAACTGATCAGCAACATGTCGCTCAACTACCTGTCGCTGGCCAACGTCGACGCGCTCAAGGTGATCCTCGAAACCTACGACCTGCCGCGCTACTACGACCAGCATGCGGCGAAGGTCAGCAAGCGCCTGCTGGGCGGGCTCAAGGCGGTCCGCCACGAGCATGTCGACCGCCTGCATCGGGGCCTGCCGCTGCGCGGCTTGCGTACCGAGCTGACGATCGATCCGGAAGGCTACATCGGCGAGGGCGACCTGTTCGTGTTCGCTTCGGTTCTGAACGAATTTTTCGCGCTTTACGCCAGCATCAATTCCTACCACGAGTTGCGGGTGAGGAGCACACAGGGAGACGTGTACCAATGGAAACCGCGCATGGGTTTGCAGCCCCTGCTGTAAGCGCGCTGGCCCGGGGCATTCGCGAGTACTCGCTGTTCCAGGCGGTCCTGCTGGTCATGGATCGCCTGCGCGAGGAACATCCCGGCCTGGGAGACGAGGCGCTCTACGATCAGTTGGAATTCCAGGCCAATCCTAGCCTCGGCTTCCCGGGCAGCGATGTCGATCGGGTGGAGTTCTTCGAAGAGCGCGGCATGCTGCGGGCGCGGCTGCGTTTCAACCTGATCGGCTTGTTCGGTGCCAGTTCGCCGTTGCCGGCGTTCTACAGCGAGCAGGCTCTGGGCGACAGCGAGGAGGGCAATCCTACGCGGAACTTCCTCGATCTCTTCCATCACCGCCTGCATCGGCTGCTGTTGCCGATCTGGCGCAAGTACCGCTACCGGGTGAGCTTCCAGAGCGGCGCGAGCGATGCGTTCTCCGCCCAATTGTTCGCCCTCGTCGGATTGGGCGGGGAAGAGATCCGCAAGGCCAGGGAACTGAACTGGAAACGCCTGCTGCCCTACCTAGGCCTGCTCAGCCTGCGGGCGCACTCGGCGGCCTTGATCGAGTCGGTGCTGCGCTACTACTTCAAGCATGCCGAACTGGTCGCCGAGCAGTGTATCGAACGGCGCGTCGCGATCCTCGAAGAGCAGCGCAACCGACTCGGCCTGTTCAACAGCCAGCTTGGCGAAGACGCGGTGCTGGGCGAACGGGTCCGCGACCGCAGCGGCAAGTTCCGCATTCATATCCGCCAGCTCGACTGGCAGCGCTTCCACGAGTTCCTGCCGATCGGTCCCGGCTACCAGCCGCTTTGCGCGCTGGTCCGCTTCACCCTGCGTGACCCGCTCGACTACGACATCCGGCTGGTCTTGCGCCACGAGGAAATCCGCGAGTTCCGCATCGGCGCGCAGAACGCCTGCCGCCTTGGCTGGACCAGTTGGCTGGGCCGGGAGCGCGCCGATGGCGTGGTGACGCTGGGCAGCAAGATTCATTAAGGATGGATGAGCATGATCAACGTAGACCTGCAACAACTGATTCAGGCGCTGGATGCCGACACCCGGCGCGACCTCGAGGGCTCGGCCGAGCGCTGTGTAGCCCGCGGCGGCAGCAAGGTACTGGTGGAGGACCTGTTGCTGGGCCTGCTGGAGCGTCCCCAGGGATTGCTGGCGCGCGCCCTGCAGGATGCAGCGGTGGACGCCGGCGAACTCAACGCCGCGTTGCAAGCGCGGAGCGAGCACAGCGCCTCGCGCAATCCGGTGTTCGCGCCCGAGCTGGTGCAGTGGCTGCAGGATGCGCTGTTGCTGGCCAACCTCGAACTGAGCCGTAGCCAGATCGACCAGGCGGCATTGATCCTGGCCCTCCTACGCAACCCGTTGCGCTATGCCGGCAGCCGCTACCAGCCGCTGCTGGCGCGGCTCGACATCGAGCGGTTGAAGGATTTCGCGCTCTCGCAGTCGCTGGAGGGCGCGCCCAGCGGCAAGCCGGGCGGCGGCGAGTCCCTGTTGCAGCGTTTCACCCACAACCTTACCCAGCAGGCGCGCGACGGCAAGCTCGATCCGGTGCTCTGTCGCGACGGGGCTATTCGCCAGATGGTCGACATCCTGGCTCGTCGGCGGAAAAACAACCCCATCGTGGTCGGCGAGGCTGGCGTCGGCAAGACCGCCATCGTCGAAGGCCTGGCCTCTCGGATAGCCGCAGGGGAAGTGCCGCCGGCGCTGAGGGATGTCGAACTGTTGTCCCTCGACATGGGCCTGTTGCAGGCCGGTGCCAGCGTGAAGGGCGAGTTCGAGCGGCGCCTGAAAGGCGTCATCGACGAAGTGAAGGCAGCGCTCAGGCCGACCATCCTGTTCATCGACGAGGCCCATACGCTGATCGGCGCGGGCGGCCAGGCCGGCGGCTCGGATGCCGCCAACCTGCTCAAGCCGGCCCTGGCACGTGGTGAGTTGCGCACCATCGCGGCGACGACCTGGGCCGAATACAAGAAGTACTTCGAGAAGGACCCGGCGCTGGCCCGGCGCTTCCAGCCCGTGCAGTTGCATGAGCCGAGCGTTGCCGAGGCGGTGACGATCCTGCGTGGCCTGGCCCGGGTTTACGAGCAAAGCCACGGTATCTACCTGCGCGACGACGCGGTGGTGGCCGCCGCCGAGCTGTCCGCCCGCTACCTGGCGGGTCGCCAGTTGCCGGACAAGGCCGTCGACGTCCTCGACACCGCCTGTGCGCGGGTGCGCATCAGCCTGGCGGCGGCGCCGGAGAGCCTCGAGCGCCTGCGTGGCGAGCTGGCCGAAGGCGAGCGCCAGCGCCAGGCCCTGCGCCGCGATGCCGAGGCAGGCCTGCCGATCGACCACGATGTCCTGCAGGCGCTGGAGGAGCGCCTGGCCCAGGCGGAAAGCGAGCGGCACGTACTGGAGGACCAGTGGAGCCGCCAGCGCGAACTCGCCGAGCGCCTGCTCGCCCTGCGCCAGCAATTGGCCAGGGCCCGCGAGGCGAACCGGGAAGAGCAGGGCGGCGAGGCAGACGCGGGGGCTTTCCCGGCCGACGAGCATGGCGGTGTCGAAGCCCTGGAGAAGGCCCTTCACGAAACCCGCCAGGCACTCGCCGATGCCCAGGCCCAGGGGCGGCTGGTCAGCTTCGAGGTCTGTCCGCGCCTGGTTGCCGAGGTGATCGGCGCCTGGACCGGTGTACCGGTGGAGCAACTGGCGCGGGAGCACAATGCCAAGGTGATGGGGTTCGCCGACGAACTGCGGGCGCGGATCCGTGGCCAGGAGCAGGCGGTCAGCGCCCTGGACCGCGCGATGCGCGCCACCGCGGCCGGGCTGAACAAGCCCGATGCGCCGGTCGGTGTGTTCCTGCTGGTGGGCCCGAGCGGGGTGGGCAAGACCGAGACCGCGCTGGCGCTGGCCGACCTGTTGTATGGCGGCGAGCGTTTCATCACCACCATCAACATGTCCGAGTTCCAGGAGAAGCACACCGTCTCGCGCCTGATCGGCGCGCCGCCCGGCTATGTCGGCTATGGCGAGGGTGGCATGCTCACCGAGGCGGTACGCCAGAAGCCCTATTCGGTGATATTGCTGGACGAGGTGGAGAAGGCCGATCCGGACGTGCTCAACCTGTTCTACCAGATCTTCGACAAGGGCGTGGCCAACGATGGCGAAGGGCGCGAGATCGATTTCCGCAATACCTTGATCCTGATGACCTCCAACCTCGCCAGCGAGCACATCGCCGCGCTTTGCCAGGACGGCGCGCGGCCATCCGCCGAACTCCTGGAGGAAACCATCCGGCCGGCGCTCAGCCGGCATTTCAAGCCGGCGCTGCTGGCGCGCATGCGCGTGGTGCCTTACTACCCGGTGGGCGGTCCGGTACTGCGCGAGCTGATCGAGATCAAGCTGGAACGCCTCGGCCAGCGCCTGGCCCGCCGTCAACTGGCTTTCGACTACAGCCAGGTGCTGGTGGACCACCTGGCCGAGCGTTGCACCCAGAGCGACAGCGGCGCACGGTTGATCGACCACCTGCTGGACACGCACCTGCTGCCGCTGGTGGCCGACCGTTTGCTGGAAGCGATGGCGCGCGACGAGCGTCTCGAGCGAGTCCATGCGACGCTGGGCGAACACGGCCGCGTACTCTGCGAGTTCGCCTGAGGTGGGTGCGATGTTCAGCCGCGTACCGCAACCCCTGGCCTTCGCCGAAGCCCTGCTCGCCCAGTTCGGCGCGCTGTCGCGGGAAGCCGACGCCGCGGCCCTGCTGGGCGGCTTCGCACGCGCAGTCGGCGAACTCAGCGGCTGCGAGCTGAGCCAGCTGTATCTGCTCGACCAGACCCATACCGCGCTCACCCTCAACGCCGAATGCCGGGACGGCCTGTTGCAGGCGCTGGAGCCGTCGAGCCTGCCGGCGGACTATACCGGAGAGCAGTTGCTGCAGTTCGCCCTGTGCCAGAACCGCGTGGTCAGTCTCGTCGACCTGCCGTCGCGGCTGCACGAGACCGGCTTCCTGCCAGCAGGGGAGCAGCCCTGGCTGTCTCTGCTCTGCGTTCCGTTGGTGAGCCCGGAGAAAACGGTCGAGGGCATGGTGGTCTGCGCCACCCGGCGTCCATTGGACCTGCAGGGATTCGCCCATCCGCTGGGCCAGCTGGGCGCGTTCGTGCTGGCCCAATTGCATCTGCTGCAACGCCTCTCGCAACCTTCCGGCGAGCCGCAGGGACCGTCCAGCGCACCGGTGGTCAGCGGCTACGGGCTGATCGGCAGGAGCGCGGCGATGCGTGAGACCTGCCGCCTGATCAGCAAGGTCCTGCACAACCCCTATACCGTGTTGTTGCAGGGCGAGACCGGCACCGGCAAGGAGGTGGTCGCACGGGCGATCCACGAGTACGGCCCGCGGCGTGCACAGGCGTTCGTGGTGCAGAACTGCGCGGCGTTTCCGGAAAACCTGCTGGAAAGCGAGCTGTTCGGCTATCGCAAGGGCGCCTTTACCGGTGCCGAGCGCGATCGTCCCGGGTTGTTCGATGCCGCGGATGGCGGAACCCTGCTGCTCGACGAGATCGGCGACATGCCCCTGTCGCTCCAGGCCAAGCTGTTGCGCGTGTTGCAGGAAGGCGAGATTCGCCCGCTCGGCGGCAACGACACGCACAAGGTCGATGTACGCATCATCGCCGCTACCCACCGTGACCTTGCCCTGCTGGTACGCGATGGCAAGTTCCGCGAAGACCTCTACTACCGGCTGGCGCAGTTTCCCATCGAGTTGCCGCCGTTGCGCCAGCGCGAGGGCGACGCCCTCGAACTGGCCCGGCATTTCGCCGAGCGCGCCTGCGTGTTCCTGCGCCGCGCGCCGCTGGGCTGGTCCGCGGAAGCGCTGGAACTGCTCGAGGGCTATGGCTTTCCCGGCAACGTTCGGGAGCTGAAGGGACTGGTGGAATGCGCGGTATTGCTCTGCGAAGGCGACGTGCTGCTGGCCGAACACTTTTCCCTGCGTGCCCCCCCGGAAGCGGAGGCGCCGCTCAAGCTGCGCGAGCATCTGGAGCAGATCGAACGGGATCTGCTGCTCGCCTGCCTGCGCAGGAACGCTGGCAACCAGACCCTCGCCGCGCGCGAACTGGGTCTGCCGCGCCGAACCCTGATCTATCGCATGGGACGCCTGAACATTCATTTCGGCGATCCCCGGACCTGAAGCCCATGATCGAGATTTCCTTCCATCCAGCCCAACCGGGCGTGCGCCTGGAGCGCGGCGTCCGCGGCCCTTCCATGGAGACTCCCTGATGCCTGTTCGTCACTGGCCCGCCGTGTTTCTGGCCCTGGCCGTCCTCTGCGGCCTCGCCGGTTGCAGCGGCAACTACAAATTCAACGACGGCGACTATCGCCCGCTTGGCGATCCGCAGGCGGTCAATCGCGGCAAGTGACCGCAAGGAGCGATCTCATGGAACTGGTATTGGAAATGCTCAGCGCCAAGCAATTCGTACCGACGGAGCTATGCAGCAAGACCTTCGGCAGGAACGGCGGCCTCATCGGCCGCGGCGGTGAGTGCGATTGGGCGATTCCCGATCGCAAGCGGCACCTGTCCAAGCAGCATGCGCGGATCAGCTATCGCAACGGCGCGTTCTACCTGACCGACACCAGCAGCAACGGCATCCGCGCCGGCAACGGCAGCCGCCTGCCGCATGGCGAGCCGCAGCGCATCGAGCAGGACAGCGTCTTCCTGCTCGGCGACTTCGAGATCCGCGCGCGGTTGCTGCGCGAGCCCGACGAGTTCGCCATGGACGTCGGGCGGCCGCAGCCGGCGGGCAGCATCATTCCGGACGATGCCTTCCTGGCCCTCGATCCGTTGCAGGCGCTCGACCAGGACGGTGCAGATGCCTACGAACTCGACGACCTGAGCGCGATCGCCCAGCCCAGTCATGAGACCGGGGCGCGTGCGGACTACGCGCGGATCGACATGGAAAGCCTGGTCGTACCGGAGCTGGTGCCCGCCCCGGCGGCTCCGCAGGAGCCCGTGGACAGTCCGCGTCCGGAACGCGACGAAGCCTTCTGGCAGCGTTTCGGCCAGGCCCTCGGAGTGGACCTCGAAGGCCTCGACGGTGCTGCGCGCGAAGCACTGGCGATCAACGCCGCCGGTTTGCTGTGGCAGTGCATCGGCGGCTTGCAGCAGAGCCTGCGGACCCGCAGCGAACTGAAGAACGAACTGCGCCTGTCGCTGAGCACGTTGCGCGATACCGGCAAGAATCCCTTGCGCTTCAGCGGCGATGCCAGCGAGGCGCTGGGGCATCTGCTATGGGATGGCAAGCCTGGCCAGTTGAGTGGCGAACAGGCCGTCGCGCGCAGTTTCCGTGACCTCCAGGCGCACCAGGTGGCGCTGCTCGGCGCCAGCCGGGCGGCGGTGCGCGCGACCCTCGAGCATTTCTCGCCGCAGCAGCTGGCCCTGCGTTTCGAGCGCGATGGCCGCCGGCCGTTGCTGGTCACCTCGGGCAGCCGCTGGCGTGCCTACGGTCGCTACCACCAGTCGCTATGCCAGGACGACGACTGGAGCGAGCGCCTGCTGGCGCGTGATTTCGCCCAGGCCTACGAAGAACAGGTTCGCCTGATTTCCACCCTCTACACCGAGCACCAAGGATGATCGCCATGTCTCGTCGCCCGATCCCGCCAGCCAGGACGCTGGCCATGCTCGCCGTCCTGGCGCTGCTGGCAGGTTGTTCCACGCTGTCGCCGTATTCGAAACTGACCAAGCTCGACCTCGCCCTGAGCGCCGGCGAGCGGGTCAATCCCGACCTCAATGGCCGGCCGTCGCCGGTGGTAGTGCGGCTGTTCGAGCTGAAGCATCCGGTGGCGTTCGAGAACGCCGACTTCTTCAGCCTCTACGAACGTCCCAAGGAGACCCTGGACCCCGACCTGGTGACCAGCGAGGAGCTGGAGCTGCGACCCGGCGAGCGGGTCGAACTCAAGCTCAGCGTGGAGGAGGGGAGCCGCTACGTGGGCGTGCTCGCCGCCTACCGCGATCTCGGCGAGGCAAGCTGGCGCTACGTGGTGCCGGTCACGGCGAAAGAGCTGACCCGGGTAGAGCTGAAGCTGGGCCAGAAGGGCATCCGGAATGCCGGCGAACTGCTCGGCAAGGCGGGTGACGCGCGATGAACGTGCACAAGATCGTCTGGCAGGAAGGCATGCTCCTGCGCCCGCAGCACCTGCAACACAACGACCGCTACTACGACAACCAGATGAAGGCCCGGACCCAGTTGCTGGGCAGCTACAACTGGGGCTTCCTCGCCCTGGAGCTGGACCGCCAGTTCCTCAACATGGGCAAGCTGGTGATCAGCCAGGCCTCCGGCGTATTGCCCGACGGCAGCCTGTTCGAACTCGGCGGCAACACCGAACCGCTCGCCCTCGACGTGCCGCCCAATACCTCGAACGTGCCGATCTACCTGGCCCTGCCGCTGGTCACCGGCAACCACATCGAGGCGCGTCGGCCGGAGCAGGCCGAAGTCCTGGCGCGCTATACCGCCTACGACCTGGAGGTGGCGGACTCCAACGCCGGCGAGGATTCCATGGTGCAGGTCAGCTGCGCGCGGCCGGATTTTCGCCTGCTGCTCGGCGAGCAGCAGAGCGACCAGGCCTACGTCAAACTGAAGGTGGCGGTGGTGCTGGACACCACGCCGGACGGGGTGATCAGCCTCGATCCCGACTTCGTCCCGAGCTACCTCCACGCCCACGCATCCGCCTACCTGCTGTCCTGCCTGAAGGAAGTGATCAGCATGCTCGGCCATCGCGGCGACACCATCGCCGAGCGTATCCGGTCCAACGGCAAGGTCGGCGGCGCGGAGGTCGGCGATTTCATGATGCTGCAACTGATCAATCGCACCGAGTTGCTGCTGCGCCACTACCTGGGATTGGAGCAGGTGCACCCGGAGCAGTTGTACCGGGTGCTGCTGACCATGCTCGGCGACCTCGCCACCTTCGGCAGCGAGAGCAAGCGTCCGCGCCTGGACAGCCGTTACCAGCACAGCGACCAGGGCGCCAGCTTCCGCAGGCTGATGGAAGCGATCCGCCAGGTCCTGTCGATGGTGCTCGAGCAGCATGCCATCGAACTGCCTCTCCAGGCCCGCCAGTACGGCATCCTGGTCTCGCCCCTGCACGACCACAAGCTGCTCGGCAGCGCCTCGTTCGTCCTCGCCGCCAGTGCCAATTGCGAGTCGGAGGAACTGCGCCAGCGCCTGCCCGCGCATCTCAAGGTGGGCGCGGTCGAGCACATTCGCCAACTGGTCAACCTGCACCTGCCAGGGATCCGGGTCAAGCCGCTGCCGGTGGCGCCGCGGCAGATCCCGTTCCACTCCAACAAGACCTATTTCATTCTCGAACCCAACGCCGAGGACATGACCCAACTGGAGCGCTCCGGCGGTTTCGCGTTCCACGTGTCCGGCGAGTTCTCCGAGCTTGAACTGAAATTCTGGGCCATCAGGAACTGAACATGATCAAGGAAAGGGAATACCACGAGGACGAGAAGACCGTCCTCCTCGATCACCAGGGACAGGTACCGGCCCAGGGGCCGCTGACCGATTTCGCCGAACCGCCGCGCTTCGAGCAGCTCGAGGAGCGGATGATCTACGCGGCGCGCCTGCGTCCGGGCGAAGCCTTCAACGTCAGCCTGAACCCGCTGGTGGCGGCGGCTTCCGAACTGCTTTCGGAAGTGGTCCGACTCAAGCACAGCACCGTGCTGGAGAACCTTGCGGCGCTCAAGGAGCGGTTGACCTCCGCCATGAAGCTCTTCGAATTCCGCGCCGTGCAGGATGGCGTGGAAAACAGCCAGGTCATGGCGGCGCGCTACGTGCTGTGTACGGTGGTCGACGAGGCGGTGGTGACTACCCCGTGGGGCAACGAAAGCGAATGGTCGAAGATCAGCCTGCTGAGCAGCTTCCATAACGAGACCTTCGGCGGCGAGAAGTTCTTCCAGTTGCTCGACCGGCTGTCGAAGAACCCGGTCAAGCATCTGCCGATGCTGGAGCTGATGTACCTCTGCCTGGCCCTCGGCTTCGAGGGCAAGTACCGGGTGATGGCTCGCGGCGTGCTCGACCTGGACGGTATTTCCGATGCGCTCTACCGGCAGATCCGCCAGTTGCGCGGCGACGTGCCGCGCGAACTGTCGCCGCACTGGCAAGGGCTCAGCGACCAGCGTCGCGGCCTGGTGCGGATCGTGCCCTGGTGGATGGTGGCGCTGTTCACCCTGGTCTGCCTGGTGGTGATGTATTCGGGATTCGCCTGGGTTCTCGGCGAGCAACGCAACACGGTGCTGCAGCCTTACCAGTCGCTCGATGCGGCGGCAGGACAGCCCGGTTCGTAAACACAGGGACGCGAAATGAAAAACTTCTTCAAGAAAGTCGGCGCCTTCCTGCGCAAGACGTGGGTCTGGACGCTGTTGCTGGTACTCCTGGCGGCATTGCTGGTGTGGTTCGTCGGGCCGCTGCTGGCGGTCGCCGACTACAAGTTCTGGGAAAGCCCGACCTCGCGGTTGCTGAGCATCAGCCTGATGTTCCTGGTCTGGGGACTGGCGATGGTCTTCGTCAGCTGGCGCGCCGGGGTGCGGCGCAAGGCCGTCGAGGACAGCAACGAGGGCCAGGAGCGCCTGCGCCGCGACGGTCTGATCGAAGACGAACAGAAGGAATTGCGCAGCCGCTTCAAGGACGCCCTGCGCACCCTGAAGACCTCCAGCCTGTACCGCGGCCGCAGCGAGCGCTGGCGCAACGAGCTGCCCTGGTACCTGCTGATCGGCCCGCAGGGAAGCGGCAAGACCAGCCTGCTGGACTTTTCCGGACTGGAATTCCCGATCAACCGGATCGACCGCAAGCTGACCCGTGACACCGCCGGTACGCGCTACTGCGACTGGTACTTCGCCGACCACGGCGTCCTGATCGACACCGCCGGGCGCTACCTGACCCAAGCCGACGGCGAAGTCGACGGGGGCGCCTGGGCGACCCTGCTCGGCCTGTTGCGCAAGCGCCGCCGCGCACGGCCGCTGAATGGCGTGATGGTGTCGATTCCGGTGGAAACGTTGCTCAGCGACGACGAGATGGCGCTGGATACGCTGGCTCGCCAGGTGCGCGCGCGCCTGCAGGAAATCCAGCAGACTCTGCACCTCGATCTGCCGGTCTACCTGGTGTTGAGCAAGGCCGACCAGTTGCTCGGCTTCGACGAGTTCTTCGACCAGTTGAGCCGCGAGGAGAGCGACCAGGTTCTGGGCACCAGCTTCGGCAAGGAGCAGAACGGCACCGATGTGACGGTCCTGCGCCAGGCGTTCGAGGACCTCCTGCGACGCCTGAACAGCCAGGTGATCATGCGCATCCACCAGGAGCGCGATACCCTGCGTCGCGGTCGCATCCTCGACTTTCCGCACCAGCTTGGCCAGATCGGCGAGCGGTTGTGCCTGTTCGTCGAACTCGCCTTCACCGGCAATCGATACCAGCGCGCCAGCCGCCTGCGCGGTTTCTACCTGACCAGCGCGCCGCACCTGGCCCAGCAGCTGGACGAGGACACCGCCGGCATCGGCGCCAACCTGGGGATCGCCAGCGGCCTGCTGCCGACCCTGCGCAACGGGCGCTCGCGCTTCATCCATCACCTGCTGAGCCAGGTGATCTTCCCCGAGGCCAACCTGGCAGGCCTCGATCGCCGCGAACGCACGCGCATCCACTGGGGCCAGCGCGCCCTGTACGTCGGTTCGCTGGCGCTCCTTCTGCTATTCGGCCTGCTCTGGGCTGGCGGTTTCTCGGCCAACCACGAGCGCCTGGAGCGGCTACGCGAGCTGGCGCAGCAATGGACCCAGCAGCGCCAGGCGCTTGGCGAACGCGATGACGCCATGGCGGCGCTGAAGACGCTGGATAGCAGCTATGCGGCGACCACCGTGTTTCCGCCCAAAGGGGAAGTCTCGCTGCACGAGCGCGCCGGGCTGTACCAGGGCAACGAGGTCAACCCGCCGCTGGCCGCTGCCTATCGCCGCGAGCTGGAGACACAACTGCTGCCGCGCGTGGCGCGGATGCTCGAAGCGCAGATCCGCGGCAACATGCAGAATCGCGAACGCCTGCTCAACAGCCTGCGGGCCTACCTGATGCTGAATCTGCGCGAGCGCCGCGAGAACGGATGGCTCAAGGACTGGGTGGCTACCGACTGGTCGCAGCGCTATGCCGGCAACGGCACCGTGCAGAATGGCCTGAACACGCATTTCGCCCGTTTGCTCGAGCAACCGTTCAGCTATCCGCTGAACGAGACCCTGGTGGCCCAGGCACGCCAGGTGCTGCGCAGCGAGTCCCTGGCCAACGTGGTCTACCGGGTGCTGCGCGAACAGGCACGGAGCCTGCCCGAGTATCGCTTCGGCCAGCACCTGGGGCCGCAGGCCGGTCTGTTCGTCGGCACCGACTACGTGATCCCGGGGTTCTATACCCAGCAGGGCTACCAGCAGTACTTCGTGGTCCAGGGCGCCAGCCTGGTCAACGACATCCTTCGCGACAACTGGGTCCTGGGCGAGGGCAGCGGGATCAGCGACATGGACCTGCGGCGCCTGATGGTCGAACTCGAACAGTTGTATTTCCGCGACTACGCGAACTTCTGGAGCGAGGCGGTCGGACGCCTGGGCCTGCTGCCGTTCAACGATGCCGGCGAGGGTGCCGACCAGGTTTCCGGGCTGCTCGCCGCCAACTCGCCGATCCTCCAGTTGTTGCTGGAGGTCCGTGAGAACACCCGTTTCCCGGTCCTGGCGGAGAGCACCGAGGCGCTGGCAGAGGCCGGCGACAAGGCCGCGGAAAAGGGCGGCAAGCTGGGCAAGGCGGCCGCCGCGGCGGCCGGCAAGGCCAGGGACGCGTTGGCGAAGAACCTGCCGGATACCGCGAAGAAGTCCCTGCAACGCCGCTTCGAGCCCCTGCATCGCCTGCTCGACGATAACAACGGCCCGGCGGCCGACCTCTCCCCGCTGTTGCAGGCGCTCAACGAGTTGCAGTTGCAACTCGCCGGACTGGCGCGCGCCAGCCAGCCGGAGCAGGCGGCTTTCGACATGGCGAAGAGCCGCATGGGCGGCCAGCGCGATGCCCTGAGCAACCTGCGCAACGCCTCCGCGCGACTGCCGCGACCGCTCGGCGGATGGTTCAGCGTGCTGGCCGAAGACGCCTGGCGGCTGGTCCTCGGCGATGCCTACCTGTACCTCAACCAGCGCTACCAGAGCGAGCTGTACGGTTTCTACAGCAAGGCGATCAACAAGCGCTACCCGTTCAACGCGCACAGCGCCAGCGATGTCGCGGTCAGCGATTTCCGCGAGTTCTTCAAGGCGCAGGGCGTCGCCGAACGCTTCTTCGAAACCTACATGCGGCCCTTCGTCAGCGGCGACCCGGGCAGCTACCGCCTGCGCAGCGTGGACGGCTACAGCCTGCCGATGTCCAAGGTCTATCTCGACCAGATGGGCACGGCCCAGGTGATCCGCCAGAGCTTCTTCGCCGAGAACCCGGCCGAGCCGCAGGTGCGCTTCCGCCTGGAGCCCTATACCCTCGATCCTGGCGTCAGCCGCGCCGAGTTCCGTTTCGACGGTCAATCCATGGAATACCGCCACGGCCCGATCGTGCCGATGTCGTTCAAGTGGCCCAGCGACGCCGACGGCGGCCGCACCAGCCTGGTGCTGGAGAAGATGGCCGGGCGACCGGTGGGAATCGAACGCAATACCGGGCCCTGGTCGCTGTTCAGGCTGTTCGACCTGATGCAGACCGAGTACCTCAGCGGGCGTGACGTGATGGTGCTCAAGGCCGACCTGGGCGGCCTGCGCGCCAACTACCTGCTGCTCGCCCAGCGCACGCCGAATCCGTTCGATCTCGCGGTCCTGCGCAGCTTCCGCATGCCGGTGCAGCTCTGATGCAACGCACCGAGCCCTGGCGCAGCGCGGCGCGCACGGATCGCGGCAAGGTCCGCGCGCGCAACGAGGATGCCTTCCTGGACTGCCCGGATCGCGGGCTCTGGGCGGTCGCCGATGGCATGGGCGGGCACCAGGCCGGCGACCTGGCCAGCCGGATGATCGTCACCAGCCTGGCGGAATTGCCGGCCCGGGCGGGATTCGACGAGCGCCTGAACGCGATGCGCCGGTGCCTGCACTGGCTCAACCGGCGCCTGGGCGAGGAACTCACCCTCAGCGCCGAGCGCGGCGACAGGATCATCGGCAGTACGGTGGTGGCACTGGTCGTCGAGGGTTCGCGGGCGGCCTGCGTGTGGGTTGGCGACAGCCGCTGCTACCTGTGGCGCGGCCAGCGGCTGTACCAGCTGTCCCGCGACCACTCGCTGTTGCAGCGACTGGTCGACGAACGGCGGATGGATATCGAGCAGGCCCGCGCCTATCCCTCGGCGCGCGCGCTGACCCGTGCCGTCGGCGCCAGCGAACAACTGGTGCTGGACGTGCTGGAACTGGAGGTGCATCCCGGTGATGTCTTCCTGCTCTGCAGCGACGGACTCTACGAAGAGCTGAGCGCCGATGCACTGGGCCGCGCGTTGAGCCTGGCATCGCCGCAGGTGGCGGTGGAGCGGCTGTTCGACGGCGCCTTGAGCGGCGCCGCGCGGGACAACCTGACGGCCGTGGTGATCCGCCAATGAACGAACCGCTGTCGTCGCTGGAGCTGCTGCCGGAGGAGGAGGGCGGCGCGAACCTGACCTATTTCGCCTTCGCCGCCCCGACCGCCTCGGCGCCGGACCTGCCGGCCGTGTTGCCCGGTCCGCTGCCGGACGTTCTTTCCGGACGCTACCGTCTGGAGCGGATGCTCGGCGCCGGCGGCATGGGGACGGTATACCGTGCCCGGGACCTGCTCCATGAGCAGTTCGGCGACCCGGCGCCGCTGGTAGCGCTGAAGCTGCTCAACGAATCGGTCGCCGAGTCACCCGACGGCAGCGCCTTGCTCTATAGCGAGTTCGCCCTGACCCGGCGCTTGCGCCATCCGAACGTCGTGCGTCTGTTCACTTTCGACGTCGACACCGCATGCCAGCGCGCCTACATCGTCATGGAACTCATGTCTGGCCTGCCGCTCGACCGCCTGCTCTGCGAGCGCCCCGAAGGCCTGCCCTGGTCCGAACTGAGCGCGATCGCCCGGCCGTTGCTGGATGCTTTGGCCTATGTCCACGAACAAGGGGTGCTGCATGGCGACCTGAAGCCGAGCAACGTGATGCTCGGCGAGGAGGGCGTGCGGCTCTTCGACTTCGGCCTCGGCCAGGCGCAGGCAGGCATCCTGGACGGCCTGCCGCAGCTCAGCCGGGGCTGCATCGACGCCTGGACTCCGGGCTACGCCGCTCCCGAACTGCTCGAGGGCGCGCCGTTGTCGCCGGCGACCGACCTGTATGCGCTGGCCTGCGTCCTCTACGAACTGGCCGACGGTCGCCATCCGTTCCGCCGCCTGCCCTCGAACCAGGCCCGGGAGCAGGGGCTGGAGCGCCAGTTGCGCGCGCCCGGACACCTGCCTCGGCGCTGCTGGCCGGCGCTGCGTACCGCCCTGAGCCTCGACCCCGAACGGCGCTGCATCGGCGTCCGCGAATTGCAGGAAGCGCTGGGCGCACGGCGTTCCTGGCTGGCCGGCGTTTTCGCCCGTTGAGCCGGCGGCGCTCGGTTTGCAGGGCCTCTATGGCTGCTCTCCGCAAGCGCTCTGCAGGGCGATACGGTTGCCTTCGCTGTCCCTGATCTCGGCGATGAACACGCCGTCGCCAAGCGGCGTCTTCGGGAAGAGGATTTCGCTGCCTTCGCCGAGGGCCCGAGCAAGGACGGCATCCAGATCCGCGACATTCAGGTAGATGATCGCCCCATGTGGCGTAGGCACGTAGACGTCGCCCTCGGCGAGTGCGCCGCTGGCACCGTCACGGCCTTCCTCGAAGGGGAAATGCGCCATTCTGCTTCCGTGCAGGGTGGCTACCTTGCCGAACGCCACTCCGAACACCGAGGCGTAGAAACGCATCGCCCTCTCCAGGTCGGACACCGGTATTTCCACGTGCGCGATCAGGTTCATTTCCTTCCTGTCCTGTCGGGACCGCTGGTGACGCCGCTTTCTGGCGACGATGGTCGATGTTCAGCCGCGCGAAACCGAGTGGATCGAGCGGGCACGCCGCCGCGCCGCGAGGCGGCGAATGAATTCATTCGAAATTCATTAACATCTTGTCCCGCTTGACCGGCGTCAATACCCGCACTGCGTCACAAAAATACCCTGGCCCCAGGCCGTTCGGAAAGGCCGTTCGCTGTTCGCTTGGGGGAAGTCATCATGGCGCATCTGGTCTGGCAGGATGACCTGAATACCGGTATTCAGGTCATCGACAATCAACACAAACGCATCGTCGAGATGATCAATCACCTGCACGACGCCCAGCAAGGCAAGGAACACGCGGCGATCGCCGAGGTGATCGAGGAGCTGGTGGACTACACGCTGTCGCACTTCGCCTTCGAGGAAACCCTGATGGAGGATGCCGGCTACCAGTTTTCCCGGGCGCACAAGAAGATCCACGAGCTGTTCATCCGCCGGGTCTCCGAATACCGGGTGCGCTTCCAGGCCGGCGAGGATGTCGGCGACGAACTCAAGGGCTTGCTCTCGCGCTGGCTGTTCAACCACATCCGCAACGACGACGCCGGTTACGTGGATGCGGTACGCCACAGCATGTCCGAACTGGTCAAGGACAAGAGCGAGGGCGGTTGGTTGTCGCGCTCGATGAAGCGCTTCTTCGGCTGATCGCCGGGGAGGGAAACGCGAAACCGGCCCAGTGGGGCCGGTTCTTTCGCCAGCGGACCTGGCCTCAGCGAATCAGGCTGAGGAATTCGCTGCGAGTGGCGGCGTTGTCGCGGAATTCGCCGAGCATCACCGAAGTGACCATGGACGAGTTCTGCTTCTCCACGCCGCGCATCATCATGCACATGTGCTGGGCCTGGATCACCACCGCGACGCCGAGGGCGCCGGTGACCTGCTGGACCGCCTCGGCGATCTGCCGGCTCATGTTCTCCTGGATCTGCAGGCGGCGGGCGTACATGTCGACGATCCGCGCGACCTTCGACAGGCCGAGCACCTTGCCGTTCGGGATATAGGCCACGTGGGCCTTGCCGATGAAGGGCAGCAGGTGGTGCTCGCAGAGCGAGTACAGCTCGATGTCCTTGACCAATACCATTTCGCTGTTGTCGGAGCTGAACAGGGCACCGTTGACGACTTCTTCCAGGCTCTGTTCGTAGCCGCGGCACAGGTACTTCATGGCCTTGGCGGCACGCTTGGGCGTGTCCAGCAGACCTTCGCGGTTAACGTCCTCGCCGAGCTGGGTGAGGATCGAGGAGTAGTGTTGTTCCAGGGACATGGGCGTTCCAGTCAGACGATTACCAGCGCGGAGGGTAGGACGTCGCCGGGCCGCTGGCAAGACTCGGCGGTTGCCGGCTACTCGTCGCGGCCTTCGAGCATGGTCCTGCGCAGCATCACGTAGACCGAGCCGGTGCCGCCGTGGCGTGGCAGGCAGGAGGTGAAACCGAGCACCTGCGGGTGCTGGCGCAACCAGGTATTGACGTGGCTTTTCACCAGCGGGCTGCGTCCGTCCTTGCGCGCGGCCTTGCCATGGGTCACGCGCACGCAGCGGATTTCCAGGCGGGTGGCTTCGGCAAGGAAGTCCCATAGCGTCTGCCGGGCCTTCTCCACGCTCATGCCGTGCAGGTCGAGGCTACCGTCGAAGGGCACCAGGCCCTGCTTGAGCTTGCGCAATTGGCTTTCCTGGACGCCGTCGCGGGCCCAGGACAGCTCGTCCTCGGGGCCGACGTCGATGACGAACTGGTCGGACAGGCCATCGACGCGGATTTCGTCGTTGCGCACGCTGGCATTGAGCTGGCGCTGCTTGAGTTGCTGGCGGTCGTTGCGAGGTTTGCCGGTATCGGCTCGGTCGACCGAAATGCGCTTGACGCCACGCATCTCGCTCTTGAACAGGGAAAAGTCGTCGTCTTGCATGGGAGCCTCCGCGAAGCGGCGCAGTTTACCGGATCGGCCGGACGCCGGCAGCCCGCTCAGTCGCGCTTTTTCATCAGGTTCGGCGACAGGCTCAGATCGCTGTTGCGGCGGCTGCGGCGGCGGCTGAAACGCCAGAAGAACACGCCGAGGCAGAGCGACAGCAGGCCAAGGGCCAGCAATACGCCGCCGGCGGCGGGTTCGATATGCAGCATGCCGACAGCCGGCTGGCGGCCGATCAAGGCCGAGGTGCCGGCCAGCGACAGCAGTACGCCCAGGCTCGCCACCAGGGCCGCGAACGCCGCCGCCAGGCGCCAGCGCCAGACTCTCGGCCGGCGCGGGCGCAGCCGGCGCGCATCGAAACTATCGGACAACTTCATCCCGACTTCCTCGTGTGTCATCGGGGCTAGGACCGGAACCTTCCGGCCGGGTTCCCGGGTTCCCGGGAGCAAACCGTGCGCCGCTCGTCTTCTCGCCGCAAGCCATGGCCCTGCAGGCAGACTAGTCCTCCGCAGGGCGGGACGGGAGGGCGGCTGGATGGGCGGTCAGAGCAGTTCCCGGGCCTGGGCGACGATCGCCGCGAAGTTGTCGCCGAGGGCGGCGATCTCGGCACGTTGCAGGTCCGCGGCGCTCAGGACCCCGCCGTTCAGGGTGGGTATGTCGCGGGTGGCGCAGGCGCTGTCGGCGAGGGTGCAGCGGTAGCCGTAGTCCTTGGCCGCACGCACGGTGGTGCTGACGCTGGAATGGGTCATGAAACCGCAGACGATCAGGTCGAGACGGCCATGGTTCTGCAACAGGTCGTGCAGCTCGGTGCCGGAGAAGGCATTGGGCAGGCGTTTCTCCACGACCTTTTCCCCGGCTTCCGGTTGCAGTTCCGGGAGGAACTGGCCGCGCGGCCCTTGCGGATCGAACAGGCCGCCCTGGATACCCAGGTGGCGTACATGCACGATGGGCGTACCGCTGGCGCGGGCCGCCTGCACCAGCACGCCGATCTCCGCGACCGCGGCGTCGAGGCCTGGCAGGCGCAGGGCGCCGCTGCGGTACTCTTCCTGGGCATCGATGATCAGCAAGGTGCTCTGCCGAAGGGGGGCTGGCGGGTAGCCGCGTCCGCTGATCTGCAAAAGGGTGAGCGGATGAGGCATGTCACTACTCCTGAGAAGGCACATGCCTTTCATTCTGGCCCCTATCGGCGAGCCTGTGAACCTTTGCCGCATGCGCACTAAAGTGGTATGGACTTCCCGCGCTGGAGGCCAGCTCCGGCGCGATCGGCTAGAATGTCGCCCTTTTGTGCGTTGCGAGGAGCAATTCCGTCATGTCCGAGTCCCGTCTGCTCACCCTGCGCGACTACATCCGCTGGGCTGTCAGCCGTTTCCACGCCGCCGGCCTGTTCTTCGGTCACGGCACCGACAATGCCTGGGACGAGGCGCGCCACCTGGTTCTGGGCTCCCTGCACCTTCCCTGGGAAATTTCTGACAGCTACCTGGATTGTCGCCTGGAAGACGATGAACGCGCCGAACTGGCGGAGATCCTCCGGCGGCGCATCGAGGAACGGATTCCGGCGGCCTACCTGCTGGGCGAAGCCTGGTTCTGCGGGATTCCCTTCAGCGTCGACGAACGCGTGCTGGTGCCGCGCTCGCCTATCGCCGAGCTTATCGAGCAGCGCTTCGCGCCCTGGCTGCCGGCCGAGCCGACGCGAATCCTCGACCTCTGCACCGGTTCAGGCTGCATCGGCATCGCCTGTGCCTATGCGTTCGAACAGGCGGAGGTGGTGCTCGCCGACCTGTCCTTCGATGCGCTGGAGGTGGCCAACGTCAATATCGAGCGCCACGACCTCGGCGAGCGGGTCTACACCGTCCAGGGCGACGGTTTCGCCGGGCTGCCCGGCCAGCGCTTCGACCTGATCGTGTCCAATCCGCCCTACGTGGATGCCGAGGACTTCGCCGACATGCCGGCGGAGTTCCATCATGAGCCTGAACTCGGCCTGGCCTGCGGCGACGACGGCCTGGACCTGGTGCGACGGATGCTCGCCGAGGCGGCCGACCACCTCAGCGAGAAAGGCCTGCTGATCGTCGAGGTAGGCAACAGCGAGGTCCATGTGCAGGCGTTGTACCCGGAAGTGGACTTCACCTGGCTCGAGTTCGAGCACGGCGGCCACGGGGTGTTCATGCTGTCCGCCGCGCAGTGCCGCGAGCACCGGGAACTGTTCCGTTCGCGCTTGGAAAAGTGATCGAAGGCGGCTGGTGCCGCCGGTTCAGTGAGTGGCGATCCAGATCAGCAGGCCGGCCTGGAACACCGCGAAGGCGGTCAGGCAGGCGATGGTGAAGCGCAGGCTGGTGTCGTCGCGGCGGTAGTGGTTGATGCGCTGTTCCAGTTGGCGGATCTCCGCCTCCTGGGCCTGCAGGGTCTGCTCGGCCTGTTCCAGCATCGCCGCGGCGTCCAGCAGCGGCACGATCTGTACCTTGTCCTTGTGCCAATCGCTGTGCAGCTCGCTGACCCGGCCGGCGCTGTAGCGGGCCTTGAGCAACCGCTGGTCCTCATAGCTGACGTCGAAGCCCTGGGCGCGGATGAAATGGTCGCGGCGCAGGCGTGCGTCTTCGGTCAGGCCATCCTTCAGCGCCAGTGCGCCGCCTTCCACCTTGTAGTGGGCCCAGCGTCGTTGCGCCCAGGCGATCGCCTGGGCCAGCAGGAAACGGCCCAGCCCGCGGTTCAGGGGTTCCAGGCTGAGCCCGGCGTCCGAACCGAAACGCACTTCCTTGTTGCGATGATCGGCCCAGACCTCCAGCAGGTTCTGCTCCTTGCGCAGCATCAGGCCTGGCACCTGGATGCTCAGGCGCAGCAGGCTCTGGTCCGCGCTGTGCCGTTCGACCCTGCCGAGTTGGACGAAGCGCAGGGGGCGGGCGCCGGTCGCGCGGTCGGTGGGCAGCGGCGCCAGGCGGAGCAGGCGGAAATGCTCCGGCGCCAGTTCGGCCCAGGGGTGCGGCGGTTTCTTCTCGGCTTCTTCTGCGGCCGGTTGGGTATCGCTATCGATCATCGGACATCCTCTGGCCGGCCGCCTTCACGGGCCGGCTTTCAGAACTTGTCGGCGCGGGAAGCGATTTCTGTAGCGGCTCAGCGGCCTTTTTCCGCCTCTGCGCCGCGCAGGATGAAGCGGCTGACCGCCTCGACCAGTTGCCGGGCCAGCGGCAGGTTCGGGTCGTTGTAGGCGGAAAGCTGCTGCAGACCGGTGCTCGGGGCGATCCGCAGGATGTGGTTCATGCCGTCGATGAGCACCAGTTGCGAGTCGGGCTTGGCCCGCTGGAGCGCCTCGGCGTCGGCGACGCCGACCTGGATGTCATTGCGGCCCTGGACGATCAGGGTCGGGATGCGCAGGCGGCCGAACGCGCGGGCCGGGTCTTCGCGGAACAACGAGATCAGGTACGGTTGCACGCTGGGGCGGAGCAGGCTGGAGAGCGCCGGCGGGATATCGCCGCGGGTCTCGCCGGCCTTCAGCGAAGCCAGCACCGAGTCGGCCCGGCGCAGTTGCGCCGGCGGCAGGCGACCGCGCAGTTGCTCGCGCAACACCCGGTCGATGGGTTGGCCGCTGCCGGCGATGGCGATCAATTCCTCGGCCGGCGTGCGAGGCGCCGCCAGGCTGGCGATCAGCGCGCCTTCGCTATGGCCGACCAGGATCAGCCGGGAGAAGCGCGGGTCGCGGGCCAGCCGCTCGCTCCAGGCGACCACGTCGTCGACATAGACGCCGACGCTGAGGTCTTCCTCGCGTGGCGCCGCCGCCAGGCTGCGGGCGACTCCACGCTTGTCGTAGCGCACGCTGGCGATTCCGCGTTCGGCCAGGGCCTCGGCGAGACGCAGCAGGTAGCGGTTGTTGCCGCCGAAGGGGTTGTTGCCGTCGCGGTCGGTGGGACCGGAGCCGGCGACCAGCAGGACCACCGGCGGCGGCACGGCGCTGCGGGGTAGCAGCAAGGAGCCGCGCAGCACGCCGTGCCCGGTGTCCAGGTCGTAGGGGCGGTGCAGGATGCTGTTGGGAGCGGCGTGGGCCAGGCTGGCGAGCAGGCAGAACAGGGCGAGGAGGGCGCGCGGCATGGAGGTCTTCATGGGTCGATGATAGCGCTTTGATCGCGTCCTCCGGGGAAGGTTCGCAGGCCCGTCCCTGACGGGTATACTCCGATGTCTTTCCCTCTCGTCCTCACGCGGAGCCTCGCATGTCCGGCAACACCTACGGCAAGCTCTTCACCGTCACCACCGCAGGCGAAAGCCACGGCCCGGCGCTGGTCGCCATCGTCGATGGGTGCCCCCCGGGGCTGGAACTGTCCGCCCGGGACCTGCAACGCGACCTCGACCGGCGCAAGCCCGGCACCAGCCGGCACACCACCCAGCGCCAGGAAGCCGACGAGGTGGAGATTCTTTCCGGGGTGTTCGAGGGCAAGACCACCGGTACGCCGATCGGCCTGCTGATCCGCAACACCGACCAGAAATCCAAGGACTACTCGGCGATCAAGGACCTGTTCCGCCCGGCCCACGCCGACTACACCTACCACCACAAGTACGGCGTGCGCGACTACCGCGGCGGCGGCCGTTCCTCGGCGCGCGAGACCGCCATGCGCGTGGCCGCCGGGGCTATCGCCAAGAAATACCTGGCGGGCCTGGGCATCCAGGTGCGCGGCTACATGAGCCAGCTCGGGCCGATCGAGATTCCGTTCAGGAGCTGGGACAGCGTCGAGCAGAATGCCTTCTTCAGCCCCGACCCGGACAAGGTGCCGGAGCTGGAGGCCTACATGGACCAGTTGCGCCGCGACCAGGATTCGGTCGGGGCGAAGATCACCGTGGTTGCCGAAGGCGTGCCGCCGGGCCTGGGCGAGCCGATCTTCGACCGCCTGGACGCCGAACTGGCGCATGCGCTGATGAGCATCAACGCGGTGAAGGGCGTGGAGATCGGCGCCGGCTTCGCCAGCATCGCCCAGCGCGGCACCGAGCACCGCGACGAACTGACCCCGCAAGGCTTCCTGTCGAACAATGCCGGCGGCATCCTCGGCGGGATATCCTCCGGCCAGCCGATCGTCGCCCACCTGGCACTGAAGCCGACCTCCAGCATCACCACTCCCGGCCGTTCGATCGATACCGCCGGCGAGCCGGTGGACATGATCACCAAGGGTCGTCACGACCCGTGCGTCGGCATCCGCGCCACGCCGATCGCCGAGGCGATGATGGCCATCGTCCTGCTCGACCAGTTGCTGCGCCAGCGTGGGCAGAACGCCGACGTGCGCGTCGACACGCCGGTCCTGCCGCAGCTGTGAGGGCTGTGGCAGGCCGCGCTGCGGGACGGGTGAACGGCGGATCGTGACCAGCGCGGTTCCCTACTGGCGCCTGTCCAGCTTCTATTTCTTCTATTTCAGCCTGCTCGGCGCCACGGCGCCGTTCCTCGCCCTGTATTTCCATCACCTGGGCTTCCCCAGCCCGCGCATCGGCGAGCTGGTGGCGATTCCCATGCTGATGCGTTGCGTCGCGCCCAACCTGTGGGGCTGGCTGGGCGACCGCAGCGGCCAGCGCCTGGCCATCGTGCGCTTCGGCGCGGTATGCACGGCGCTGGGCTTCTCGCTGATCTTCGTCAGCCACAGCTACGCGTGGCTGGCCTTGGTGATGGCGTTGCACGCGTTCTTCTGGCACGCCGTGCTGCCGCAGTTCGAGGTCATCACCCTGGCCCACCTGCGCGAGCGCAGCGCCAGCTACAGCCGGATTCGCCTGTGGGGCTCGATCGGTTTCATCTGCACCGTGGTCGGTCTCGGCGCGCTGTTCGAGCGCCTGAGCCTGGATGTCTACCCGGCGACGCTGCTGGGTATCATGCTCGGCATCGTGCTGTGCAGCTGGTGGGTGCCCAACGCCCAGCCGACCCATCGCGAACCGCGCGAAGGCGAGGGCGGCTTCCTCGCCCAGTTGCGCCAGCCGGGCGTGCTGGCGTTCTACCTGTGCGTGTGCCTGATGCAGCTGTCCCATGGGCCGTACTACACCTTCCTGACCCTGCACCTGGAATCGCTGGGCTACAGCCGGGCGCTGATCGGTCTGCTCTGGGCGCTGGGGGTGGTCGCCGAGGTCATGCTGTTCCTCGTCATGCCACGCCTGCTGCAACGTTTCAGCCTGCGCCAGGTGCTGGCCGCGAGCTTCCTGCTGGCGTCGCTGCGCTGGCTGCTTCTCGGCAACCTGGCCGACAGCCTGGCGCTGCTGGTCTTTGCCCAGACGCTGCATGCCGCCACCTTCGGCAGTTTTCATGCGGCTGCCATCCATTTCGTGCAGCGTAGCTTCGGCCCGCGCCAGCAGGGACAGGGCCAGGCCCTGTATGCTGCGCTGGCCGGTACCGGCGGAGCCCTGGGCGCGCTGTATTCCGGCTATAGCTGGAACAGCCTGGGCCCTGCCTGGACCTTCGCCATCGCCAGCCTGGCAGCCTTGCTGGCAGCCGCTATCATCAGTACCCGTTTGCAAGAGGTGCGGGCATGAACGACAACCGTGAACAGCTGACCCAGCAGATCATCGACGCCGGCCGGTTCCTCTACGGCCGCGGCTGGTCACCGGCGACCAGCAGCAACTACTCCGCGCGCCTGGACGAACAGCGCGCGCTGCTCACCGTCTCGGGCAAGCACAAGGGCCAGTTGGGCTTCGACGACGTGCTGGCCACCGACCTGGCCGGCAACAGCCTGGAACCGGGCAAGAAACCCTCGGCGGAGACCCTCCTGCACACCCAGCTGTATGCCTGGAGCCCGGCGATCGGCGCGGTGCTGCATACCCACTCGGTGAATGCCACCGTGCTTTCCCGCCTGGTCCGCGGCGATCGCCTGGTGTTGCGGGACTACGAATTGCAGAAGGCCTTCGCCGGGGTCACCACCCACGAAGGACAGGTCGAGGTGCCGATCTTCGACAACGACCAGGACATCGCCCGCCTGGCCAGCCGCGTGCAGCCCTGGCTGGATGCGCATCCGCACTGCCCGGGGTATTTGATCCGCGGCCACGGGCTGTACACTTGGGGCGCGCGCATGAGCGATGCCCTGCGTCAGGTGGAAGCTTTCGAGTTTCTGTTCGAGTGTGAACTGAAAGTACTGAGTCTGAGCCGATGAGCAGCCTTACCGTCTATCACGAGAACCAGCCGGAGCAGCCGCTGAAGCTGCTGACCCATGCCGAGGACATCGCTTCGACCCTGGCCGAGGTCGGCGTCCGTTTCGAACGCTGGGAAGCCGCCGCGCCCATCGCCGCCGGCGCCAGCCAGGACGAGGTGGTCGCCGCCTACGCCCACGAGATCGAGCGGCTCAAGCGCGAGCGCGGCTACATCACCGTGGACGTGGTCAGCCTGAACAGCGACCACCCGCAGAAGGCCGAGTTGCGCGCCAAGTTCCTCGACGAGCACCGCCATGGCGAGGACGAGGTGCGCTTCTTCGTGGCCGGGCGCGGCCTGTTCGTCCTGCATATCGAGGAGCATGTCTACGCCGTGCTCTGCGAGCGCAACGACCTGATCTCGGTGCCGGCCGGCACCCGCCACTGGTTCGACATGGGCGAGCACCCGCATTTCGTCGCCGTGCGCCTGTTCAACAACCCGGAGGGCTGGGTCGCCCAGTTCACCGGCGACGACATCGCCAGCCGCTTCCCCCTGCTGGAAGACTGAGCGAGGCACCGTCCCATCCGTCACCATCCGCGCCCCCGGTCCTGCCGGGGGCGGTTTCATCCGGAGTCCGCATGACCATCAAAGCCATCCTCACCGACATCGAAGGCACCACCAGCGCGGTCAGCTTCGTTTTCGACGTGCTGTTTCCCTATGCCGCCCGGCACCTGCCGGGCTTCGTCCGCGAACACGCCGGGGAGACCGAGGTAGCCGCACAGTTGGCGGCGGTGCGTGCCGAGAGCGGTGAGGCGGACGCCGATGTCGAGCGGACGATCGCGATCCTCCTGCAATGGATCGCCGAGGACCGCAAGGCGACGCCGCTGAAGGCCCTGCAAGGCATGGTCTGGGCCCAGGGCTACCGCGACGGTCAGTTGAAGGGCCACGTCTACCCGGACGCGGTGCAGGCGCTGCGCGAGTGGAAGGCCCGTGGGCTGGACCTGTACGTCTATTCCTCCGGCTCGATCCAGGCGCAGAAGCTGATCTTCGGCTGTTCCGAGGCCGGCGACCTGGGCTCGCTGTTTTCCGGCTACTTCGACACTACCAGCGGGCCGAAGCGGGAAAGCGCCTCCTATGCGCGGATCGCCGGGGCCATCGGCCTGCCGGCCGCGGAGATCCTTTTCCTTTCCGACGTCGTGCAGGAGCTGGATGCAGCGCGCGACGCGGGCATGCGCACGCTCGGCCTGGCCCGCGAAGGCGGCAGCCTTGACGGCCATCCGACGGTGGCCAGCTTCGCCGACATCGTCGTGGAGTGAACGCGCCGGCTATCCTGAGGGAACTCTCTTGCTCGGGAGCATCGCGCCATGGGTTCCACCCTCAGCGGGCTGATCAGCCTGGTCATCCTGGCCCTGGATATCTGGGCCATCGTCAACATCCTGAAAAGCGCTGCGGAAACCGGGATGAAGATCATCCGGGTCCTGGTGATCATCGTCCTGCCGGTGCTCGGCCTGATCATCTGGGCCATCGCCGGCCCGCGCGGCAACCTCAGGTTGTAGCCTCCCGCCGCGGCGCTAGCCGCCTGCGGCGTAGTGGTTCCACAGGTGGATCGCAGCGTAGGCGCGCCAAGGCCGCCAGGCCTCGGCGCGGGCCTTGAGGCTGCGCGCATCGATGCCTTGCGTCCCCCAGACCGTGGATTTCAGCAGGCCGAGGTCGGCGGCGGGGAAGGCGTCGGCTTCGCCCATGGCACGCAGGGCTATGTATTCGGCGGTCCAGGGGCCGATGCCGGGCAGCGCGCAGAGGCGCTCCACCAGGGCCTCGGGGCCGTCCGCCAGGTCCAGGCTCAGCTCTCCCGAGGCGATCGCCGCGGCGAAGCGTTGCAGCGTCTGTACCCGTTTGCCGGGCATGCCGATGCCGTCGAGGTTGGCTTGCGCCAGCGCGGCGGGCGTCGGGAACAGGTGGCTGATGCCGGCGTAGCCGAGATTTTCCAGCGGCTCGCCGAGGCGCTGGATCAGGCGCCCGGTGATGGTCACCGCGGCCTTCACCGTGACCTGCTGGCCGACGATGGCGCGCACCGCCTGTTCGAAGGGGTCGAAGGCCACCGGCAGGCGCAGCCCCGGATTGGCGGCCACCAGCGGGCCGAGCAGGGGATCCCCGGCGAAATGCCGGGCGATGGCGGCCGGGTCGCTGTCCAGGTCGAACATCCGGCGGACCCGTGCCTCGAGTTCGGCGGCCAGGGCCTGGGCGGACGGGCTGAGGCTCAGCGCCAGGGCCTGGCGTTCCGCCAGCGGTCGCACCTCGAACCAGGCCGGGCGGCCGTTGGCCCGGAAGCTGCGGGCATAATGGTCGTCGCCCAGGCTTTCGACACCGGCGAGCAGGCGCAGGGCGAAATGCTGGTGGAACTGGCGCCATTCCCAGGGTGACTGGTAGGGCAGGTGCAGGACGAGGGGAGAGGTAGGCTGGCTCATGGGCAGACGATACCTGTCCGGCGCAGCCGGCGCCATCCGCCGGCGGGGTTCGACCTGTCATTGCCGCCAGCGTAGAATGCGCGCCTTTCTTCGCGGCGCGGGCAAGTCCCGCTGCCAGATTGCAGCCTTACCAGGGAGATCCCGGCCCATGAGCGATTATCAGGAAACTCTGTACCAGGGCTACGGCCAGCGCTTCAGCATCGACAACATGCTGCATGAGGTGCGCACCGAGCACCAGCACCTGGTGATTTTCGAAAACGCCCGGATGGGCCGGGTGATGGCGCTCGACGGAGTGATCCAGACCACCGAGGCCGACGAGTTCATCTACCACGAGATGCTCACCCACGTGCCGATCCTCGCCCACGGCGCGGCCCGGCGCGTGCTGATCATCGGCGGCGGCGACGGCGGCATGCTGCGCGAGGTGGCCAAGCACAAGAGCGTCGAGCGGATCACCATGGTCGAGATCGACGGCACCGTGGTCGACATGTGCAAGGAGTTCCTGCCCAACCACTCCCAGGGCGCCTTCGACGACCCGCGGCTGAACCTGGTGATCGACGACGGCATGCGCTTCGTGGCTACCACGGAAGAACGCTTCGACGTGATCATCTCCGACTCCACCGACCCGATCGGCCCTGGCGAGGTGCTGTTCTCCGAGAACTTCTACCAGGCCTGCCGGCGCTGCCTGAACGAGGGTGGCATCCTGGTCACCCAGAACGGCACGCCGTTCATGCAACTGGAGGAAGTGCGCACCACGGCCGCACGTACCGACGGGCTGTTCGCCGACTGGCATTTCTACCAGGCGGCGGTGCCGACCTATATCGGCGGCGCCATGACCTTCGCCTGGGGCTCGACCCGCGAAGGCCTGCGTCGCCTTCCGCTGGAAACGCTGCGCCAGCGCTTCCGCGACAGCGGCATCGCCACCCGCTACTACAACGCCGATATCCACCTGGGCGCGTTTGCTCTGCCGCAGTATGTGCTGCAGGCCATCGGCAAGCAGGACAACGACTGACGCTTCATCAGGAAGGGCCGCAAGGCCCTTTTTCATGCGTCGCTCCGACATCCCCTGTTACTGCCAGCTAACATTTTTTTCACAATCGATCCGGGAAAATCTGCGCGCTTTTTTCCGTTGCCATGGCTATAAATGGCAGTTTTGTCCTTGAGTGCATCGAATGCTGACCAAACGATTGCGCCAGAGCGGCGTAGTAGTCTCCTGCCTGCTCGGTAGCGTCCTCTTCATCGCCCTGGCCTTCCTCGGCTGGCAGCGTTTCGCCCCGGCAGCCACCGTCTCCGGCTGGACCTACCGGGTAGTGCTCGAGGACATTCCCCACGTCAGCGCCCTGGCCCGCGACCCGGACGGCCTGCTCTACGTGAGCCAGGAGTTGCAGGACGGCAAGGGCCTGGTGTTCCGCGTCGCCGCCGATGGCAGCCGCGATACGGTGCTCGACGGGCTGTCCAAGCCCGACGGCATGGCCAGCTTCCGCGACGGCATCGCGATCAGCCAGGAGCAGGGCGCCTCTCCGGTGTTCTGGTGGCATGCCCAGCAGGCCCGGCCGCTGTTCGACGGCATCCAGGTGGAGGGCGTCGCCAGCGACGGCCGCTACCTGTACGCCGCCGAGGATCGCGACCTGGACGGGCGGATTCTCCGCTACGACCCGGAGACGGGCGGACTGACGATACTGCGCGAGGGGTTGCAGCGCTCCGAAGGGGTGGCCGCCTGCCCGGACGGAAGCGTCTTCTACACGGAAAAGAAACGCGGCCACGTCATGCGTCTGCACGAGGGGGCCGAGGACGAGGTGGTGCTGAACGGACTGAATGCACCGAGTTTTCTGCTGTGCGACAGCGAAGGCCTGTGGATCACCGAGGACTCGACGCATAACGCGCGAGCCTTGCTGCTGCCGCCCGACGGGCCGCTGCAGGTGATCGTACGGCGCCTGCGTTCCGCACAGTCCCTACTGCCCATCGGGCCCGGCCGCTACCTGCTGGCCGAGCAGGGGCGGGACCGCATTCTCGAAATCGAACGACAGAAGAGCGAATTGTAAACATGGACCAAACGGAAGTCCGAACCACCCAATCGCCCCCACGGCTGTTCCAGCCCACCATCCGCAGTCACCTGGCGTTCACCGCGCTCAGCGCGCTGGTGCTGCTGGTCATGTTCAGCCTGCTGCGCCTGGCCTTGCTGATCTACAACCGCGAACTGATCGGCGCGACTCCGGCGAGCACCTTCCTCGAAGCGTTCGGCAACGGCGTGCGTTTCGACCTGCGGGTCGTCGTCTATGCCGTGGCGCCGCTGGTGCTGTCGCTGTTCGCGGTACGTGCGATGGCCGCTCGCGGCCTGTTCCGTACATGGCTGACGCTGTTCGCCAGCATCACCCTGTTCCTCGGCGTACTCGAACTGGACTTCTACCGCGAGTTCCACCAGCGTTTGAACAGCCTGGTCTTCCAGTACATGTCGGAAGACCCGAAGACCGTCATGAGCATGCTCTGGTACGGCTTCCCGGTGGTCCGCTACCTGCTGGCCTGGGCCTTCGCCACCTGGGTGCTGTACCGGGTGTTCAAGGCCATCGACCTGGCGACCCGCCCGAGCCAGCGCAAGCCGCGCGAAGACAGCGTGATCGCCCGGCCGGGCGCTGCCGCGCCCTGGTACGTGCGCGGCGTGGTGCTGTTCCTCTGCGTGCTGGTCTGCGTCCTCGCCGCCCGCGGCACCCTGCGCCAGGGCCCGCCGCTGCGCTGGGGCGATGCCTTCACCACCGAATCCATGTTCGCCAACCAACTGGGCCTGAACGGCACCCTGACCCTGGTCAAGGCGGCCAAGGAGCGCTTCTCCGAAGACCGCGCGAACATCTGGAAGGCCACCCTGGACGACAAGGTCGCCCTGGAGACCACCCGGCAGATGTTGCTGACCCCCAACGACAAGCTGGTGGACGCCGACGAGGCCGCGGTGCGCCGCGAGTTCACCCCGCCGGCGGCGAATACCCTGCCGATCCGCAACGTGGTGGTGGTCCTGCTGGAAAGCTTCGCCGGCCACTATGTCGGTGCCCTGGGCGCGCCGGGCAACATCACGCCGTATTTCGACAAGCTGTCGAAGGAAGGCCTGCTGTTCACCCAGTTCTTCTCCAACGGCACCCATACCCACCAGGGCATGTTCGCCACCATGGCCTGCTTCCCCAATCTGCCGGGCTTCGAATACCTGATGCAAACCCCGGAGGGCGGCCACAAGTTCTCCGGCCTGCCGCAGTTGCTCAGCGCCCGCCAGTACGAGGACGTCTACGTCTACAACGGCGATTTCGCCTGGGACAACCAGTCCGGCTTCTTCAGCAACCAGGGCATGACCACCTTCATCGGCCGCAACGACTATGTCGACCCGGTGTTCTCCGATCCGACCTGGGGCGTCTCCGACCAGGACATGTTCGCCCGTGGCAACGAGGAGCTGGACAAGCTGGCGAGCACCGGCAAGCCGTTCTATGCGCTGTTGCAGAGCCTCTCCAACCACGTGCCCTATGCGTTGCCGAAGGACCTGCCGGTGGAGCGCGTGACCGGCTACGGTTCGCTCGACGAGCACCTGACCGCCATGCGCTATTCCGATTGGGCGCTGGGCCAGTTCTTCGAGAAGGCGAAGAAGTCGCCGTACTACAAGGACACCCTTTTCGTGGTGGTCGGCGACCATGGCTTCGGCAGCCCCGAGCAGCTCACCGAGATGGACCTGCACCGCTTCAACGTGCCGCTGCTGCTGATCGCCCCCGGCATCCAGGAGAAGTTCGGTACCCACCTGCCGACCGTCGGTACCCAGGTCGACATCGTGCCGACCATCATGGGCCTGCTCGGCGGCGAGACCGTCCACCAGTGCTGGGGCCGCGACCTGCTGAACCTGCCGGAAGGCGACAAGGGCTTCGGCGTGATCAAGCCGTCGGGCAGCGAGCAGAACGTCGCCATCGTCTCCGGCAACCGCATCCTGGTGCGGCCGAAGGACGGTGACGTGCGCGTCTACGATTACCAGTTGGGCGGCGATGCCAAGGCGGTGATCACCAAGGACGTGCCGGACCAGGCCGAGCTGCAGAAGAAGCTGGAGTCGTTCATCCAGACCGCGACCAAGAGCCTGCTGGACAATACCGCGGGCGTGGTACACGGGATCCCGGACAAGGACTGACCCGTAGCAAGCATGCGAAAGGGGCCTTCGGGCCCCTTTTTTTCGGCGCCAGGTCGCAGCGTCTTTCGTCGTCGGTGCCGAGGCGGCCGCCCTGCCCGATAGCGATCAGGGCGTATCCGTCTGCTGGCTTTCCAGCCAGCGCAGGACTTCGGCGGTGGCCTGGATCAGGTCCGCCGGTATGTACTGGTCGACATTGCCGTCGCGCAGCAGCGCCCGTGCCAGCGGAACTCGTTGCAGCACCGGGATTCCTTCTTCCTCGGCGATGCGCCGGACCCGCAGGGCCAGGGCGTCGGTGTGCTTCAGGGTGACCAGCGGCAGGGGCGTTTCGCCGCGTCGATAGCGTATGCCGATGGCGACGTGGGTCGGGTTGGCGACGATCACCGAGGAGCGCCGGACATCCGCGCGCAGGTTGCTCGATTGCAGTTCCTGATGGAATTGCCGGCGCTTGCTCTTGATCTCCGGGCTGCCCTCCATCTCCTTGTACTCGCGCTTCACTTCGTCCTTGCTCATGCGCAACTGCTTGTAGTGCTGATGGCGTTCGAAGGCGTAGTCGGCGACGGCAATCGCCAGGAAGCCGACCGCGCAGACCAGCATCAGCTGCCTGAGCATCAGCCCGCTCACCGGTGCCACGCAGTCCAGCCCGCAGGCGGGAATCCGCAGGAGGCTGGCCAGGTTGCCCTGCAAGGTCAGCCAGACCAGCAGGGAGAGCAGGGCGACCTTCAGGGTCGACTTGAGGAACTCCACCAGGCTCCGGATCGAGAAGATCTTCTTCGCGCCCTCCACCGGGTTGATCTTCTTCAGGTCCGGCTTGACGCTGTCGAGGCTGAGCAGGAAACCGTACTGGCCGACATGGCTGAGCAGCACCACCAGCGCCGCGACCAGCAGGACCGGCGCCAGGAGGTAGAGGAGTTCCTGGAGAAGGTTCTCCAGGATGGTCTCCAGCGCCTGGCGAAACGGCAGGTCGATGTACTCGGCGGGCAGCAGGAGCAGCTTGCCGAGATGCTCCAGGTAGTAGTCGGAAAAGCCCATCAGCAGCGCCACCAGCGACAGGATCAACGCGCTGGAGACAATTTCCTTGCTCTTCACCACCTGGCCCTGCCGGCGGGCGTCGCGCAGCTTCTTCGCCGTGGGCTGCTCGGTCTTCTCGGCGCTCATGGCGTCTCCAGCACTGGCCGCAGCAGGCGCAGCGGGTCGACGGCGAGCAGCAGGGCATCGTAGGCGTGCTCCATGAGGATGCCCAGGTAGAGCACCAGCAGCAGGCTGGCCACCAGGCTCTTGATCGGCATGGCGAGGATGAACACGTTCAGCGACGGAGCGAAGCGGCTGACCAGCGCCAGGCCGAACTCGGCGAGGAACATGGCGATCAGCAGCGGCGCGGCGAACAGCGCGCAGAGCATCAGCATCTGCGAGAACTGCGCGTAGAAGAATGCCACCCATTGGCTGCCGAGCTGCGGGAAGAAACTGCTCACCGGCCAACTGGCATAGCTCCTGAACAGCGAGCCGACCAGCGCGAGGAAGGCGCCGCCGGAGAAGAACAGGGTGATCAGCGTCTGCGTCAGCAACAGCCCGGTGGGGCTGGTCTGGCTGCCCAGGCTGGGGTTGAGGGTCGAGGCGAGTGCCGCGCCACGCTGGTTGTCGATGATGAAGCCGGTCGCTTCCATGGCCCAGAAGGGAATGGTGGCGACGAAGCCGATGAGCAGGCCGAGCAGCACTTCCTTGCCGATCAGCAGGGCGATGTCCAGCGCGCCGAGGGCCGGCGGCAGGCTGCCGGCGACGATGGGGTAGGCGAACAGCGCCAGCGAGCAGGCCACGCCGTTGCGCACCAGGCCGCCGCCCAGGGTCTGCTTGGCCAGCACCGGCAGGACCACGAAGCAACTGATGATCCGCGGCAGCAGCAGGCTGTAGGTCAGCAGCAGTTGCTGCAGGTCCTGGACGCTCATCGCACCAGCGGCACCTTCAGCAGGGTCATTTCGGCGAAACGGTACAGCTCGCCGCCCAGCCAGCCGCTGGTGGCGAACAGTACCACCACCACGGCCACCAGCTTGGCGACGAAGCCGAGGGTCTGCTCCTGGATCTGGGCGAGCGCCTGGACCAGCGATACCAGGGTGCCGATCAGGGCCGCGACCAGTACCGGCGGCAGCGACAGGACCAGCACCAGCCACAGGGTCTGGTTGGTGAAGTGGAGGATGTCGGCGCTGCTCATGGTCAGCCTCCGTAGCTGATGACCAGGCCGTGGGTCAGCCGCGCCCAGCCGTCGAGGAGGACGAACAGCAGCAGCTTGAACGGCAGGGAAATGGTCATCGGCGACACCATCATCATGCCCATCGCCAGGAGGATGTTGGAGATGATCAGGTCGATGGCGATGAAGGGCAGGTAGATCAGGAAGCCGATCTCGAAGGCACGGGTCAGTTCGCTGACGGTGAAGGCCGGCAGCAGGATCAGCAGGCTGTCCGGGTCGAGCCGCTCGGCGTATTCGCTGGGCCAGACCTGGCGGGTACTTTCCATGAAGAAGGTGTGTTCGCGCTCCTGGATCTGCCGCTTGAGGAAGTTCCGGTAGGGCGCCATGCCCTCGTCGAGAAAGCGTTCCACCGATGCCGAGTCGCTCAGGCTGACATCGTGGTTGCGCAGGTAGTCGCGGGTGGCGAAGCCGACCGGTGCCATCACGTACAGGCTGAGGATGATCGCCAGCCCGTACATCGCCATGTTCGGCGGAATCTGCTGGACGCCCAGGGCATTGCGCAGCAGCGAGAAGACCACGGTCATCTTGATGAAGGAGGTCGCCATCACCGCGATGAACGGTACCAGCGCGAGCAGGGCCAGGCCGAGGATCAGGCCGAGCTCGTCGGGCAACTGGATCATGCTTCGTCGTGTCCGAACAGGCGGGTTACGCGCACCCCGAGCCGGTCCTGGAGCCTGACCAGTTCGCCGATACCGAGGCAGCGCTGGTTGGCGAGGATGCGCACTTCGCCGTCCAGGGCGCTGTCGAGATCGAGCAGCGAGCCTGGCTGCAGGGTCGAGAGGGTATGCAGGTCCAGGGTGCGGCGGCCGACCTCGAAGCTGACCGGGATCGGCAGTTGGTCGAGTTCGTGCAGGTCCTCGCTGTCGGCGAGGGAGGGGTTGTCGTGCATGTCGAGCAGTTCCAGTTGCGTGGAGTGGAGTTGGCAGCGCGCCCAGGGGCGTCCTTCGAGAACCCCCAGCAGCGCTGCGTCGGGGCGATGACCGGCAGGCAGCAGCAACAGGTCGCCGGGCTCCAGGGTGCGCAGCTCGCCGGCCTCCAGCGGCAGGCCGGGCCATTGCAGCGACAGGCGCAGCGGTATGGCCAGGCGTTGCGCCGAGGGGCGCGGCGGCAGGCGTGCCAGCAGCGTCGCGGGATCGCCGTCGAGCCAGAGCGCCAGGCGCTGGTCGTCGCGCTCCAGGCTCAGGCGCAGGCCCATCGCAGCGCGCGGTTGCGTCGGGCTCAGGCCGTACCAGACCAGGCCGGGAAAGACGTTGCCTTCGCGTTCCAGCAAGGCCAGTTGCAGGGCCGCCGGCAGGCTGGCGAAGGCTGCCTCCTGCAGGTTCGGCGCGAGCCAACGGGCCAGCGCCGGAGCCTGGCAGAGAAAGCGCAGGGGCAGGCCGTCCCACGCCAGGCTCAGTTCGAGATCGACGTCGGGGGCGGCCTGGGCGATGTCCAGGCGCGCTTGCAAAGCGTTGCCGACATAGTGGCGACGGCAACGTGCGAGACGTCGCTGGAGATCCAGTTCGGCGCGGCTGGCGAGCGGCAGGTCGAGGTCCGTACCGTTCATTCGGCTTGCCACTCTTCATGCAGGTAGCGACGTTGCCGCGAGCGCTGGCCGCTGTCCTGCTGCTGGTTGAAGGTGAGTTGCACCGGTTGTTCCGGATGCAGCCGTTGCAGGCGTTCGAGCAACTCGCCACGGGCTTGCTGGAGCAACGCCAGGCTGCCGGGGCTGGCACTGATCTCGACCTGCAACTGGCCATGGCCATGCAGGACCTGCACCTCCACGGCGCCGAGCTGGGGCAGTCGCACCAGCAGGCGCGCCGCATGGCTTTCGGCTGCGCTGGCGACCTGGATGCGCCCCTGCACGGCATCGAGCAGGCGCGCGAGATCGGTCGGCGGCAGTGGCCGGCTCCCGTTCGATGCCAGCAGGCGTGCCAGCAGGCGGTCGCCGGGGGTTTGCATGGTGGGCAGTGGCACAGGCGCTTGGTCGTCGGGGGGCGGTGCGGATGGAGCGGTTTCTCCGGGTTGTCGACGCTCTTCTCCGTGGCCTTCGCCGCCCGCTGTCGGCGCGGGCGGCGAAGCCTGGACACTGGCCTGCGCCGTGGGCGCGACCTCGGCTGCGGTTTTCGCCGGGAAGCTGGGGCCGGGCTGTGGCCGCTCATGCGTCCGGCCTGCGATTTGCGGGTGGGAGGACACCGGCACCAGCGGCGGTTCGTCGACCGGGGGCGTCGAAACGCTGGCCGGCTCCCGGGCTTGCGTGGACGCCGCGACGCGCGTGGAGACCGCCGGGGCTTGCCGTGCTACCGATCCGGACGGCGACACTGTTGGCGTTGGCGTTGGCGTTGGCGTTGGCGTTG